>JANXBC010000005.1 GCA_025060555.1 Candidatus Bipolaricaulota bacterium
CCAGCGGACCACGTACGGCGAGGCCCTGGCCACCTGCCACCCCTACATGTGGGCCGTGAAACCCCACTACTACGGCGCGGACTTCTACAACTTCCCCTACACCTTCGGGCTCCTTTTTGGGCTTGGCCTTTACGAGCGCTACCGGGAGGAGGGGGAGAAGTTCCTCGCCCGCTACGAGGAGCTTTTGGCTTCCGTAGGGATGTACCCCGTGGCCGAGCTGGCCCAGCGCTTCGGGTTTGATCTTTCCTCGCCGGCATTCTGGCAGAGAGGAATGGGCATTCTGGCCGAGAAGATCGCGGCCTTTGCGACGTTGGTATAACCGGAGTTTTTCGGGGAAGCTTGCTTATGCGCTTTCGTTCCCCGTCAACTCAGGAAATCCTGAGCGGACCAGCTTTGCCCACGATGACCCGGATCGGGCTGCCCGCCGTCTTGGGTTCGCTTCTTTTTACCTTGTACAACCTGGCTGATGCTTTTTGGATCGGGCGGCTTCCCGCTGGCAGCGGCGCGGAAGCCATGGCGGGAATCCAGGTGTCTTGGCCGATCATTTGGTTCCTCATCTCGTTCATCTCAGGATTTGCTGGCGCCGCAGCCAGCGCTCTTGTGGCCCAGTACATCGGTGCAGGGAAACCTGGGGAAGCTAATTTCGCCCTAAACCAACTCTTCACCCTCTCCCTTGGCGCCAGCGTGCTCTTCGCCGGTCTGGGTTATGTGTGTTCGCCACCCCTCCTTCGGCTTCTTGTGGGAAGAACGGGCGTGGCTGAGGCCGCGGCGCTGTACATCAAGATCATTTTCCTTGGCCTTCCCACCATGGTTTTGCCTGGCCTGTTCTATTCGGCCTTGGCAGCGACGGGTGATACCGTCACCCCTCTCCTGGTTATGGGCACGGGCACGGTTTTGAACATGGCTTTGGACGCACCACTGGTTTTGGGTTGGGGGCCAATCCCACGCATGGGCATCGTTGGCGCAGCCTATGCCACCGTGGCCTCCCAGGGCATCAGCACCCTTGTTTTTCTCGCCCTTTTTGTCCGCGGAAAGGGCGTGCTCAAGATCGTGCGCTCTCGCCTTAGGCCCCGTGCCGCATGGATCGCGAAGGGTTTGCGGATCGGAATCCCTGCGGCGTTAGGGCAATCGAGCATGGCCTTTGGGTTTGTGGTCATGACCGCGGTGATCGGCCGGCTCCCGGATGCCGCCACCGCTCTCGCTGGCTACGGCATCGGTGACCGCATCCTGGGGATGCTCTTCATCCTCACCGATGGCCTGGGGGTGGGGCTGACGACCATGGTTGGCCAAGCCCTGGGCGCCGGGAAGTTCGCGCGGGCCCGGGAGCTAGTGCGCAAGGGCATAACCCTGCTTGTAGGCGTGCTTGCCTTGGAAGCCGCGTTCCTTTGGCCACTGCGAAGGATGCTTGTGGCCGTATTCATGCCCAGCCGTCCCGACGTGATCAATATGGGCGCCAGCTTCATCGGGGCTTTCGCCGTGAGCATGCCGTTCTTGGGCACATTCTTTGCCGCAATGTCCATCTACCGCGGCGCTGGCCACAACCTTCCCACCATGCTCCTTGGTTTTCTCCGGCTTTGGCTCTTGCGCATCCCTCTTTCCTGGCTTTTTGGGTTCACGTTGGGATTGGGAGCAAGCGGAGTCTGGTGGGGCATGTCCCTTTCCAACGTGGTGAGCGGCCTCATCGCTTTGGCATTGCTTCTTTCCGGAAGCTGGCAGAAGACGGTGGTAGAAGGGCCGGCCGAGCAGAGATTTGCCCAATAGCCGGGAAAATCCTGAGGTTTGGGGGTGCGCGGTGCGTATCAAGACTATTCCTGAGGATTTTCGCGTGGAGGAGCTCCTCAAGATCGCGGTTTGCGCAGAGGGACCATATGCCGTTTTCCGCGTGGAAAAAAGAAACCTGACCACCTTGGAAGCTCAGGTGCGCTTGGCCTCGGCCCTGGGCGTGCCGCCATCCGCAATCCACTTCCCAGCCCTCAAGGACAAAGTGGCTGTGGCGATCCAGCACTGCTCAATCAGGGCCAGAAAGAGAAATTTCCCCGATTCCGTAGAGATACCGGGGATTTCTGCAAAACTCTTGGGGTTCAGCGCTCGGCACTTAGTCTCGCAAGATCTAGCCGGAAACAAGTTCACCGTGACCCTGCGGGATATCCGCACCGAGGAAGTCAGGCAAATCACTGTGCGGTTTGAAATCGTGAGCAAAGAAGGGTTCCCAAATTACTTCGACCTTCAACGCTTCGGGTCGTGGAGCGCCCGGTTTGGCTTTCCGGGGAAACTCCTTCTCCTTGGCCGTTGGGAAGAGGCTTTGCGCGCGTATTTGGCCGAGCCCCTGGCTGGCGATCCACCGCCGGTGCTGCGGTTCAAGAAAATTGCGCGTGAGCATTGGGGGGATTGGAAATTTCTCAAGGAGAGAGCGCCGCGTGGGAATCTCCGGAGTGTCCTGACCTTTCTTTGCGATCACCCCCAAGATTTCAAGCGGGCGGTGAACCTCATCACCCCGCGGGTCCTCTCCCTTTGGCTTTCCGCCTACCAGAGTTTTCTTTGGAACCGCGTGGCTTCGCGGGTCCTCGAGAAGCTCGTGGGGAAAAGCCAGGCCTTGGCCCATCTTCGCTTCCCGTGGGGCACAGTGGCCGTGCCCGTCTATCCCCTCGATCTCGAGCTCCAGCGGGAGCTCCTCGACGTGAGCCTCCCCTTGCCCTCGGCTAAAAGTGTCCGCGCGGGCGGGGAGGACCCCGGAAGCCGTGCGCTTTTGGCGGTGCTGGCCGAGGAGGGGCTGGAGCTGAGGGACCTGCGGGCCCGGGGGGTAGAACGGGCCTATCTTCCGCGGGGTGGACGGGCCCTCTGGGTGGTGCCCAGCGAACCAAAGGCCAGAGAACCCGAGCCGGACGAGCTTTTCCCCGGTCGGCAGAAGCTATCCCTTTCCTTTTCCCTTCCTCCCGGGGCCTACGCTACCCTCCTCCTTCGCCTCTTGGAGCGCCTCAAAGAAAATTTGCCCAAGGAAGAAACCGCAGATTAGCATTTAATGATGGCTTTAGAAAGGCTTTTGGAAGTGCTGCAAATGGTGCGGGAGAGGGCAGAGAAGCATCGTGCAGATTTGGAAAAGAGCGAGGCGTTGACAAGGTACGCCCTCATCGATCCCGTGTTGCGCGCGCTGGGTTGGGATACAGAGAACCCTACACAAGTGCGCCCGGAGTTCGCGACGGACACGGGTACTCCGGATTACGCCCTTCTTTGGGAAGGCAAGCCCCATGTGATGGTGGAAGCCAAGGCTTTGGGGAAAAAGCTCGAAGGAGCGCAAGATAAGGCCTTTCACTATGCTTACCAAAACGGCGTCCCCTATTTTGTGACCACAGACGGACTCCGTTGGGAGCTCTACGACGTGTTTGAGCGAGACAAGGACAAACGCAGACTTTTTGTGGTCAACCTTGCGGAGGGGGAGGCCCAAGCCGCGCGTGTCCTTTTGGCCCTTTGGCGGCCCGCCATGCCCGCGGTTGCGGTTCCACCCCAGCCTGTGATCGTTCCGCCTCCAAAGGGGCGCTTAAGCCTTACCGAATTGCTGGCCAAGATGGAGCGCAAGAAAATTCCCCAGGGCTCAAAACCTCCGAACGAGCTCCATCTCCCTGACGGCCAAACAGTCTCGATCAAATACTGGCGCGATCTGGTTACAGCCGTCGTGGCGTGGGCTATGGAACACGCCCGCTTGCCCGTCCCGTTGCGATTCCCCTCAACAGGGCGGGTCCTTGTGGCCAAAACGCCGGAAGGCATGCGTGCTCCCAAAGAGGTAAAAGGTTACTACGTAGAGACGCATGCTTCGGCTCTCTACGTTTTGAAATTCACGCAAGCCGTGCTCGCCGAAGCCGGGCTGGACCCAAAGGATTTTCAAGTCACACTACGGAGCTCCTGAAACTTTCGCAGACGAAAAAGAAGCGAAAGCTAAGGTAGCCCCTAAGGCTGCGAGGGGCGGGCTGAGGTAGAACGCCCATTCCCAGTCGGTGAAGGAAGCAAGAAGGAAGGCAAGCCCGGTGCCGAGGCCAGCACCAAGCAAACTGAACCAAGGATCGCCAAGGCTTCCCAGACGAAAACCGGTCCAGGTCACACCGGCCCACGCACCTACGGTGGAACCCAATGCATAGCCCACGTATGCACAAAGGATCGGCGCCAAAACGCCGTCGATCAGGCCCCAGCCGGCCGCTTGGGCGACAGCCGCACCAATCTGTGCACCCAAAGCTCCGCCTAAATAGCCAAAAACTGTGCCCACGCCCACCTGCCAAGCAGACGTTTCCCAAGAAACTGCCCAGCCCACGCTCCCCACCAAAACCACGACCATCAGGCCCAAGAGGAATTTCACTGGCCCTCCCTGCTCCCATGATAGCGCGGTTTGGCACAGCCGCCCTTTTCCCCCAAAATCCTAAACGTGCTCGACCGTTATGCACGCCAGGTGATCCTTCCCCAGATCGGGGTCGAGGGGCAAAAGAGGCTTTCAGAGAAGAGAGTGCTTGTGGCTGGGTGCGGGGCCCTTGGCACGCACACTGCCGAAGCCCTCCTCCGCGCAGGCATCAAAAACCTCATCCTCGTGGATCGAGATATCGTGGAAATTCACAACCTGCACCGGGTTTCCCTCTACACCCCTCAGGATGTGGGCCGGCCCAAAGCGGAGGTGGCCGCGGAGAAGCTTATCGCCATCGATCCTGAAGCGAACATCGAGTTCCACGTCGCCCACTTTGCCCCAAAACTCGCCGCGGAACTCCTGCCCAAGGTGGACATGGTCGTGGACGGCCTGGATAACTTGGAAACCCGGTATCTTGTGAACGACGCGTGTGTGAAGCACGAAAAGCCTTGGGTTTACACCGCGGTTTTAAGCACTTACGGAATGACCATGCCCATCGTGCCGGAGAAAGGGCCGTGTTTCCGGTGCCTTTTCCCCAATCCACCCGGGCCGGGGACCATCCCCACTTGCGCGGAAGCAGGGATCCTCGGGCCGGTGCCCATGGCCCTCGCCGCCATCCAGGCCGCAACAGCCCTAGCTGTGCTTTTAGAGAGCCCGGACCTCCGCCCGGGTGAACTCCTCTACCTCGATCTTTGGGGGAAAAAAACGCAAACCGTTCACGTGGAGCGAGCTTCCAATTGTCCGACCTGTGTGGCTCGGGAATTTGAGTTTTTGCAAAGGGCCGCGCCGGCGGTCACCTTGTGTGGGGATGCTGTGCAGATTCTGCCAAAAGAGAAAATTTCTCTGGATTTGGTGGCCTTGGCCCGGCGCCTACGAGACCTTGGCCGAGCAGAAATCAAAAACGGCCTGCTCTTTTTTGAGAGCGGAGGTGTTTCGTTTACGGTGTTTCCGGACGGTCGGGCCTTGATCAAAGGCGTGGCCGATCCTAACAGGGCTCAGGCTCTGTACGAGCAGTTCATCACCCGCTGAGGCGCCCCACAAGCCAGGCAAGCAAGAAGAACAGGGCCACAAGCCCAAGGGGAACGAGCAACATCGGCCAAGCCAATCGCCAAAGAGCCCTCTTCTGCTCGGGCGAGAGCTCCACTTTCCGCGGGTAGCGCATCTCCAGGCGCCTGGCTTTCTTCAACATCTTCACGGATTCTCCAATTTTCCCTTGCTTCCGATAGACGACCCCCAGGTTGTGATGGGCGGAGGCATGACGTGGGTCTTCTTGAATGGCGCGCTGGTATGCGTATTCAGCCCGGGCCAGATCCCCGGCGTCGAAGTACACGTTCCCCAGGCGAAAATAAATCGTGGCCTTCTCCTCGCCATAGCGGAGGAGGTCCACAAGGAGGTCGATCGCTTCCTTGTGGCGTTTCGCGCGGCGCAGTCCCTCCGCGTGCTCCAAAACCTCCTGTACAAGCTGACGCCGTTCGCTTGGCGTCAGCTCGCTGGGGTCGGGGAGCGGAGGAGTGAAAGCCGTTCCTTCACCGCTTTGATGTCCTGCCATGTGAGATACTTTGGACTCCCTTTGGCTGAGATGGGATTGCGCAGAAGATAGCTTGGGTGAAACATGGGGAAGACCTCGATGCCGCCTTTCCAGGGAAAGAAGCGGCCCCGCAAATCATTGATCCCGTCGTTGCGCCCCAAAAGCCAATGCGTCGGGGTATTGCCGAGGGTGACGATTATTTTGGGGCGGACAAGGCCGATTTGTGCGGCCAACCATTCCCAGCAAGAGGCCATTTCCTCTCGCGTGGGCACACGGTTTCCCGGCGGCCGACACTTAACGACGTTGGTGATGTACACCTCTTCCCGCGGGATTTCGGCGCTCGCAAGGATCTTGGTGAGGAGTTGTCCGGCGGGGCCGACAAAGGGCCGTCCCGTTTGATCTTCCACTTCGCCAGGGGCCTCACCGATGAACATGAGTTCCGCGGGAGCACGGCCCTCCCCAAACACGACTTGGGTGCGGTTTTCGCCCAATGGGCAGCGGCGGCAGGAAAACACGCGCACACGCAGGTCCTCCAAAGATGGCGCAAAACGCGACAAAGGGGGGCACCTCCAACCTGGAGCGGGCAACGGGAATCGAACCCGCGGCCTTCAGCTTGGGAAGCTGACGCTCTACCAACTGAGCTATGCCCGCGTCCGCAAATATTATACGCGCGAGGGGCTCAGGGGTCAGTCGGCGCGGAGAACCTCCAGGGCCGGCATGGGTTCACCCTGGAGGAAGCTCAGGGTGGCTCCGCCACCAGTGGACACGTACCCGAACTTTTCGGTGAGCCCAAGCTTCTCCACGGCCTCCCCAGTCTCGCCGCCCCCCACCACCGTGAACGCCTTGGAGCTGATCATGGCGCGAGCGATGGCCTCCGTGCCCTTGGCAAAAGGCGGGATCTCAAATGCCCCCATGGGGCCAGTCCAAACCACCGTGCCAGCCCGCTGGATCACCTCGGCAAAGCGCCCCACCGTGGCCGGCCCAATATCCAAGCCCATCCACCCCTCGGGTATGGCCTGCACAGAGATGACCTTCACCTCTACGCCCTCTTTGAGCTCCGGTGCCACCACCACATCCACAGGAAGATGTAGCTCTTTGCCCTTCTCGCGGATCTGGTTGATGAGATCCTTGATGGTGGGAAGGAGTTTCTCATCGAGCACGGATTTCCCCACCTTCAGTCCTTGGGCAGCCAAGAAGGTGAAGGCCACCCCGCCGCCAATGAGGAATCCATCCACGTGAGGAAGGAGCCCGGTGAGGACCCCGAGTTTGTCCTTGGCCTTTTTCCCACCAACCAAGACGTAAAAAGGTCGGCGTGGGTTGCTAAGAAGCTCGGAGAGGACCTCAACCTCACGCTCCATGAGAAAGCCAGCATAGGCCGGAAGATATTTGGCGACCCCCACGGTTGAGGCGTGCGCCCGGTGGGCGGTGGCAAACGCATCGTTCACGAAAATGTCGAACGGCTCAGCCAAAGCCTTGGCGAACTTCGGATCATTTTCCTCTTCGCCAGGATGGAAGCGCACGTTTTCTAGCATGAGTAGCTCGCCGGGTTTCAGTGCCTCCAGGGCTTTGCGCACCTCGGGGCCGATACAGTCGGAAAGGCAGGGCACAGGCTTCCCCAAAAGCTTCCCGAGCCTTTCCGCCACGGGTTTGAGCCGCAGCTCCTCCACTACTTTCCCTTCCGGCCGGCCCAAATGCGAGCACACCCCCACCCGCGCCCCCCGCTCCAAAAGCCAGCGCAGCGTGGGAAGGATCGCGCGAATTCGAGAATCGTCGGCTACCTTTCCATCAGCAAGAGGCACGTTTAAGTCCGCTCGGAAAAGGACTTTCTTCCCCCAGGGGTCAATCTCCCGAACCGTGCGTAATCTCATGGCCCTCACCAAACACTGATTTTATGCAAACCAAGTAGCGTAGGCAAATGGCAAAGTCTTGGGGTAGGATTGCGCGTGAACTGGGGGATTATCCTCGTCTTGCTTGGTGCCGGGCTTTTGCTCGGCGCCTTGCTATTGGGACCCTACCTTTTTCCGGACGAAAACGAGCAGGCCCTCCAGCGTCTGGTCGAGGTGACCCAAGCTTGGGCTGGGGTACAAGATCTGCAAGCCACGCTCACTTTGACCAAGCCGGGCGAACCCACCTTGCGCCTGGAGGTGCGGTACCTTCCCGGACTTGCTTTGCGGCTGGAGATCTTGGAACCCGCGGGATTGCGCGGGGAGGTCTATGCCCTGCGGCCGGTGCCGGAGGGCTGGCTCCTTGTGCATTTTCGCCCCAGCCTCTCTTTGGGCCTGGAAGCACGTTTCCCCAAAGAGGCCCTCCCCGAGCTTTTGGGTGGGTTTGGCGCAATCTCTTTGGACAGAATCCGGGTGAGCTGGCTTGCACAGAACATCGCCCGCATAACTGGCCTTGCTGGCGCTTTCCCTACCGTGGAGATCGAGCTCAGCGAAAATTTCAGGCTGCCGCAGCGTATCCGTGCAGTGAACCCTCAAGGGCAAACGGTCGAGGTGAAGGTGGAAGAGGTGGCCGTGAACACTGGTCTAGAACTGCGTGAGCTCCTTATCCTTGAGCCTTTCCCTAGTCGTTGGATTCGGATTCCCATTCCTGCAAGCGGCGTCTGAGCTCAGCGAAGGAAAGCTCGTGCTCGACAAATTTTTCGAACTGCTCCTCCTCGGCGAAGGGTGACTCGATCGCAGCCTGCTCGAAGACCTCGTCGGCGATGAGGATGGGGGCCTGCACCCGCAGGGCCAGGGCGATGGCATCAGACGGGCGGGAATCCAACTCTTTTAGTTCACCTTGGGCATCACGCAAAACCAGTTTGGCGTAGAACACGCCGTCCTTGATCTGGGTGATCACCACCTGCACGAGGGTTGCGCCAAGCACAGCGAGGAGCTCCTTCATGAGGTCATGCGGAAGAGGCCGGGGGAAGCGCTGACCTTGGAGCTCCAAAGCGATAGAGATCGCCTCGGGTTCTGCGATCCAGATGGGCATAGCTTTTGTGGAGTTGCGATCTTTAAGGAGTATCACCGGGCTTTTCGTGGCCGGATCCATAAGCAGTGCTCGGACTTCCGCCTCCCGCATCTCCGCCTCCTTACACCTCACCATTATACGGGCGGAAGGCAAAGGTGAACATGGCACGCATTACGCTCAGGCTATAATGCCTAGCCATGTGTGGGATCATCGGGTACGTTGGGCCCCGCGGGGCTCAGAATATTCTGCTTTCCGGCCTTTCCCGCCTGGAATACCGAGGATACGACTCCGCCGGGGTCGCTGTGCTCACCCCACAAGGCCTCTTTCTCCTCCGCCGCGTGGGGAAATTGGAAAACCTAAAACAAGCGGTGCTGGAAAGCGGGATATCCGGGAACCTCGGGATCGGCCATACCCGCTGGGCCACCCATGGCCTTCCCACCGAGGAGAACGCTCACCCCCACATGGACTGCACGGGAAAAATCGCCCTCGTCCACAACGGCATCATCGAGAACCACCGCGAACTACGGGAAAAACTCCTGGCAAGAGGGCACCTTTTCCGGTCGCAAACGGATACAGAAACCTTAGTGCACCTGGTGGAAGAGAATTATGCCGGGGATTTGGTTGAGGCGGTGCGCAGGGCTTTGGCCGGGGCCCGTGGCGCCTACGCCGTGGCCGTAATCCATGCCGCGCATCCCCAGGAAATCGTGGTGGCTCGCGAGGGAAGCCCCCTCGTCGTAGGGATCCTCCCCGGGGAGGGGTTCCTCGCCTCCGACGTGCCCGCCCTCCTCCCCTACACGCGGACCTTCCACTTCTTGGAAGACGGGGAGATAGCCCGGATCACACCGGGAAGGCTGGAGATCTGGGACCGCCAGGGAAACCCAAAGGAACCGCGCTTCCACGACGTGCCCTGGGACCCCCTTGCCGCGGAAAAGCTAGGGTTCCGCCATTTCATGGAAAAGGAGATCCACGAGCAACCGCGGGCATTGGCCGATACCCTAAGAAGCGAGCTTTCCACGCCTTGGGAAGAGGGGCTTTGCGGGCTGGACCTTTCTCAGGTGGAGCACATCTACCTCGTGGCCTGCGGCACTTCTTACCACGCCGCTCTTGTCGTGGAATACCTTTGGGAGCCGCTTTTGCAGCTACCGGTGACGGCGGAAGTCGCTTCAGAATTCCGATATAAGGGGCCAGCCGTGGGGAAAAACACCTTGGTCGTGGCGGTGTCCCAATCGGGCGAGACCATCGATACCTTGATGGCCGTACGGGGCGCGAAAGAGCGCGGCGCCCAGGTGATCGGGGTGGTGAACATCGTGGGCTCGGCCATCGCCCGGGAATCCCACGCGGTTTTCTACACCCGCGCCGGCCTGGAGATCGGGGTGGCAGCAACGAAGACTTTCAGTGCCCAGATTGCGGCTTTGGCGCTTTTGGGCGGGTGGCTGGCGCGCGGCCGCGGCCTCCTTTCCGAGCGAGAACTTCAGGAACTGAAGGAAGAGCTGAGCCAAGCCCCGCGCCTTGTGGAAGAGGTTCTGCGGCGCGAGCCAACAATAGAAAATTTAGCGCAAAAGTTTTACACCTTTTCGAACTTCCTTTACCTCGGCCGGGGGCTCCTTTACCCCTTGGCGTTGGAGGGTGCACTTAAGCTCAAGGAGATCTCGTACATCCACGCGGAGGGCTAT
Source organism: Candidatus Bipolaricaulota bacterium (assembly GCA_025060555.1). Taxonomy (GTDB): domain Bacteria; phylum Bipolaricaulota; class Bipolaricaulia; order Bipolaricaulales; family Bipolaricaulaceae; genus DTER01. The sequence continues at coordinate 10,544 of JANXBC010000005.1, forward strand.
GCCGCGGGGGAGATGAAGCACGGGCCGATCGCCCTGATCCATGAACAAATGCCGGTGGTGGTGCTTTATTCCCGCAAGGAGCTTCCCGACAAAACCCTCGCCAATATCCAGGAGGCCAAGGCCCGGCGCGGCATCCTTTTGGTCTTCGCTGATGAGGAAACCCCAGAACTTCGGGAGCTCTCCGACCATCTCCTCCTTCTTCCCCAAGCATCACGCGTGCTCCTCCCCTTCACATTCAGCCCAGCTCTTCAGCTTTTGGCCTACCACATCGCGCGCCTGAGGGGCACGGATGTGGACCAGCCTAGGAATTTGGCGAAAACCGTGACGGTGGAGTGATGGGTGAAAGACGTTTTGTGGCCAGAAACCGCCGCGCTCGCCGCGATTATCACATCGAGGAAGTCTATGAGGCTGGGCTAGTCCTCAAGGGCTCAGAAGTGAAATCCATCCGCGCCGGCCGGGTATCCATCGAGGAGGCCTACGCTAAAGTAGAAGGTAGCGAGGTCTGGCTCTATGGGATGCATATCGCGCCCTACGAGCAGGCCGGACACTTCGGTCACGATCCGGAGCGGCCCAAAAAACTCCTCCTGCGGAAGCGGGAGATCGCCCGCCTGATCGGAAAGGTGGGGCGCGCTGGATACACCTTGGTCCCCCTCTCCCTTTATTTCAATGAGCGGGGCTTGGCCAAGGTGGAACTAGCTTTGGCTAGAGGGCTCACCAAGGCGGACAAACGCCGCAAACTCATCGAGGAGGAAGAGGAACGGCGGGCCCGCGAGGCCATGAAGCGCTACCTTCCCTAGCCGGCGAAAAAAGATTACGATCGCTCAGGAAAAGCTCTTATGCCTGGATATTTTTGACCAGGGCTTTCTGCTTGCTAAGGAGCGGCAGAAAAGAGCCCGAAGCGCGGCTTAACCAGGAATGGTTTCCAAACCCAGCAAGCGGTCGGAGAGCTTAGTCGTGGTTTCATTCAGGCTCTTCCACAAAGGCCGCGCCTTCCCGGAGGTGGCTTCGCTCTGCCCCCGTTGCCCGTGGATGTATTCCCCTAAGCGCCGAAGAAAGTCCATGCGGGACGTCCTCAGTCCAGATGCATTCTTTGGTCCCGTGGGGGATTTAGCACCTCATGCCGTGCGGCCCGGAGACTGTGCAGTTCTCGCTAGTCTTCGGAAAGGAGGCGGGCGGCCTCCTCAGCCAAAAGGGGCTCCACAACCAGATCTAACTCCCCTTCCAAAACGTCCTCAAGACGATAGACGGTGAGGTCGATGCGGTGGTCGGTGACCCGGTTCTGGGGGAAGTTGTAGGTGCGGATTTTCTCGGAGCGTTCGCCTGTCCCGATCTGCCGCCGCCTCTTTTCCCGCAGCTCCGCCTCCTTTTTCTGCGCCTCAAGCTCGCGCAGCTTCGCCCGCAGCACGCGTAGAGCCAGCTCCTTGTTGCGGTGCTGAGACCGCTCTTCCTGACAGGTCACGACGATCCCCGTGGGAATATGGGTGATGCGTACTGCCGTCTCGTTCTTCTGCATGTGTTGTCCCCCAGGCCCTGAGGAGCGAAACGTCTCGATTTTGAGTTCGTCTGGATTGATCTCAACCTCCACCTCCTCTGCTTCGGGGAGGACCGCTACCGTGGCGGTGGAGGTGTGGATGCGGCCACTTGCCTCCGTCTCGGGAACGCGTTGCACCCGATGCACCCCGGATTCGTAACGGAAAAGCCCGTAGGCCCCAGGGCCTTCCACAGCGAACACGATCTCTTTGAACCCCCCAAGATCGGTGGGATGCGAATCCAAAACTCGCACATTGAACCCTTTTTTCTCCGCGTACTTGGCGTACATGCGGAATAGATCAGCCGCAAAAAGCGCGGCCTCCTCGCCCCCCGCTCCGGCACGGATCTCCACGATCGCGTTCTTGTGATCGTCAGGATGCGGCGGGACCAAAAGGCGACGTAGCTCCTGACCCAATCTCTCCGCGGTTTCCCGATCGCGCTCAAGCTCTTGTCGCAAGGCCCTTGCCAGTTCCTCGTCATCGCTTTCGCGCAGGAGTTCCTCCTCCTCTGCGATGTTGTGCAAGACCCGGCGCAGCTCCCCGCCTTTCTCCACGATCAGCCGCAGACGGCTGTAGCGCCGCGAAAGTTCAGGAAAATCCGGACGAGCCGGCGCCGAGGGATCGCTCAAAAGCGCCTCCAACTGCTGGAGCTCGCGCTCTACCTCCGCAAGTTTCAACAAGAGTTTTTCCATCGAAAAAAGCGTACCAAGGAACAGTGGGAAGAGCTAGGCTCGCAACCGGCGCAGCCCCCTGGGGCCGGCCACAAAGACTTCGTCCACAAGACCAACAAAGAGCCCATGCCCAAGGATCCCCGCTCGAGCATCAAGCGCTTGGGCGAGTTCCCCGGGCTGGGGAATCGGACCGAAATAGCAATCGAGGATGTAATTGCCTTGATCGGTGCGAACGGGTACCCCTTGCTGGTCCAGACGCAAGGAAACTTTTGCCCCAAGGCTTTCCAAGAAGGGCAAGTGCGTCCGCCAGCCGAAGGGAAGCACCTCCACGGGTACGGCGGCCTGCGTGCCCAGCCGTGGGGAAAGCTTGCCCTCGTGGGCGACAATCACTTGGTATCTTGTGGCTTGCGCCACAATCTTTTCGCGAAGCATGGCCCCACCGCCACCCTTGATCACGTTGAGCGCGGGATCGATCTCGTCCGCGCCATCGATGGTGAGGTCTAGCTCAGGGCACTCTTCCAGGGTGGTCAAGGGGATACCCAAAGCTTGCGCTTCCTCCTCCACTTTTTTTGAGCACGGGACACCACGCACGTCCCGCAGTTTTCCAGACCGAATGAGCATAGCGAGTTTGTGGAGGGCATACCGCGCCGTGGATCCATGGCCAAGGCCGATGATCATGCCCGGCCGCACCAGCTCCACCGCGGCCTCGGCCGCCTCCCTCTTCCAGCGCTCCACGTCCGCCATCGCTCTCCTTTCCTCATCCCTCCTTTTCCTCTATGATTGCTTGGAGGCAAGGATGAGCATCCGTAATCTCGACAAGATCTTCAAACCGCAACGGGTTGCCGTTATCGGTGCAAGTAACAATCCGGGAAGCGTCGGGTACACTGTCCTGAAAAACCTAATCGGCTCAGGGTTCCCTGGGGTAGTGTACCCGGTCAACCCCAGGTACGAAGCAATCCAAGGGATCCATGCCTATCCGGATGTGCGGAGTCTGCCCCGTGTGCCGGACCTGGCCATCATCTGCACCCCTGCGGCCACTGTGCCTGAGCTTCTCCACCAGTGTGGGGAAGCTGGAATCCTCGGGGTGATCATCATCTCCGCCGGGTTTAAGGAGACTGGGGAGGAAGGCCGTCGGCTGGAGGAGCGGGTAAAGGAGACGATTCAAAAATTCGATGGAATGAGGGTTATTGGCCCAAACTGTTTAGGGGTGATCGTACCTGCACTCCGTCTCAACGCGAGCTTCGCCGCCGCTATGCCCTCCGATGGCCATGTGGCCTTCATTTCCCAGTCCGGCGCCCTGTGCACCTCGGTTTTGGACTGGGCTATTGAGGAGGGAATCGGTTTTTCCTACTTCGTCTCCATTGGCAACATGGTGGATGTGACCTTCGGCGACCTCATCGACTACTTTGGGGGGGATGAGCGCACGCGTTCCATCATCCTTTATGTGGAATCCATCACCGAGGCCCGGCGGTTCATGTCCGCCGCGCGCGCTTTCTCCCGCACCAAACCCATTGTGGTGTACAAGGCCGGGCGGTTTGCGGAATCCGCACGGGCCGCGAGCTCCCATACCGGGGCCATGGCCGGGGAGGATGCCGTGTATGACGCGGCCTTCCGCCGCGCCGGAGCCGTCCGCGTCTACGAGATCGGGGAAATCTTCGACACCGCGGAACTCGTGGCCCGCGTGCGCCCCCCTTTGGGACCGCGCTTGGCCATCGTCACCAACGCTGGCGGGCCAGGGGTTATGGCCACAGACGCCCTCATCGCCCGCCAGGGACAACTCGCTGAGCTCTCCCCGGAAACCATGGAAAAGCTCAACCAGATCCTCCCAGCCTTTTGGTCCCATGGGAATCCGGTGGATGTGTTGGGAGACGCGTCTCCTGAGCGGTATGCCCAGGCCCTGCAAGTGGTCCTCGACGACCCCCAGGTGGATGCGGTCTTAGTCATCCTCACCCCTCAGGCCATGACCGACCCCACTGGCACCGCCCGCGCGGTGGCGGAGGTCACAAGAAGATCAGCTAAACCTGTGCTAGCAGCGTGGATGGGGGGAACAGCCGTACAGGAAGGCATTCGTATCCTCAACCAACATGGGATCCCCACCTATCTTACCCCTGATCAGGCCGTGCAGGCATTCATGCACCTTGTGGATTACGGGCGCAATCTGGACCTCCTTTATCAGACCCCCAGGGAGATCCCCGTGGAGTTCACCGTGAACCGGAGCAAGATCCGTGAGGATTTTCTTCCCCTTTTCCAAAAGGAAAAAATCCTTGGTGAGCGAGAATCTAAGGCGTTATTGGCCGCTTACGGTATCCCCGTGACCATGCCGGAATTGGCGCGCACGGAAGAGGAAGCCGTAAAAATCGCGCACGGACTGGGGTTCCCTGTGGTAATGAAGATCCATTCCCCAGACATCACCCACAAAACGGATGTAGGGGGGGTGGTGGTGGGGGTGCTCAGCGAGGAAGGGGTGCGCCAGGCTTTTCGGGGGATTTTGGCCAACGTCAAAGAGCGCGCAGCGAACGCGCGGATCGAGGGCGTAACCGTACAGCGTATGGCCCCCACTGGCCGGGGGGTGGAGATGATCCTGGGGGCTAAGAAGGACCCGACGTTCGGGGCGGTGATCATGATCGGAGCTGGGGGAGTGACAGCGGAGGTGTTGCGCGACCGCGCCCTTGGCCTCCCCCCGCTAAATGAGCGCCTGGCCACGCACCTTTTGCAATCCCTGCGGATCTGGCCGCTCCTCCAGGGCTACCGCGGCCGGCCCCGCATGAACGTGGAAAAACTTCTGGAAGTGATCATGCGCTTCTCCTACCTCGTGGCGGATTTCCCGGAGATCCAAGAGATCGACGTGAATCCGCTCGTGGTAACCCCGGAAGAGGTGATCGCCGTGGACGCCCGGGTTGTGGTGGACGAGAAAGCTTTGCTCACACCACAACGCTCCTATAGCCACCTCGTCATCCGCCCTTATCCCGAGGGCTACGAACGTTGGGTGACCCTAAAGGACGGGACCCGGGTGTTTCTCCGCCCCATTCGCCCGGAGGACGAACCCCTTTGGCACGAGATGCTTGCCATCTCCTCCCGTGAATCCATCCGCTTTCGTTTCCGCTACATTTTCAAGGAGACCACGCACCAAATGGCTATTCCCTACTGCTTCATCGACTATGACCGGGAGATGGCCATTGTGGGGATTGTGGAAGAGGATGGGCGGAGGCGCATGGTCGGGGTGGGCCGGTTGATCGCTGATCCGGACCGTATGAACGCGGAGTACGCCGTGTTCGTGGCCGATCCCTGGCAGAACAAGGGCTTGGGCGGGATCCTCACGGATTACGCGCTGGAGATCGCAAGAAGCTGGGGAATACGTCGCGTTACCGCGGAAACCACGCCCGACAACATCCGCATGATCAGGATTTTCGAGCGACGCGGGTTCAAGCTGGAGTACAAGACCGAAGAAAGCGTGATTTTAGCGGCCAAGCCTTTGGAGTAAAGTGGCCTCCCAAAACTTTTTTGCTGGGCGAAGGAGGGCCGATGCCGTTTGACCCCACGACCCTCAAGGATTGGCAAATCGCCGCGGAGGCAGAAAAGCAGATGCCCAGGCCTGAGGAGTGGGCCGCCAGATTAGGGCTGCAAAAAGACGAGATCATCCCTTACGGACGCATCTGCAAACTTGATTACCGCAAGATCATGGAGCGGCTCAGAAAAAAACGAAATGGGAAATACATCGTGGTCACAGGCATCACCCCTACACCTTTTGGAGAGGGAAAAACTACCACCACCCTGGGCTTGATTGAGGGCCTGGCCAAGCGCGGCAAGAACGCAGGAGGCTGTGTTCGGCAGGCTTCCGCTGGGCCAACCTTCAACCTCAAGGGGACCGCGGCTGGCGGCGGCAACGCCCTCCTCATCCCCCTGGCAGAATTCTCCCTCGGCCTCACCGGCGACATCGATGCCGTCACGAATGCCCACAACCTAGCGATGGTCGCCCTCACCGCCCGGCTCCAACATGAATTCAACTACTCCGATGAGGAACTGGCGAGCCGGGGAATACGGCGTTTGAACATCGATCCACGCCGGGTGCAAATGCGCTGGGCCATGGACTTCTGTGCGCAAGCGCTTCGACAAATCGTCATCGGCCTTGGGGGGAAGGAAAATGGACTCCCTATGGAATCAGGATTTCAAATCTCCACGTCTAGTGAAATAATGGCCATTTTGGCCATCGCCAAAGATCTAAGGGATCTGCGGGAGCGTATCGGGCAGATCACCGTAGCCTACGACAAGCGGGGGAACCCTGTGACCTGTGAAGATCTAGAGGTGGCGGGAGCCATGACTGCCTGGCTCCGCAACGCCATAAACCCCACCCTCTGCTGCACGGTGGAGTACCAGCCAGTCTTGGTCCACACCGGGCCCTTTGCCAACATCGCTTTGGGCCAATCCTCCATCATCGGTGATTTTTTGGGGTTAAAACTCTTCGATTACCATGTGACGGAGTCAGGGTTTGGCGCGGACATTGGGTTTGAAAAGTTTTGGAACGTAAAGTGCAGGTTAAGCGGGTTGGTACCCAATGTGGCTGTGATCGTTTGCACCATCCGGGCCCTCAAAATGCACGGGGGAGGGCCGCGAGTAGTGTCCGGTCGGCCCATCCCTGATGTCTACGCCAAGGAAAGTCTTGCCCTCGTGGAAAAGGGTTTGCCCAACCTTCTCCATCACATTGGGATCGTCAAGAAATCCGGAGTGGTCCCGGTGGTGTGTATAAATCGTTTCCCAACGGATACCGAGGCCGAGCTTGAGCTCGTGCGGCGCAGCGTGGAGCAGGAGGCAAGGGTGCGCTGCGCGGTGGGGGACTACTGGCGCAAAGGCGGCGAAGGGGCCCTGGAGTTCGCGGACGCTGTAATTGAAGCCTGTGAGGAGCCCGTAGACTTCCGCTTTCTCTACCCATTAAAAATGCCGCTGCGGGAACGCGTGGAGATCATTGCTCGCGAAATCTATGGGGCAGATTGCGTGGAATGGGACCCACAGGTCGAGGGCAAAGTCAGGAAATTGGAAGAGAACGGGGACTTCACGCAGTTCTTCACTGTGATGGTTAAGACCCACCTTTCGCTCTCCCACAACCCTAACCTAAAGGGCGTACCCAAAGGTTGGGCGCTTCCCATCCGCGATATCCTTGTCTTCACCGGAGCTAAATTCCTTTGCCCCGTTGCCGGGGACATAAACCTCATGCCTGGAACCTCCTCAACCCCTGCCTACCGACACATCGACGTCGATGTGGAAACTGGCCAAGTACGAGGCCTTTTTTGACAATAAAAGCTGAGCCCATTTGGGGCGGAGTAGGAGCGGGGAGGAATGGCAGCAAAGATCATCTCTGGGCAGAAGATCGCGGACGCGATCCTTCTAGAGCTTGGGGATCGCTTCCACCGTCTGAAAAAAATTGGTATCACCCCAGGCTTAGCCATGGTCCGGGTGGGGGAGGACCCGGCCTCCATCTCCTACATGAACCGCAAAGAAGAGGTGGCACGGAGCCTTGGGATCCACACAAAAAGCGTTGTGCTGCCGGAAAAAACGCCGGAATCCCTGGTTCTCAAGGAGATCCAAAAACTAAACTCCGACCCTAATATCCACGGGATAATTATCCAACAGCCTCTTCCCCCTCACCTCAACCCCGCTCGCCTGGTCACGGCCCTCGATCCCTTGAAAGATGTGGATTGTTTCCACCCCGTTAATGTTGGAAAACTCTTGCTGGGGGAACCCTACCTCTTGCCGTGCACGCCCCATGGTATTTGGCAACTCCTTTTGCGCAGCGGATATTCGCCGGAGGGGAAGCATGTAGTAATCTGTGGGCGCAGCAACATCGTAGGGAAACCCCTCCTTGCGCTGTTAATCCAGAAGAAAGCCGGGGCCAACGCCACGGTCACCGTTTGCCACACGGGCACCCCTGATCTATCTTATTTCACACGCCAAGCAGAGATTCTGATTACGGCTATGGGTGCACCCCATGCCATCACCGCGGACATGGTCCGCGCGGGCGCGGTGGTGATAGATGTGGGGGTGAACCGTGTTCCCGATCCCACAAAGAAAACGGGCTTCCGCTTGGTAGGCGACACGGATTTTCACGCCCTTCTCGATAAGGTCGAGGCCATCACGCCCGTGCCCGGCGGAGTGGGACCGATGACCGTGGCCATGTTGATGTGGAATACGGTTCTAGCCTGTGAAGCTCAAGCAGGTTTAGTTCAACCAAATCGCATGCCCTAAAGCAAGGGCGGCCCGAAAAGGCTCCCCCAAACCTTCACTTTCCCGAAAGACTTGCTCGCCGCGGGCGAAGCCCAAGGAAAGCCACTGTGCCACCGAGAGCAGCAAGAAGCATCACCCAGGGGAACACCGCCAGATACGATCCCGTCATATCCCGAATGATCCCGGAGAAAATGTTCCCCAAAAGCGCTCCTGCACCGTATGCGGTGAACACAATCCCGTAATTCTCCCCGTAGTGCTTCATGCCAAAGAAGGAAGCGGTGGCTGCGGGTGCGATCGCAAGCCAAGCTCCCAAATTCAACCAAAGGAGACAGAAACCAAGGAAGTAGAGAGCCGCATTTGTGCCACCTATGTAAAGGAGCAGTGCAGCAAGCAAGATGAGGGTGAACGAGAGGACGCCGGCGTTGCGGGGGGTGAGCCGGTCAGTAAGCCAGCCGAAAAGCGGCCGTCCAATCCCGTTGAACACAGCGAAGACCGACACAGCCGCAGCGGAGACGCCCGCGGAAAGCTTCGCCACCTCCTGCCCAAACGGCGCAGCTATACCGATGGCCATGAGGCCCGCCAAACACCCGATGGTGTACGAAAACCAAAGGGCCCAAAAGGTGGGCGTCCGCACCATCTGGGCTCTGCTCATGGCCGCTCCCTCGCCCCTCCTTTGCGCTTTGCCTTCGGCGAGCTTGACGGGCGGAGCCTCGGGATACCGCATGGGTAAAGCAACAAGGACCATGACCACGAGGAAGATCGCACCGAGGATAGCGAAGGTGTTCAAGGGGCCGAAGCGATTGATGAGGGCATTCATGATGGGGGCCACGACGAGCGCGGAAGCGCCAAAACCGGAAAGAGTAAGACCGACAGCCAATCCTCTGCGGTCAGGAAACCATCTTCCCGCCACGGCGATGGGGCAACCGTAGGCCACACCCACGCCTGCACCGGCCACCACGCCATAGAGGAGGGTGAGAACCCAAATATTCGGGGAAAACCGCGCGGCCACCCAGCCGAGCCCCACAAGAAATCCCCCGAGGATCCCGGTCCGACGGGGGCCCCAGTTCTCCACCAGGCTTCCCGCTAAAGCCATGCCTAAGGCGAAGACCGCTAAAAAGATCATGAATGGAAGCCCACTCTGAGTGGCGCTTATACCCCAATAACTCTCAAGGGGCTTGCGGAATACGCTGTACGCGTAAACAGAACCCATACAGACATTGGCCAAAAAACCCAGGACCACGAATATCCAGCGGCCGCGTTCTGCAGGAAGACCGAAAACGTGCGCCTTTGTCATGGCCCCCTCCAAAAACGTGGAGGGGCAGGGAGGCCTGCCCCTCCTTTTTTGACTCTAACCGCGATACCCTACAACCCGTTTGAGCTCTTCCACACACTCGGGGTTACGGAGAGTCGTGATGTCGCCCACCGGTTCGCCCCGCACCAGAGCTTTCAGGATCCGCCGCATAATCTTGCCCGAGCGCGTCTTCGGCACATCCTCGGCGAAATAGATCTCCGCTGGACGGGCCGTGGGGCCAATGTACTTGTCCACCGTCTTTATGAGCTCCTTCTTCAACTCCTCCGAAGGCTGGGCTCCCGCCTTGAGAAGAACGAAGGCTACGGGAACTTCACCCTTAACATCGTCGGGCCGGGAAACCACAGCGACTTCCGACACGAGAGGGTGCTGGGCCAAGGCGTCCTCCACCTCGGCGGTGGCCAGGCGGTGGCCGGCCACGTTCATCACGTCGTCCACGCGGCCGGTGACGCGGATGTTACCCATCTCATCCATGCGCGCCCCGTCTTTGGTGAAGTAGAGTTTCGGTCCGAATTCGCCAAAGTAAGTGGCCCGGAACTTCTCCGGGTCACCGTAAAGTCCGCGGGTAAGGGCGGGTGGGAACGGCGGTTCGATCACAAGGTATCCGCCTTCGCCGAGCTTCACTGGGGTTCCTCCTGCGTCCACGATCTTGGCGCGAATCCCAGGGAACGGCCGCCCAGCCACCGTGGGAATGAACGGCCCAATCCCCGGCAGGGCCTGGACACAGGTGGCTCCGGTCTCCGTCTGCCACCACGTGTCGATGATGGGGCAGCGCTCCCCCCCAATGAGCTTGAAGTACCAAAGCCAAGCCTCTTCGTTGATGGGCTCACCCACCGTCCCTAACACACGCAGTGTAGAAAGGTTGTACTTCTTGGGCCATTCGTCGCCCCATTTCATGTGCATGCGGATGGCCGTGGGCGCGGTGTAGTACACGGTCACCTTGTGTTTCTCGATGATCTGCCACATGCGGCCGAAGTCAGGGTAGTCCGGGGAACCCTCGTAAACCACGGTGGCCACCCCATTCATGAGGGGGCCATAATTGAGATAAGAGTGGCCAGTGATCCACCCCACATCCGCGGTGCAGAAGTGGATGTCGTCATCATGAAGGTTGAAGTCCCATTTACAGGTGGTGTAGACCTGCACAGCGTAACCGCCGGTGGTATGCATGACGCCCTTGGGCTTCCCTGTGGTCCCTGAGGTGTACAGGATGAAGGCTAGGTCTTCGCTATCCAGGGGCTCCGCCGGGCAAAAATCTTTCTCACCCCGCACAAGCTCGTGGTACCACAGATCCCGGCTGGGATTCATGGGGACTGGCGAGCCGGTGCGACGCACGACCACGACCTTCTCCACCTTGGTCCCAGTCAGGGCTTGATCCGCCTGGGATTTGAGATCGATCAGTTTGCCGCGGCGCCAGTAGCCATCGGCGGTGATGAGGAGCCGAGCTCCGGAGTCAAGGAGGCGATCGCGCAGGGACTCCGCAGAGAAGGCGGAGAAAACCACGGTGTGTACGGCGCCGACGCGTACGCAGGCCTGCATGGCGATCACCGCCTCAGGGATCATGGGAAGATAAATCCCCACCCGGTCCCCTTTTTTGATCCCCAAGCGCTTTAGAACGTTGGCGAAGCGACAAACCTCTGCCAAAAGATCCTTATAGGTGAGAATGCGGTTGGGCTCAGTGGGAGGTTCAGGTTCCCAAATGAGGGCCACTTTATCACCCTTCCCCGCCTCGACATGGCGGTCGAGGGAGTTGTAGGAGATATTGAGCTTGCCACCAACGAACCATTTGTAGGCGTAAGGCTCATCTACATAAATCTCCTTCCATTTTGTGAACCAAACGATCTGTTCTGCTTGTTTGGCCCAAAATTTCAAGGGATCAGCCGCGGCCTCCTCATAGATCTTGGGATCGGAAACCCAAGCCCGCGCCTTGAGTGCTTCCGTTGGCCAGTACCAGTTCGCGCGTTTGGGATCAGGCTGCACCCACTTCACCTTCTGCCACCTCCTTTGTGTTTAAACCGACAACAAACCTCATGATACCCGCTTCTCATGGGCCTTCAACGGGGATTTTGCGAGCAACACTGGAAGACCGTAAAACTTCTTAGCTATGCGGTTTTTCCGGTGGTTGAGGAGCAGCTTTCTTGCGGGAGTGATGGCCCTTCTCCCCCTGGCCCTCACCGCTTTCGTGCTTTGGCTCTTGTATCGCTGGGCATATGGTCTCTTCGGCCCCCACACACCCCTGGCGGCTTTCCTGCGCCGCACGGTTGGCATCTACATCCCCGGAACAGAGGTTTTTGCTGGCCTCCTGGTAATACTCCTGACAGGCCTCGTCGCTAAGCATTGGTTGGGCAAACTGGCCCTCCGCGCCCTGGAACAAGCCCTCCTGCGCGTGCCCTTCATCCGCAAACTCTACTGGACCGGACGGCAACTCTCCCGCTACCTTTTCCAGCACAACACGACCCCACGGGGCCGGGTGGTGCTGGTGGAGTTCCCCGGTAGCGGAAGTTACGTTTTAGGCATGCTCACTGCGGAGGAGGTGAAGCACGTGAGCCAAACCCTCGGGCAAGAGGTCTCAGCTGTGTATGTGCCTACTGCCCCAAACCCCTTGAGCGGCTGGGTGCTGTTCCTCCCCAAGGATCGCCTCATCCCCACCGACCTCACCATGGACGAAGGCCTCACTTTAGTGCTCTCTGGGGGGCTCTCCCTCAAGGAGGAAGACCGTGCCGATTCGGCGGGATAAACGTGATCGGTACGTGGAGGTTGAAGTAGGAGTTCCCCCTGAGCCGCTTTGGGTGCGCTGCGAGGCCTGCGGGGAGCTTGTGTTCCGCCGCAAACTTCAGGAAAACCAGTACATCTGTCCCCGCTGCGGCGCATACTTCTTCCTCTCCGCCCGCGAACGCATCGCTTCTTTGGCCGACCCCGATAGCTTCCAGGAGTTTTCAACTCCAAGCATCTGTGAAGATCCCTTGGGATTCAGCGATCAGCTTCCATACAAAGAACGCGTGCATCGTGCGCGGCAAGAGACCGGGCTTTTCGAGGCAGTCCTGGCAGGATCAGCAAGGATCGGGGGGATCCCCGTGATCCTCGCCGCCATGGATTTCCGCTTCATCGGGGGCAGCATGGGGGTCGGGGTGGGGGAAATACTCCGCACCGCCATGGAATTGGCCGCGCAAGAGCGCAAGCCCTTCGTGCTCGTGGTCTCTTCTGGTGGGGCAAGGGTTCAAGAAGGCGTGCTTTCTTTGCTGCAGATGGTCAAGGTTGTGGCGGCCCGCGAGGCCCTCGCCCAAGCCGCAGTCCCCTATATCGCCATCCTCACCTATCCCTCCACCGGTGGAGTCCTCGCCTCCATCGGCAGCATCGCGGACGTGACCATCGCCGAAGAAGGGGCGTTGATTGGGTTCGCTGGCCCCCGGGTGATCGAGCAAACCACCGGGGAACGGTTGCCCCCGGGTTTTCAAACCGCGAAGTTCGCCCAAGAACACGGGATGGTGGATGCGGTTGTGCCGCGCGCCAAGCTGCGGGAGGAACTTTTGCGTGCCCTGTCTGTCTTGGTGGAGGGGGGATGACCGACGAGGAGCACCTGAGGATCCTGGAGGAAAAAGCCGCGGAACTCCGACGCTTAGCCCAGGAAAACGGGCTTGACCTCTCCGCGGAGCTCGCGATCCTTGAGCAGAAGATCGCGGAGCTCAAACGCACGGTCTGTGAGGGTCTTTCCGCGTGGGGGCGGGTGCAACTTGCGCGCCGGCCGGATCGGCCAAGCGGCCTCTCTTTCGCCCAGGCCCTATGCGACGCTTTTTATGAGCTGCGGGGCGATCGCGCCATCAGTGACGATCCTGCCCTGCGTGGGGGGGTGGCTAAGCTCGCCGGAAAACGCATAGCTATCCTTTTCCACCAGCGCGGGATGACCCCTGAGGAACAGCGACAGGCCCGGTTCGGCATGGCCTCCGCGCAAGGCTACTGGAAAGCCAAGCGCATCATGGAAATTGCGGCGCGCCTCAAACTTCCTCTCCTTACGCTCATCAACACCCCGGGAGCCTATCCTGGGGTGCAAGCGGAGGCTCACAACATCGCGGGAGCCATCGCTTGCTGCATTTGGCAGATGCTTCGCCATCCTGGACCGACGGTGGCGGTGATCCTCGGCGAGGGCGGTTCCGGAGGGGCAGTGGCCCTGGCCGCAGCTGATCGAGTCCTCATGCTAGAGAACGCCACATACTCCGTGATATCCCCGGAAGGCGCAGCCTCCATCCTCTGGAAGGACGCCAAATTTGCTCCGCAGGCTGCGGAAAACCTGAAGCTCACCGCGCGCGACCTTTGGGCCCTGGGCGTGGTGGACGAGGTGATTCCCGAGCCGCCGGGCGGAGCCCACACGGATTTGCAAAAGACCGTTGCCGCCGTACGGGAAGCGGTGATCCACCATTTTTCTGAGCTTTCCAGGCTCTCCCTGGACGAACTTCTGCGTTTGCGGTACAACCGTTATCGTCATGTGGGGAGTGCAGGTGCGCCCAACTAAGGCTCAAGAGCTATGTCAAAACTGCAAGCACGCCTGTTCCTATCTTTTTGCGGGCCTTCCCGAGTCCGCGCGGATGGAGCTTGCGGCTTTGATGCACCCCATCACCCTCGACGCGGGGGAGCTCGTGTTCTATGAGGGGCTTCCCGCGCACGGCCTTTATGTCCTCTGTGAGGGAAAGATCAAGCTCGCCAAGCGTGTGAAAGGTGGCCGCTCCCAAATGCTCAAGCTCCTTGCCCCCGGTGAGGTCCTCGGAGAGAAGACCTTGTTCGACCAGGAAACCTATACCTGCTATGCCAAAGCTTTGGAGCCTTCACGGCTGATGTTCATTGCCCGCGCCGATTTCCTCGCGTTCTTGCGCAAATACCCGGATGTGGCCATCCGCCTCATCGAAAAACTCTCGCGTGAGCTCAAGGCGTTTGGGGACAAACTTGTGGAGATCAGCGCTTATTCAGCTAAGGAGCGGATGGCACGGGTCCTTTTGGAGCTGGCCCAAGCCTTCGGCTATAAGACCCCCCAAGGGCTGGACATCGGGGTTGAACTCCCCCGCGGCGAGCTCGCGGAGATGGTAGGGGTATCCACGGAGACGGCGGTGCGCATCCTCTCAGAATTCAAAGAGCGCGGCATCATCGCCCTTCCTGGCCGACGCATCCTCATCCTCCAGCTTGAGGAACTCCAGGCCCTGGCCCATCCCTTCCGAACCTTCCTCAGAGAAAACCTCCTGTGAAGAGGGTTCTTTTGGGCTTGGGCAACCCCCTTGGGCGCGACGACGCCCTTGGGTTCCGTCTCGCTGAATGCTTCAAAAGCCCGGAATGGATAACCATTCCCACCCAAAGCCTGGAAAACGCCCTGGGACTCATAGAAAAGCTTGCTCCGGAGCTCCTGGTTGTGGTGGACGCCGCGGAGATGGGTCTTCCACCCGGAAGCTTCCGCCGTCTTCCCCTTCCCCAGGGCACATCTATGCTCGGTTCCACTCACGGCCTCCCCCTCTCGCTCCTCCTCACGTTCATCGGGGTCACAGCTGTCGTCGTGATCGGGGTGGAGCCGAAGGAGCGTGGGTTAGGCGAGGAATTGAGCCCGGAAGTAAGGGAGGCTCTAGCCCAGCTCATGGAGCTTCTTCGCGATGACCGGATCGCCGAGATCCCTAAGCTAATCCCAGAGGAGAAGGACGAGCCCTGAGCCTAACTCCTCAGCACGCGTAGGCCCACACCAAGGGATATTCTTCGGATCCTTCCCGTAGCTGCGCACGGTCGGGCAAGTTTCCAGAGGAAGTGCTAAAGGTCGACGCGGAACCTTTGGCTCCGGGAATTCCAGCCAAAAAAGCTGTACTGGCGCGATTTCCCCGTGGGTGAAGGGCACAGCCTGAAAGGAATAACCCCAGCCTGGGTTCACCACAAGCTCCTCTTCCCGAAGGTCGTAGCCCACCACCAGGGCGTAGTGGTTAGGGAAAATCCCACCCAGCCCCACCCAATCGAAGAGAAGAACTGGCGGATTCCCAGACTGTAGAAGTTCCACAGCGTGCGCAAAAACTTCCTCGCGCGAGCCGCTCAGACTGCGTACCCTAACCTGGGGAAGGTGAGTTTGTGCGTAAACCTCTAGGCCACGGGAAAAATTCCAGGGCCAGGTGAGGCCTTGGTCCACGCCCTCCCAGTGCACAGTGACGGTGTCCATGAGGCTATGGAGGGCGCGTAATGCTCCCTCGGGATCGTCGCGCACTAGGTCCATATTGAAGAGCGTGGCCCAATACCAAAGGAGGAGACGCGCGGCTTCTGGTCCACAGCCGGCTGGGATTCTCTTCCCATCCTGGGAGAGCCAGCTTGGCCCCCAAGCCGGAATCCCTACGATGAGCAACCTTCGCGGCGGGGAAGCCTCAGACGAAAGCCGCGGTACGGCGAGAGCAAAGAAAACAAGGCCCAGGAGGAGAAAAAGGCCAATCCTCATAGGACCTCACGAAAGACCCGGTGGAAAGTAGCAATAACTGCCATTCTAAGCATCCAAGGTGACTTGAAAGATAACGAGCATCGCGACAAGATGGCAAGCCCGACATTAAAGCATCTTGGTGGCCAAAGAAAAGCCGCTCTTCAGCCTTACCTTCTTCCGATGCCAAGCATCTTCATGCGTTGTTAAGCCTATTTTGGCGCTGCGCGCAATCCTTCTTCCCACAATGGTCTTGCCGCCCTAATCCGTGAGGACCTCGGATTCAATGAAGTCCGCGACGAGCTCGGGATCCCGTGGAATAACCGGTATTCCGTCCGGTATACGGGCAGGGCGATCGGTGATCACCGCAAGCACGGGGATGCTTCCCGCCAACGGCTCACCATGGCGGTACACTTCGAGCTTTGGGAAATCCCCGTGCTTGAAACCCTCTAGAATAACGAGGTCTAGGTCAGCCATATAGCGCTCGATGTACTCCGCGACCGGAGTGCCTGGGTGGTTCCAAAACAAAGCTCCCCGCACATCGGAATAAAGGAGAACACGCGCGGCACCGGCTTCGCGATGGAGGTACGTGTCCTTGCCGGGAACATCCGGCTCCACCTCCGGGCCCACATGCTTCACCGTCCCTACGCGATAGCCGCGGGCCACAAGGACAGGGATGAGCTGGCAAATGAGAAAAGTTTTCCCCGCCCCAGAGTGCCCAATGATCGCCACTGCTTTCATACCCAACCATAGCTTAACATGCAGGCAAGGCTCCCCCTAGGACCGGCGAAAAACTACATGCACGCCAAACTTTCCACCCCTCGGATGGCGCAAATTTTGTCCTGCCCAAAGCTCTTCGTTATGCCTGGTGTTCTTTCCCCTTCGCGGCTCCCAAGAGAAGCACAAGAAGGCGTACCCAGTCGGAGAAAAGGACGAACCGCGTGATTGCTTTATCATCGGTGATGATGAAACCACTGGAAGGGGTAAGAATTTTGGATCTGTCGCGGATTCTAGCTGGGCCGCTGTGCACGATGTGGATGGCCGACCTCGGTGCGGAGGTGATCAAAGTGGAACGGCCCGGGGTGGGCGACGAGACCCGCCGCTGGGGACCTCCCTTCGTGGCCGGCGAGTCCGCCTATTTTCTGGCCGTCAACCGCGGAAAGTACGGGATCACCTTGGACCTCACCGATCCCGCACACCAGAGGATCCTCCAAAGGCTCATCGAAAAGAGCGACGTGATTGTGCACAACTTCCTGCCGCAGACGGCGGAAAAGCTCGGGGTCTCCTACGAGGCGGTGCGGGCGATCAACCCCCGCGCGGTGTACTTGGCAATCTTGGGCTTCCCGCCCGGGCCGTACCGCGAGGAGCCGGGGTTCGACGCCCTCATCCAGGCCCTGGGCGGGCTGATGGCCATCACCGGCGAGGACGAGCGGCCGGCGAAAGTGGGCGTGGCCATCGTGGATGTCCTCACCGCCTGGGCTGGCCTCTGCGGGGTTTTGGGAGCCCTTCTTTTGCGGGAGAAAGTGGGGAGGGGGATGGCCGTGGAGGCCACCCTGATCGAGAACTCCGCCGCTGCTTTGGTGAACGTGGCTCAGGCCTTTTTCCTTACCCGCGAGGAACCGCAGCGCCTGGGCACGGCTCACCCCCAGATCGTGCCCTACCAGGCTTTCCCTGCGGCGGATGGGCTCCTCATGGTGGCCGTGGGGACGGACCCCCAATTCCGTGCCCTCTGCGGGGCTTTAGGCCGACCGGAGCTCGCCGACGATCCCCGCTTCGCCACCAACCCCGCCCGGGTGCAGAACCGCGAACTCCTCCTTCCTCTCCTTGCCGAGATCCTGCGGCAAAAGCCGCGCGCCCACTGGATCGCGGCGCTCAAGAAGGCTGGGGTTCCCGCCGGACCCGTGAACTCCCTTTCCGACCTCTTCGGCGATCTGGGGTTGGTGGGCCGGATCCTCCTCGAGGTGGAACACCCCGCCGTGGGCCGCTACCAAACCTTGGCCTGTCCCCTTTCCCTGGCCTGGCCAGGCAATCCCCTCCCACCCCCTAGACTTGGGGAACACACCGTGGAGGTATTGAGACGGTTAGGAATACCGATAAGCTAGGACCAAGCTGCGAAACCCCCTCATCCGCCTGGCTCTTGGGGATTCCCGTACGCTCGAAGTTTGGAGTAGGCTTGAAGTGTGGGGGAGAAAGTTCTTGTGGGGATGTCGGGTGGCGTGGACTCCACCGTGGCTGCCTATCTTCTCAAAGAAACGGGCTACACGGTCCACGGCCTTACCCTCTGGCTTTGGGACCCAAAGGGGCCGTACGAGAATCCTTGCTGTTCCATCGATGCCGCATCTCTTGCCGCCCGCGAGCTTGGGATCCCCCATGAAGTAGTCCAGGCCCAGGAGGATTTTCGAAAAATTGTGGTGGAACCCACCCTTTCCGCCTATCGCCGTGGGCTCACCCCGAATCCTTGTACGTTCTGCAACCGAGAAGTCCGCTTCGCCCTGCTCCTGCGGGAGGCCGAACGACGCGGCATTCCGTGGGTGGCCACAGGACACCATGCCCGCGTGATGCGCCATGAAAAAACGCGGCTCTTGCGCGGTTGCGACCCAGAGAAAGATCAAAGCTATTTTCTTTTTGCGCTCACTCAGGAGGAGCTCTCCCGGGCCCTTTTTCCCGTGGGGAACTACACGAAGGCCGAGGTCAAAAAGATCGCTGAGAAGCTTGGGCTTACGGCCGCACGGCTCCGGGAAAGTCAGGACCTGTGCTTTGCGCCGGAGGGCATCCCAGCCCTCATCCCCGAGGCTGAGCCTGGGCCCATCTACGACCTTGAGGGGCGGCTTTTGGGCAGACACAAGGGGCTTCCCCATTACACTGTGGGTCAACGGCACGGCCTTGGCCTTTCCTCACCACGGCCCCTCTATGTCATTGCCATCGATCCTGAACGCAATGCGGTGATTGTCGGGCCAGAAGAGGCTCTTCATTCGCACGGGCTTGTGGCTCGCGATTTGCACTGGATCTGCGGGGAGCCCCCAGGAAAACGCTTCCGCGTAGAGGTACAGGTGCGATACCGGGCCACGCCAGTTCCCGCGGAAGTGGAAATTCAGGGAACCGAAGCGCGAGTCAGTTTCACAAGACCTGTGCGAGCGGTAACCCCTGGCCAGGCCGCCGTGTTCTACCACGGTGCCGAGGTTTTGGGCGGGGGAATCATCGCCCGCGCCCTCTAGAGCTTTGGGGGGATCACGATCTTCCCGAAGTTCCGCTCGTACTTCTCGATGTTCTCGCCGATGGCTTCGTATAGGCGCTTCATGTGCCGCGGGGAGAGGATCACCCGCGATACGAGGATGGCTTGACCCCGCTCGGGCGTCTGGGCCTGGGGATCCACGAGGAGGAAATCGATGAAGAACTCGTCGGGCTGATGGCTGATGATGGCAAGGTTGGAGTACACGCCCTTCCGCGTTTCCAAATCCGCACCTACCTGCATTTCGCGTTCCGCCATGGCTCACCTCCAAACCATCGTAGCCGTAGGCCTTGGCTTGCACAAGAGCACGCTCTTCCCGTTGGAGTTGCGGTCTATGCTTCCAGACGTTGGCGGAGAAGCTGAGGAAAGCCGCGGCGGCGGGCCTTGCCCGTTACAACGCGTGGCGGGTGCCGGAGGCTGCGACCAAGCTGATGGAGTTCTAGGGAAACGTGGCGTAGGTGAAGTTCACGAACACTTCCCCCAGACGTGCGGAGCCTACGAGTGCTTCGAGGATCTCCTAAATACAGGGTGAGACCATGGGATTCGCGGTGATTCTCTAAAGGCTTCGGAATGCGCTTCTACTTCGTTGCGCCGGAAGCTGGCCTGTGGGGTTTGCCCGGAATGAATTGGCCGGGTAGCATTGTGACACAAGACATATATTTGTGGCACAAAAAGGCGTTATGCGTCCTACGCTGTTTTTAATTTTGCCGCTCCTTGGTTTTTCCCTGGGACTTTGGGCCCAGCCCGTGGCGATCGC
>JANXBC010000060.1 GCA_025060555.1 Candidatus Bipolaricaulota bacterium
AACAGATATTCACCCCGATTCGGGAAAGCACCTCCACGCTTTCCCGGTTCATGCGCCGCTTATCCAAGAGAAAACCCCAGCGGGTGGGCTCCCGGCCCAGGAAGAAATTCCGGGCGATGTTCATTACGTTGACCAAAGTTGCTTCCTGGTACACCGCCTCAATACCTAGGCGTTGGGCGTCACGAGGGGAGCGCAGGTGGACCCGCTGCCCCTCGAAGTACATCTCGCCGCTATCCGGGGGGAAGACGCCGGTGATGATTTTGACCAGGGTGGATTTTCCGGCACCGTTGTCTCCTAAGAGCCCAACAATTTCCTCATAATCTACGTCGAAGTCCACCCCTACGAGCGCTTGCACGCGGCCAAAGTATTTGCTGATGTTAACCATTCGAAGAAGTTTCCTGTCCCTCATCGTTCCTCCAACTTTGTCTTAAGTTTTATCCGCACAAGGTGGTTCAGAATGGAAGCCGCCACTACCAAAAAACCTACAAACGCACGATACCAATACGGCGGTGCGCCCACGAGCACAAGGCCCTGCTGAATCATGGCAATCAGGAGGGCTCCTAAAAAGGCGCCCGTGATACTGCCGTAGCCCCCGGTGAGAAGGGTACCGCCAATGACCGCCGAGGCAATGGCTTCCAACTCCATTCCCTCCCCTTGCTGGGGTGCCACCATCTCCAGGCGGGCGAAGGCGATCAGGCCGGCCACGGTGGCGAACATGGAGCACAGGATGAAGTTGATGGTCTTCACCCGACCCACGGGGATGCCCATCATGCGCGCCGCCTCTTTGTTGCCCCCTGTGGCGAAGACCCAGTTGCCGTAGCGCGTTTGAGTGAGAACAAACGCAATCATCACGTTGACGAGCACTGACCAAATTACGGAGTAGCGGAAAAAGCCCACGATGGTCCCGGCCAAAAGCCGCACGGCCACAGGATCGCCTGTAAACGGCAGAAGAAAACCTTTACTTATGGCTAGCACAAGCCCCCGAAGGAGGAGCATCATCCCTAGGGTGGTGATAAAGGAGGGGAGCCCCACCCGCAGAACTATCTGGCTATTGACGAACCCCACGGCCGCGGCGATAGCCAAGCCCACAAGGAACACGAGGAAGAAGGGCCAACCTTGGGCCAAAAGGCGGGCGGCTACAACAGGGACGAAGGCGAAGATCGAGCTTACGGAAAGATCGAATTCGCCAGCGATCATGAGGAAGGCGATCCCCGTGGTCACAATGCCAAGTTCTGCGGTTCGGACCAAGATCGAGGCAAAAGTCTGGGGTTGCAGGAACTTGTCGGAAAGCAAAGAAAAGATGATAAGGACGCCGACCACAGCGGTGATCACCCCGAGCTCCGGGATGGTGAGGAACTTTGTGAGCAGCCGCCTAATTATGAAAACAAAGGGCCGGGAGCCAAGAAGCTCCCGGCCCAACGCCCGTGCGCTTCTCATACTAAGCACCACCCGTGGTCTCGATTTGCCACATGATGGTATCCACATTGGTCTTATCGATCACAGCCGGGCCGGTGGGCACGTCCGGCGGCACGAACCCTACTTTCTTGTGCAGGTAGAGCCACACTACAGGGATGAAGCCCTGCATGTACGGCTGCTGGGCAATGGCACAAATCATGACGCCCTCCTTGATGGCCTGGGCGATGCGCGCGTCCACGTCGATGGTGGCAAGCTTAATCTGGCCCACCTTGCCCCAGCGCTTGACCAGGCTGATGGCCGCCCAGGCGTCGCTTGGACCCAAGGCGAACACCATGTCCACCTCGGGATGGCCGATGAGGTAGGATTCAAGGATTGGCTCATGCAGGGCGGGGTCCACGGTGACGTCGAGGGCGTCCACCTTCACGCCCAGCGGCTCCAGAACGGACTTGATCCCAGCTGTGCGGGCCTCCAGCCCCACGTGCCCGGGCTCCGTGATCATCACCACCGCCGCCTTGGGGATGAACTCCCGCACGACCCGCTCGGCCATGGCCTTCCCCGCCATGAACTCGTCCTGCCCCACGTAAGCCAGGTACGGGATCCTCTCCCCGATCGGCCGCGGGTCCGGCACGTTCACGGCGATGATGGGGATCCCTCGCGCAATGGCCATCCGTGCGGGCTCATCCAACACCTTATACGAAGTAATGGTGAGGATAATGCCATCGGGTTTAGCAAGAATGGCCGCCTCCAAGTTGGATTTCAGCAGCATCAAATCCCAGCGCTCCAACCCCACATAGTGGACGGTGACGCCGAGGAGCTTAGCGGCATCTTGGGCTCCCTTGATCACCGGGGCCCACCACGGATCTCCCACAACCCCGTGACTTATGTAGTAAAACACATACTCTTCCGCTACACTAATGGCCCCTATCAACACGCTCGACAAAACCAGCAACACCGCTAGTCTTTTCCGCATTGCCCACCCCCCTTTTGACTGATTATACCATGCAATCGTTTTCCGTCAAGTAAGGGCAAAAGTCACGAGTCGCATGCCATCCCGGTATTTAAAGCCTGCAAATTCTCGCCTAGATTTGCGTTTGGTCCACAAAAGAGCATGAGCAGAGTCGGCCTCTAGCCCATGCCCCACCAACTTTCAAGCTCTTCAACGTTAGGTATTACAAGATCGGCTTTTTCCCGGACAGCTTGCGGAGCATGAGCCAGGGTCACCCCCAACCCCGCCACCTCGAACATGGGGACGTCGCTCTCTTGGTCGCCTACGGCGACGACGCGCTCCGGAGAGAGACCCAGCTCCTGGCAAAGCCAGGCCAAACCCGCTCCCTTGGAAATCCCCTTGGGCAGGACTTCCAAATAGTTCCATTCCGAACGGACCACAGTGGCTTCCACCTCCCTCAAGGCCTCCCGCAAAGCTTGCAGTACCTCTGCCTCTCCCATGAACAAAAGCTTTAGGACTTCTCCCTTAGCCAAGGGGAGAAGGTCGGGTACGCAACGCAGGGGGAGGTTCTCCTTTTGGGTGAATTCTACAACAGCTGGAGATAAAGACGACACGTAAACGTATTCGTCGAAAACAGAACGATATAGCTGTATGTCCACAGGGAAGGACTTGGCGATGCGGAGCGCAAAAACTGCGGCTTCCTGGGAAAGGTGCACTTCGCGCAAGGGTTTCCTGGCGCGCGGGCAGAACACCACCGCCCCGTGGTAAAGAATCACGGGCTCATGGATGCCCAGGGTTTCAATGTAAGGTTGCGCAGAAAAAAGCGAGCGTCCTGTGGCCAAGGTGACACGAGCTCGCTTCTTCAGCCGCTCGATAAATTGACGCACCTTAAAGGACAGCTTTCCATTTGGACCAAGAAGGGTCCCATCCAGGTCAAAAGCGAAAAGTTCGAACTTCATGCCCGCAAAAGGTGGAGGCTTTTGAGGTGTAACCGCAATCCCACGGGGGTTCCCGGAGCCAGCAATCCTTTTTCCAACGCCCCAAGGACCTCCACCTCCACCTGCTCTCCGGAGGACAAGGCCACGCGATAGTGTGCGGAGGGTCCGGTGAGCTGGGCGAGGACGACCTGCCCTTGAAGGTGCCCTTCTTCCGGGGCGCAAAAATCAACCGCCTCCGGCCGAACCACCATCTGCACTTCCTCTCCGGAAGCGAAGGAAAACCTTTGGGGGAGCCGAAGGCGGAGCCCAGAGGCCAACTCCACCTCCGTTTCCGTGGCGTTCTGCGCCACCACGCGGGCTTTGAGAAAGTTAGCACGGCCGATGAAATCCGCCACAAATGGGTTGGCGGGCCGCAAATAAACGTCTTGAGGGAAGCCCACCTGCTGGATTCGCCCCTGATTCATTACCACAATACGGTCAGAAATCGCCATGGCTTCCGCCTGATCATGGGTCACGTAAAGGCTGGTTATCCCTACCTCTTTTTGAATGCGGCGGATATGCTCGCGCGTCTCCACCCGCAGTTTCGCATCCAGGTTGGACAAGGGTTCGTCGAAGAGCAAGACCTGGGGCTTGATCACCAAAACCCTAGCCAGGGCCACCCTTTGTTGTTGTCCACCCGAAAGCTTAGCCGGAAGACGATTCTCTAAGCCCGTCAAACCCACGAGGTTCAACACTTCCTGAACTTGCCGACGAATCTCGGCTCGGGGAAAACGCCGCACTTTGAGGCCGAACGCGACGTTCTCAAACACGGTCATGTGCGGGAAGAGGGCGTAGGACTGGAAGACTGTGGCTGTGGGGCGGCGCTGGGGAGGTAGATGGGTAATACGCTGCCCGCGTAGATAAATCTCGCCTTCCGTGGGGACCTCGAACCCGCCGATAAGCCGCAGAGTGGTGGTCTTCCCGCAGCCTGAAGGACCAAGTAACGTGACCAGCTCGCCTTTTTCGACTTCGAGATCCACATGGTCCACCGCCACCACCGCGCTCCGGAAGCCCCGGAAGACCTTGGTCAGCCCCGCCAACACCAGTTCAACGGGCATGTTTCCACCCCTCTAAAACCTTGCGGATCACGAAATCCATAAGGAAGATTGCGCCCAAAACGATAAGTATGATTACCACTCCATAAGCAGCCGCTTGGGAAAGGTCTGCGTTGTCCACCTCGTGCAGAAGGGCCACGGTCACCAATTGCCAGCGGGCCAAAACGACCATGATCACTGCAGAGATAGAAGTTATACAAGCCGAGAACATGTAGGCCATCCCTGCCAAGAGGGCGGGGGCGACCAAGGGCAAAGTGACCCGTCGAAAAGTGCGGAAAAAGCCGGCTCCCAAGTCCGCGGCCGCGTCGTCGATGGCTGGATCTATCTGTTGCAGCATGGCCACCCCATCCCGAATGGCCACGGGCATGCGTTGGAAGATGAAGACAAGAACGATGATGATAGCCGTTCCCGTGAGCAAAAGAGGTGGGGTGTTGAAGGCAAAAACATAGCCCATCCCCACGATCAAGCCAGGGACGGCGAAATTGAGCATGGCCAAGAGATCCAGAAGGCGCCGGCCTGGGAAGCTTTTACGGGTGACGAGGTACGCCAAAAGGATCCCTAGCAGCCCTCCTATGGGCGTGGCAATGCCCGCAAGCTGCAGAGTGTTGAGGAGGTAGGTGGCCCCGGTGCTAAAAACATAGTGGAAATTTTCCAGCGTGAAAGCATGGTTTACACCCCAAAGCTTTGTAAAAGCACCATAGAAAATCATTCCGTAGAAGAGAAAGAAGATCCCGGAGAAGAGGAGAAGGGCTGCGAAGAGCGGCCATTTCAGAAGGGGCTCAGTAGTGTGCAAGCCCGCGCTGGTAGGACGACCGGTGACGGTGATGTAGGAACGGCGCCCCACCCAGAGCTGCAGGACCAAAAAGGCCACCACCGTGGGCACAAGGAGCAGGATAGCAAGGGTGGCTCCCAGAGGGAGGTTGTACATGCCAGTGATGGCCAAATACGCTTGGACCGTGAGCACAGGATAACGGCCCTGAAGGACGATGGGATTTCCGAAGTCCTCCAAAGAGCGGATGAACAAAAGCAAAAAGGCCGCGGCTAGACCCGGAGTGGCTAGAGGCAAGGTGACGTGCAAGAACGTGCGAAGCTTGGAAGCCCCCAAGTCCATGGCCGACTCCTCCTGAGCCGGGTCAATGCTGGCCAACACCCCCTCCAGGGTGAAAAACGCTAAAGGGAAATAAGCCAACGTCTCCGTCAGTACCAAACCAGGTAGCCCATACACGCTCCAGCGGATGCCGAAGCGGGAAAACAGCCAGCGCGTAATGAGTCCGTTCTCGCCCAGAAGAAGAAGGGTGGAGAGCGCAAGAAGGAAGGGGGGAGAGATGAGAGGTAAGGTTGCGGCCCAGCGAAACACCCGTTTCCCGGGGATATCGGTGCGCGTGATCGCGTAGGCGAAAAGAAAACCTAGGACGGTCCCCAGCACAGCGACCAGAGTAGCCACGGTAAGGCTGTGGAGAAGGGGACGCACAAGATACGGGCGGCCTTCAAAGAGGTGCAGAAAATAGCGGGGGTCGAAGGCTCCGCGCGGGAAGAGGCTGACGAGGAAAACGCGGGCCAGAGGATAGACCACAAACAGTCCCACGAGGCCAAAGGAAATCAAAACGATGGCCAATAATACGGGGTCGTGCAGCAGTTGGCCTGTGCGGGAGCGAAAAAAGACGGGAAGGGGACGGGAAATTGCCGCCCCCTTCCCGTTTTCCCTTAATAGCCGGTCACCATTCGCCATAGCTCGTTCAGACGATCGCGGTTTAACCCCGCCCACAGCGCGTCATAGGCCACAAGCGGGACCATGTCCGCGGTGATCAGACCTTCGGCGAGCTCCGCCTCCGGGTTGAGGGGAACTCGGTACCAATGCTTGAATAGGGACTGGGCCTCCGCGGAAAGCATCCAGTCGTAGAAAATTTTGGCGAGCTCCAGTTCCGGCCCACCACGGATGAGAGCCATCGCGCCTATTTCATATCCCGTGCCCTCTTTC
>JANXBC010000061.1 GCA_025060555.1 Candidatus Bipolaricaulota bacterium
GGGGTGCACGTGGAGATAACAACCTTGGTTATCCCCACGGTCAATGACGGGGTAGAGGATCTGCGGTTTTTGGCCGAGCAGATCGTGCTGAAGATCGGATCAGAGACACCCTGGCATGTCACCAGGTATTTCCCCGCTTATCAATTTCAAACTCCTCCTACACCGATTCCAACGTTAGAAAAAGCCAAGGAAATTGGGGAAGAGGTGGGCTTGCGGTTTGTGTACGTGGGCAATGTTCCCGGGCACCCCGGCCAACACACGTATTGTCCAGGGTGCCACGCCTTGCTCATCGAACGGGAGGGCATTAGGCTCGTCAACGCCTATTTGCGTGGCAATACATGTCCACGTTGCCACGAAGCTCTTCCTATCCGTGTGCACTCAGCATAAAAAAACTCCCTTCCCGTGGGAAGGGAGTCCCTTACTTTTGTTTTGGATCTCAGAAGAAAATCAGCCAGGCCAGCGCGGCGAGCCCGAGGATAACCCCGGTGAGCCCCAGGACCACGCCAAGTTGTGCTTTCTGTGCGACCTCCCCGCCCTGCCCGACTGACTGCTGCAGCGCATTAACTCGCGCGGAAAGGGTGGAGAGGTCAGAGCTCAGCTTGCTCACGTCCGAGGAAAGGCTGCGAACTTGGTTTTCCAAGGTGCTGATCCGCGGGGTTAAATCTGTGGAAGCTGAGATCTTCGCCTCGATGTTCTTTATCGCCCGGTCGAGCCAGACCGCGGCATCGTAGCGAAGGAGAGGTTGATCGCCCATGAATTGGCCGCTGGTAGTGGGCACGAGGATGCCGCGGGAAAGGAGGTTTTGTACCGCAGAGTAGGCGGGGTGGCTTCTGGGCACATCGCTGAAGGAGCCCCCGGTGATCCCGGCGTCCGCTAGGCCCGGGGTCAACCCCCAAACCGAAACCATCCCCAGGGCTACCAACACCAAAAGTAATCTGCGCATCATTCCATCGCCTCCTTGGGTCAACACGCTTGACCCAAGGATAGGGACTGAGTTGGAGTGCAAACAAGGAAGCCCGGCCCATGTGCCTGGGACGCGTGTTCTCAAAAGACGGCCCTCTTGGTCAGGGTGCTCCATTTTGAGAGTGGACTTTTTGTCTTCGTTTGAAAAAACCCTTTGCTCGAATGCCCCCTAAGCTCTTCTCAAAAGACCGCTGATCTGGCCAGCAACCCAAGCTATCCTCAACTTTTTCTAAGGTAGCCCATATTACCTTGGGAGGGGACATTGGCCCTGGCCCGGCCCATGCGGCAACCTTAGCCTCTCCCCGGTGATCGGAGCATGCGTTGGTGGGGTGTGCTTTTCGCGATGGCCTTGGCCGTAGCCGGCTTAGCCCAGGTTGTAACGCGGGGGCCCATCGTCATTCGTTCCGAATCGGATCTCTACGGATTGGCCAAAGGCTTCGGTACAAACCTCTCCCCCTTTGTAATAGAGGGCTTGAGGATAGATGCCAACGCTGAACCCTTCGGCATCCTTATTGCCAACTTCTCCCACCCCCTCGTCCTCCGCAACCTAGAGGTTTACGGGGCCTCAATCGCCGCTATCCGGCTGCAAAACGTACAGAACGTGTCTTTGGAGAACGTCGTCGTCCGAGGTTCAGCCACAGGTATCTTCCTCAGCGGAAGCCGGAAGATCACGCTCAAAGGTTGCCGCATCGAAAACTGTGGGGACGGAATGCGGCTGATGTTCGCTGAAACCATAACCATCGAAGGGATAACCGTAAGCAAGGCGGAGATTGGCATCTGGTTTCAAGGTACAAGGTCAGCGAGTCTCTCCCGTTCCACGATAAGGGACTGTGGGCTCGGCCTACTTTTTGAGCTGGAAAGCGCCGGCAACGTGGTCGCAGAAAACGCTTTCCTCAATAACCAGGTACACGCCTACTCCGAGGGACGAAACCAGTTCGACAATGGAAAGCGCGGGAACTTTTGGGAAGGTTTTGTGGCCGAGGATAGGGAGGGAGACGGTATTTTTGATCAGGCTTATTTTATTGGTTCTGATACAGACCGGTTTCCACTCGTTTCTCCTCCGTGAGCCTTGGTGATTTCGCGGAGCAAAAGCCAAAAAAGCATCCATACCAAAATCATCCCGCCGACCAAGGCCCAAAAATTTACAACTAAGTGCAAAAAAGAAGCGCCGATAGCTAGGGCGATACCTGTGCCTGTCACAAACCCTGACCAAAGAAAAGCTTGACGCCGCACGGCCAAAGCTCGCGCAGAAGCGGGCAAGCGGAAAAAATCAGCACAATCCCAGGCCAAAAGACTTAAGCCAAGGAGGGCTAACCCAAGAAGAAGGCGTCCCCCAACTGTGCAGCTTGCCGCAAGCGCTACAAAGGAGAGAAAGCCGAATGGTAGAAGCAGGCGGCGCCCCCGCACAAGGCCGGCGGTCCAAAGGATTGGGGCGAGGAGAACCGATCCCCAAGCCGGGGATAAGGGATATCCATGGCCGAGCCAGGCCACAAGCGGGACTATCCAAGCCAAGATCAGCGCCATATGTGGGTAGCGACGCGTAATTTTCGCACAAGGCCAGCCAAAGGGCGGCGCACATCCCAAACAACCACCGCAACACCACTGCGTTGTGTGCGCCTAAGCAAAGCCCACCGTTCGAGCGTAAGGACCTGCCGCGCTACCTCCGCCTCCCACGTCTTCTCTAGCCTTCCGAACGTCAACGAGGCTGGATCGGGGAGGACCACGAGCACGCGGTAGCCGCGGGCCACAAGCTTCCCTAGCGTTTCCTCATCGCCAAAGAGGAGGGGGGAGACAAAAAGGAGAAGGGATCCGGTGGGCAAAAGGCGTGTGGGCAAGTGTGCTAGTTCTGCGAAAACCTCGGATTCCCCCAGCTCGGCCTGAGCGAGTTCGCGCAAGATCTTTTCTCCATGGCGTCTTCCATATCCTGGGAATAGCCACGCCAGTACAGCGCCGTATTTGAGGAGGCCCACGCGGTGGCCTTGGCGCAAGTGATAGTGGGCGAGGGCGGCGGCGGCCCGCACCGCATGGTCGAAGAGTTCTGGTGGAGCACCGCGATACGCGCGGGCCCGCACATCCAGGATAACCGCTACATCCGCAGCCCGCTCCTGTTCATATTCCACCACCACGGGTTCTCCCCGGCGGGCATAAGCTTTCCACGCGAGCCGCCGCCCCTCATCCCCAGGCCTATACTCCCGCACCCCAAAGAATTCCAAACCTATTCCCCCGCGCCGAGCCCGTGCTGTTCCGGGCATGGGGAGCGTGCGCCGTGCTGCCAACTCCAAACGCGACAGGTTCTCATAGCGGGGGAGCACTAGCACCTCTTGCAAACAGGGAAACTCTAGCTCCTCCAGGGCCAGCCCAAGCGGGTCACGCACCTCGGCCGCGACCGCATGCAGCCGATGGAGACCACGCAAAGGCTGGGACTTATACGCTATGGTCAAGCTTTCCCCGGGCTTCAACGTGCCCAAAGCCCAAGATGTGCCCTCGCTCACAGGGAAACGGGGATAAGGCCCATCCCGAACAAATAAGCTCACCTTTTGCTTGCCGATGTTCTTGACCTCCACTGTGACCTGGACTCTCTCTCCCTCGCTGATCCTGCGGGGCCACACCTCGCGCTGCACGAGCAAGGATTCTCTTGGGTTGCGGGGCATGAGGGAAAGACCCAGGGTGAAGTGCCAGACCAAAGGGATGGAGAGGAGGAGGAATCCCGGATGGCGGAAGGCCAGACCAAGACCGGCCAGGATGAGGAGCGCCAAGAATTCCAGGCGGGCTTTGCGACTGATCATGCCGGAACTTTTGGCACCGGTGTTTGGGCAAGGATCTCCGCCACGATGTCCTCCGTGTGCACTTCCCGCGTCCAAAGCTCCGGGGAGAGGATGAGGCGATGGCTGAGGGCCGGGATAGCCACAGCCTTTATGTCGTCGGGGATCACGAAGTCCCGGCCATGGAGGGCAGCCCAGGCGCGGCTCATCCGCAGGAGGGCCAGTGTCCCCCGGGGGCTAGCGCCAAGGCCAAGGGCCTCATGCCGCCGGGTGCGGACCACGATTTCCGCCATGTATCGAAGCAGATCAGGTTCGACGAACACCGTCTCTAATGCCGATTGCATCGCCAAAACCTCCGCCGCGGAAGAGACGGTCCGCACCGTGACTTCCTCCGTTCTCCGCGCGATGCGACGCTGGAGGATCTCCACCTCTTCTTCCGCACTGGGGTAGCCGAACCGCACGCGTACCAAAAACCTGTCCACCTGAGCTTCAGGAAGGGGGAATGTTCCCTCATACTCAATGGGGTTCTGGGTGGCCAAGACCACGAATGGTTGAGGGAGTGCATAGGTGTTGCCTTCCACCGTCACCTGGTTTTCCTGCATGGCCTCAAGGAGGGCGGATTGGGTTTTGGGGGTAGCCCGGTTGATCTCATCGGCAAGGAGGATTTGTGTGAAAATTGGCCCCGGTTGAAACACAAATTTTCCCTCTTCGCGGCGGAAGACGTGCGTGCCCACAATGTCTGCGGGCAGAAGGTCAGGGGTGAATTGCACGCGGCGAAAAGAAAGACCCAGGGCATGGGCCAGGCACCGGGCCGCCAAAGTCTTGGCTAAACCAGGATAGTCCTCGATGAGCACATGCCCACCAGCGAGGATGGCCGCAAGGATGATGGTTAAGGGTTCATGCTTCCCAACGATCACCGCTTCCACTTCGGAAAGCACGGCATCAGCCCGGTTCTTCAGCTCCAAAATGGTCAAAGCTCGCCTCCTTGGGCGTAGCGGGAAAGGTCGGCCAAGGCAGCGGCCAACGATTTCTCAAAATCCCCCCTGTCTTCGCCATGGAGAAACCGCGCTAAAGCGCAATCCCCTGGCCACCGCCGGTTCCACAGGTCTTGCCAGGCTCGCTCCGGAGTAACACGTTCTCGTTCCACACGGATGGCTATGGCGATCCGAGAAAGACGGTGCCGCAAGGCACGCCTGGCCCAGGGCGAATAACGGGCACGCTGCACAAGGAGCAACACTTCCCACCCTGTAAGAGGCGGTCGTGATTTCTCCGTGCGCCGCAACCGCTCATGCGGCCAGGTTCGGAAAAAACGCAGCGCCAAAAAAGTCAGGACCCCAAGGATCAAAAGCCACACCACCGTTTGGGGGAAAGCATCAATGATGAGGAACAGGCGAAGCGCCGGATCAACGAGGAAATCCCGAATCATCCCGGGGAAGGAGAGGAAGAAAGCGCAAAAGAGGCCAGCCAAGGCAAGGATAAGGAGGCTGCGCCTAGCTTTGGGCGAAAGCTTTTTCCACGGCCGCAAGGGCTGCCAGGGCCTGCTCGCGGCGGGGTTCGCTCTCTTTGCGTCCGTAGCGCACCTCCTCAAAGAGCTCGGTCAAGAGTTCCACGGCGTCGTGCTTGAATCCTAATTTAGCCATATTCTCCGCAAACTCCCGCGGAGTAAAGCTTGGGCGATCCCGCGCTCCCGTTCGATGACAAAGGATTTCCACCATGCGCAACCACGCGCGCATCACCACATCGCTGACCGGAGCGCCCTGATCAAGTTCAACTACGGCCTGCTGCGCAACCTCTTGAATCGCTCTCTTTGTGCGTTTTCGCTCCACGACCATCGCAAGACGCGGCCCCAACCACAAGGCCATTCCTATGCCTGCTACCACAGCCGCCAAATGCACAGCCCACCAGGGGATAGTGGGCATCCGCTCCGCCGTTTCCCCTTGCCCTCCTGGCCAGCCTCCCCCGGAAAGCTCCTCTGGGGTAGGGGGATTTTGGGGAGCGCGGGGTGAGCGCAAAAGGAAATGCCAAGCGAGGAGGAAAATGCCAAGGATGAGCAAAAGTTTCAGCGCATGCCGTCGGAAATTCCGGGAAAAGATAAAGGCCATTATGGCCAAAAGAAGACCGCAAAATAAGAAGAGGCGGAGGGCATCGATCATCCAGTCTGCGGAAGAGAGGGGGCTTGGCGGGAGCGCAGTTAAATTGTGGGTGGAACCTGGGGAAGGGAGGGGGTGACCGCCATGGAACTCCGTGCCCCTGAGGCCGCCGGCCAAAAAGGCCAGAACGGCGACCAGACAAAAACCAAGCAGAGCCACCAAGCGCCGGTGCATACTTCAGACGCCTATTTTGAGATGGAGCTCCCGAAGCTGGGCTTCGTCCACCTCGGCTGGGGCCCCGGTGAGCGGGCACGCCCCGGTCGTGGTCTTGGGAAACGCGATCACTTCCCGAATGGAATTTTCTCCGGCCAACATCATCACCCAGCGGTCCAGACCGAAGGCGATACCCCCATGCGGTGGAGCCCCGTACTCCAACGCCCGGAGGAAAAAGCCAAACCGTCGCTCCGCTTCCTCCGGCCCAATCCCAAGGATTTTGAACACCCTTTCCTGAAGGTCGCGCCGGTGGATCCGGATATACCCGGA
>JANXBC010000062.1 GCA_025060555.1 Candidatus Bipolaricaulota bacterium
GGTTTTCGCAAACAGATCATCGTGAATAATCACGGCCAACTCTGGGTCTTGGAGGCGGCCCTGCACGAGTTCATGTACCGTTATCAGCTCCCAGGAATCTTCCAAGTGCTCGATTGGCACCGAGCCGTGCGCGAATTTTTCTATCCCGCTGAACGCCCGGACTCCTTGGAGACGCACTTCATTCACGCGGACGAGGCGGAAACTTCTGTGGCCCTACTCCTTTTCCCTCCCGAGATGGTGGACATGAGCCGTGCGGTGAGCACGGAAGGTCAGCACTTCCTTCCCGCGGGGCATTTTGACAACGCTGTGGACAACCTACGGCGTCCTCATCGGTGGTCTGAGGGGGAAGGCCATATGGCCATCGAGCTTGCGGCCACACCGGAGGGTGTAGTGGGCGATCCCACACGGGCCTCCGCGCAAAAGGCCAAGCGCCCTATTGCGGCCATTCTTTCTTATTTAGTCCTTGTGATTGACCAAATTTTGGAAGCGTTTCCGCCGGGTTCGGTGCCCCCAGTGGAAAAGGTCACCCTCCGTTCCCGCGAGGAAATGGAACCCTATCTGCAGGAACCGGGCAGCCCGGGTTGGAAGTCTGTGTATGGCTTAGCTCGGCGCGGCCTCTAAAAACGATGGAATGGCCTCTAGGCTTGATCGTTCCTGTTCAGGATCCCACGCCTTTTTCGGTGTTCACGCCCGAGGACTGGCCGCAGAGCTTGGGCCAGGTGCGTGCAGCGGGTTATCGGGTTGTGGAGTTAGCTGTAACAGATCCACAAACACTCGATTATGACTCTTTGAGGGCTATGCTGGACCACTATGGTCTGCAGCTTGTGGCTTTCACGACGGGGCAGGCCGCCGGAAAAGAAGGGCTCTCCCTCTCCTCCCCTGACATCCGAGTCCGAGAAAAGGCTATCGCTCGCGTCCAGGCTCACGCCAAGATGGCCCGAAGATTTCAGGCCATTGTCATCATCGGGCTTTTACGCGGAAAAAGTGGAAATCTTTCGCTTCTCTTTGAATCGATAAAAGAGTGCACCCAAGCTTACCCTGAAGTGCGTTTCGCTTTGGAACCACTAAACCGCTACGAAACCGAGCTCATTAATTCCGTAGCGGAAGCTTTGGGGTTAGTGGAGCTGATAGGAGCCGATAATCTTGGGCTCCTTTTTGATACCTTCCATAGCAATATCGAGGAGCGTTCTGTACGTGAAGCCCTGACGCTTTGCGGGGAGCGCCTTTTCCACGTACACCTTGCTGATTCTAACCGCTGGATCCCTGGCTTTGGACATTTTCCCTTTGCGGAGCTTTGGGAGGCCTTGGAGGCTGTGGGTTACCAAGGGGCTCTCGTTTTGGAATGCTTGCCCCGCCCAGATCCAGTTTGGTTGCTCTCGGAAAACGAGGTGAGGAGACGCCTTGGGCTCCTCTGACCCTCTTAGGATTTGGAGGCCAATTGGTCCTTGCACCAAGATGGGGCGTCCCGAAGTCTGGATGGGATGCGGCGTGCGTTTAACGTTGATGAAAAGAGGTTTAGAAAAAAAACTTTTTGTCACACCTCCTCAACCAGGTTTTGAGGGAGTCCCCTTTCAGGGAGGCCTGTTGTGTCCTTTGACTTGGAACAACGCTCTATCCTTGAAAACCTTGTTTGGACAGCTTAGCCCCCGCCGTCTTCCGCCACGGCCAAGCTTTGGATTCGGAGATCGGCTGGGGCTTGCTACCCCAGGGCACCTCCGTGCGCTGGAAGGAACCGAAGTGTTTCCGGTGCTAGCCCAGCAATCCATGCGAGAGAACGCGCGTACCGGCCGCACCTACGCCGACGTTCTCGCGGACGCCATTTTCGGGGCCTTCCAGGCCGGGTGGACCCGGGGGTTTGGGGCGGACGCCGACCACCTAAAGAGCGTGGAGGAAGCACGTCAGGCCGCCCGCCTCGGTTATACCTTCTTCACTTGTGATCCCTCGGACTTCCTCGTTCCTGTAGAGCGCTTGCCCATTGCGACACTGCGCCAAGAGGCCCAAGAGGTTCCTTGGGCTGAGCTGGAAAGGGCGTACCTGGGGAAGGACTTTCCCATTCCTGGCCTGGGTGAGTTGCGTTTTCAAAAGGAGGAGCTTTGGTGCATCGCAGTGAAGTACTGGCGCGCCCTAAAATTCGCGGAAGAGATGTACAGGGCCTTACGTGATGAGCTTCCACAGGGATTTGATTTCGAGCTATCTGTGGACGAAACCTTAACGCCCACCACAGCGAAGGAACATCTCTTTTTGGCCCTGGAGCTCCAGCGGCGCGGGATTGAGCTCACGAGTCTGGCTCCGCGCTTTCCCGGGGACATGGAAAAGGCTGTGGACTATCGCGGGGACCTCGAAGAATTCCGACAAGCCCTCAGGGTTCATAAGGCCATCGCCCAGGCCTTCGGGCCGTACCGCCTAAGTTTCCATTCCGGATCGGACAAGTGGAGCCTTTACCCCATCATTGCTGCAGAAATGGAGGGGATTTGGCACATCAAAACCGCGGGCACAAGCTACCTCATGGCTTTGGAGCTCTTGGTACGTGTTGCCCCTGCGCTTTTCCGGGAAATTTTTGGCCTCGCCTGCACACGCTTTCCCACGGATCGCCAAAGTTATCACGTGCGCGCCGACCCCGTGGAGCTTCCCTCCCTCCAAAACTTGCGGGACCTTGAGCTTCCTACCCTCTTGAGAATCCCTGCCGCTCGGCAAATCTTGCACGTGACCTTCGGTTCCGTGCTTCAAAAGTACGGCGAGGATTTAAAGCGCGTGCTCCTCGAGCACGAAGAGGAGTACCATCAGGCCTTGGCCGAGCACTTGGGGAAGCATCTTAGGGCCTTGGGGGTGAAGGGCGATGTCTGAGCTTCAGGGAAGGGTGGCGGTGATCACGGGGGGTGGGGGGGTGCTCCCCTCCGCCCTGGCCGAGGGGCTGGCCCGCGAGGGGGTACGGTGCGTCCTTTTGGATTTGGTCGAGGATAAGGCCGAGGCCGCCCTAGGCCGGGTGCGCCAAGCCGGCTCCGACGGACTGGCCTTAAAGGCGAACGTCCTTTCCCGCGCAGATCTGGAACATGCCGCCCGCAGGACTCTACAAGCTTTTGGCCGGGTAGATTTCCTCATCAACGGCGCCGGGGGCAACCATCCCCGCGCCACCACCTCCTCCGAGACCCGTTTCTTCGACCTCCCAGAGGACGCTGTGCGCTTTGTGTTCGATCTGAACTTCATGGGGACTTTCTTGGCCTGTCAGGTGTTCGGGCGGATCATGGCCCAGCAAGGAGAGGGGGTAATCCTCAACATTGCATCTATGAACGCCTTGCGCCCGCTGACGCGGATCCCCGCCTACTCCGCAGCCAAAGCAGCCGTGGCCAACTTCACGCAGTGGTTAGCCGTGCATATGGCCCAAGAGTACTCCCCTAAAATCCGCGTAGTGGCCATCGCTCCAGGCTTCTTCCTCACTGAACAGAACCGTTACCTTTTAGTGACAGAAAAAGGGGAGCTGACGGAGCGGGGAAAACAGATCCTTGCGCACACCCCTATGGGCCGCTTCGGCCAGCCTGAGGACCTCCTGGGGGTGGTACGATGGCTTCTCTCCCCAGAAGCGGCGTTCGTGACGGGAGTAATGATCCCCGTGGACGGCGGGTTTTCCGCGTACGCTGGGGTATGAAAAGGAGGGAGCGATGGCCCCCAAGAACGCCGTGGTGGTGATGGGCGGTGGACCCACCGTCGTCATCAACAATTCCCTCCGGGCCATCGTCGAGGCCAGCCGAGAATATCCGCAGCGCTTCGCTAAAGTCTACGGAGCTTGGCATGGGGTGGAGGGCCTTCTGCGCGAAGAGCTTCTCGACCTTTCCGCCCAACCACAGGAGGAGATCGCGCTCCTGCGTACCACTCCTGCCGCCGGGGCCATCGGAACCACCCGCTATAGACTCCAGGACGAGGAGGACCTGCAGCGGATCATCGCGGTTTTGCAGGCCCATGGCATCGGCTATTTCTTCGGGATCGGGGGAAATGACACGCAAGAGGTATGCCTGCGGGTAGCGGAGGTTGCAAAGCATGTAGGATACGAGCTTTGTGTGGTGGGCATCCCCAAGACGATCGACAACGACTTAGGGGATCCTGAGCTGCGTCAGGTGGACCATACCCCGGGGTACGGGTCGGTAGCGCGATATTGGACCTGGACTGTGCAGTGCTTAGAAGAGGAAAATCGCGGCTCGGCCCCAGTGGACCCTGTGTTGGTGGTTCAAACCATGGGGCGCAAAATTGGGTTTATCCCTGCAGCCGCGCGGCTTGCGGATCCCGAGCGAGAATTTCCCCTCCTCATCCTATTCGCCGAGGCCCCGCTTTCCCTAGAAGCGGTGGCAGACGCTGTGGCCGATACGGTGCGGCGGAGGGGCCGGGCCGTGGTTGTGGTGTCTGAGGGCTTTCCCGTGGGGGAAATCGGGGCCCGCACCGATGCCTTTGGTCACGTGGCTTTTTCTGCATCCCGGCTTTCCGTGGCCCAGGCGCTCGTGAACTTTCTCAACGACGTGGGGCTTCCGGCCCAAGGTCATGCCCGTGGACAGCTGCCAGGCACGGAACAGCGCGACGCCGTTCTTTACGCATCTACCGTGGACCTAGAAGAGGCCTATGCTGTGGGGCAAGTGGGCGTCGAACTGGCCGCGCAGGGGGTTTCAGACGTGATGGTCACCATACGCAGGGCCGCCGGCCCCGTCTATCGCCCGGAATATGGGACCATCCCCCTTTCCGAAGTCGCCGGAAAGGATCGCCCCTTCCCGAAGGAGTGGATCCACCCCTCGCGTGTGGACGTCACCGACGATTTCGTGCGCTATGCCCGCCCGCTTTTGGGTGAAGACCTCGTTTCTGTACCCATTGTGGAGGGAAGGCTTCGCTTTGCCCGCCTCCGGCCGATTTTTGCTGAAAAGAGGCTGGCCGCTTACGTCCCCGCGGCGCACCGGGAAAGGAGGCAAGGGTGAACGGGAAGGCCAAACTTCTAGCTTACCAACCTGCTCAAAAGTTTCTGGTTTGTCTTGATTCCGATGGCTGTGCTTTCGACACCATGGGGATTAAGCAAAGGGAATGCTTCACGCCATGGATGATCGCATACTTTGGGCTCCAGCCTGTAGCTCAAGCGGCGCGGGAATGTAAGGAATTCGCGGACCTCTTTTCCAAAACGCGGGGGGCAAACCGTCACATCACGCTCAAACGTATCCTTTCCGAGCTTCTCCCAGGTCATCCTCAAGTTCAGCGCCGGGGCTTCCGCGTGCCGCAGCTCCCCCATTACTTCGCTTGGGTCGAGCGCTGCCCCGACGAGCTTTCCAATGAAGGCCTGAAGAAAGCGATTGTTCAAGCCAAGACCGAAGAGGAGCGCAGGGAATTCGAGCTTGTCTTGGCCTGGAGCGAGCGGGTGAATTGGGCCATCAAGGAGATCGTTAAAGGAATCCCGCCATTCCCCTACGTGCGCGAGACCTTGGCGCGTCTGCAGAACGTAGCGGACGTGGTGGTGGTCTCCCAAACCCCGGTGGAGGCTTTGGAGCGGGAGTGGGCTGAGCACGGAATCGATAAATACGTGCGGCTTATCTGCGGGCAGGAGATGGGCACGAAATCCCAGCAAATCGCGGCCACAGCCCGCCACTATCCCAAGGACCATGTCCTCATGATCGGGGATGCGCCCGGGGACTTGGAGGCCGCGCGGGAGAACAGGGTCCTTTTCTACCCCATCATCCCCGGGCACGAGGAGGACTCTTGGGAGGAGTTCTATCGGGTGGGCCTGGATCGTTTCCTTTCCAGTACGTATAAAGGGGCCTACGAGGAGGAGAAGATCGCCCAGTTCGAGCGGGCCCTGCCGGAGCGGCCCCCGTGGGAGGCGGAAGGATGAAGGCCCAGTTTGGCGTCATTGGCCTGGCCACGATGGGCCAAAATTTGGCCCTGAACATGGCCCGACATGGCTTCTCAGTGGCCGGCTACAACCGCAGCGCCGAGCGCACCCAAGCCCTCATGGCGCGCGTAAAAGACGAGCCGATCCTTCCCACTTTTTCGCTCTCGGAGTTCGTGAGCGCCCTGGCGCGGCCCCGAGCTATCCTCCTTATGGTTCAGGCTGGGAGGCCCGTGGACGAGGTCCTTTCCGAGCTTTTCCCCCTCCTTGAACCAGGCGACCTCCTGATCGATGGGGGGAACTCCCATTTTGCCGACTCCGAGCGGCGAATCCGTGAGGCCGAATCCCGCGGCCTTCTTTACCTTGGGGTGGGGATCTCCGGCGGGGAGGCTGGGGCCCTGAAAGGCCCAGCCCTCATGGCCGGGGGCCATGTCGA
>JANXBC010000063.1 GCA_025060555.1 Candidatus Bipolaricaulota bacterium
GATCACCGCGGCGAGGGCAAGGCCCAGGGTGAGGGAGGGCAGGACGAGGTGACGGGCCGTGCCCGTCCCGCCCGTGGGAAGGACGCGGAGCTTCACACCAAAGACCCACATGAACAGGACCCCCAGCCAAAAAATGGGGGCGGAGACGCCTAAGAGGGCGAAGACCATGGCGGAGTTGTCAAGAAGGGAATAAGGGCGGAGGGCGGTGAGGCTTCCCAGGCCAGTTCCCAAAACGGTGGCGAAGCCCACGGCGCAGAGGGCGAGGATCACCGTGTTTTTGTAGCGCCAGCCAAGCTCCTCGAGCACAGGCCGGCGGGTGTTGTAGGAGCGGCCGAAATCCCCGCGGATGAGGCCGGCTAGATACCGGCCGTACTGCACAAGGACGGGGCGGTCCAGGCCAAGCTCGTGGCGCAAGGCGAGGATCGTCTCATAGGGAGCGTCGAAGCCGGCGATGATGCGGGCCGGGTCCCCCGGAGCCAGACGCAGCACAAAGAAGGCGAGGGTCACGACAGCATAGAGGACGAAGAGAAGCATGAGAACCCGACGGACAAAGAAGGCAAGCATTTTCCTCCCGCACCGAAAAAGGGAAAGGGCCCCGCCTTAGGCAGGGCCCCTCTTTCCCTTAGCCCAGCCAGGCGTTCTTCACAAGGAGGATCTCGATAGGCAGGTACTGGACGTTGTGGAGCTTCTTGCTTATGACGTTGATGTCCTTGAGGACGTAGAGGAAGGCCCAAGGTGCGTCGCGCACGATGATCTCCTGGGCTTTCTTATAGAGCTCGTAACGGGCCTGGCCCATGGCCCTCATGCCCTGTTCGATGAGGGTGTCCACCTCGGGGTTGGCATAAAGTGCGTTGTTGTCGCGCGGGGACCAGTTGGCGGAATGGAAGAGGGGTCGCAGTACCCAGTCACCGTCAGCCGTGGAGGGCGCCCAGCCAAGGAGGAACAACTCCTGCTCGCGGCGCTCGAGCATCCCAAGGTAAGCGGCCCACTCCATGACCTGGACGCGGGCGCGGATCCCCACATCGGCGAGCATGGCCTGCACCGCCAGCGCCGTCTCATAGTCCATGAGATACCGGCCTTTCGGGGTGTAGAGGGTCACCTCAAACCCGTTGGGGTAGCCCGCCTCGGCGAGGAGCTGCTTGGCCTTCTCCGGGTCGTAGGGGTAGCCGCCCGTGGAGTAGTAGCCCCAGGTGAGGGGCGCGAGGGGCGAGTCCGCCGGATCAGCATAGCCACCGAGGATGCTCTGGCACAGGAGCTCTTTGTCGATGGCGTAGTTCACGGCCTGACGCACACGCACGTCCGTGAACGGCGGCTTTTGGTTGTTCATGCCAATGTAGATCACGCGGAGGGTCTGGCGGACCAAGACCTCCACGTTGGGGTTGGCCTTAAGGCGGGGGACCTCCGTGGGCGGGATGCGCGTGGCCACATGGGCCTCGCCGCTTTCGATGCGGAAGACGCGGGTGGAGGCCTCCGGGACGACCTGGTAGATGATGCGGTCCAAGTAAGGCCGGCCCTTCCAGTACTCAAGGTTGGCCTCAAGGGTGATGTGATCACCGGGGACCCACTCCACGAACTTGAAGGG
Source organism: Candidatus Bipolaricaulota bacterium (assembly GCA_025060555.1). GTDB lineage: Bacteria > Bipolaricaulota > Bipolaricaulia > Bipolaricaulales > Bipolaricaulaceae > DTER01. The sequence continues at coordinate 1,583 of JANXBC010000063.1, forward strand.
GCCGGTGCCCACGGGATGTTTCCCGACCTCCGCTCCCCAGGTCTCAACAGCCTTAGGGGACTGGATGAGGGCTGCGCCGTGGGAGAGGTGGTTGAGGAAGGCTCCAAACGGGGCAAAAAGCTTGAACACCACCACATACTCGTCTTTGACGGTCACGGACTCAATATAGGGCTTGAAGAGGGCGGTGCGGCGGAGGTTTTGGGTGATAATGCGGTTGAAGTTGAAGGCCACCGCTTCGGCATTGAACGGAGTGCCATCGTGGAACTTAATGTTCTCGCGCAAATAGAAGGTGTAGACTGTTCCGTCCTCGGAGACCTCCCAGGATTTGGCAAGGCAGGGATGAATGTTCACGTTCTCGTCGAACTCAACGAGGCCGTCCATGATGTGGCGGAGGACGGTTTCCGATGGGTTATCGGTCATGTCAGCGGGGTCGAGGCGAACGGCATCGGTGCCCCAAGCGATGACCACCGTTCCTCCGTACTGCTGGGCCAATGCTATGAAGCCCAAAAACACAAGCAAACCAAGGATCCAAAACCTTCTCATGGTTCACCTCCTATTTTAAATGGCTTTACGCTTGGGTAATGCTCCTTTTCTCACCTCCTTGGCCTGCGAATCGCTTGGATTATAAGGCATGGGGGGAGGAAGGCTTTTACCAGCTTTCTGTCATACAGGTTTGCCAGCTAAACGGTTTTGGTGGAAGGACTGGGTGGTGCCATGCGCGGCTCTTCAATATTGCGGACGGGAAAAAACAGGCATCACGGGGGTCCGCCTAGCGAGCTGAACGTTCAACCCGGCGCAGGGCCGAGGTGAGCGCATAGCACAAGGGACTACTGCAGGCATACACCATTGCGCCCCCCATCCCCCTTGGGCGTGCCCGCAATTTCTTGGCCGGCGCTCGCCCGTAGGGGTCTCTTCCGCTTTGATTCCTCGGTTGACCGCCACCCTCGCTTGGTTATAATGAAAAAATGAAAAGATGTATCGACTAGCGGACGTCATTACCGAAAGCTGTGAGGCCCTGCAGCGCTCCAGTCCTGTCCCCCTCTATTACCAGCTAAAGGAAATCTTTCGCTCCTGGATCATCGCCGGCCGCTTCAACTCCGGAGAACGCTTCCCCTCAGAAAGCGCGCTGCAAAAGCACTTCCAAGTTAGCCGCATGACCATCCGGCGGGCCCTTACGGAGCTGGTCAACGAGGGGTTCTTAATTCGCGAACGGGGGCGGGGGTCGTTTGTCGTGCGGCCCCGCGTGCAAAGCCAGCTGCGCCGCCTAACCAGCTTCACGGAGGACATGCAGCTGCGTGGTCTGCGTGCGGACTCAAAGTTTCTGGACTTCTGCTGCGTGCGCGACGCTGAGGCCGCGCGAAAGATGGGCGTGGCGGAGGATGAGGAGCTTGTCCAGATCAGGCGCTTGAGACTGGTAGAGGGCGAGCCGGTGGCCTTGCAGAACGCCTACGTGCGCCACGCCCTCTGTCCGGGAATCGTGGAAAAAGGGTTAATAGAGGGGTCTCTCTATAAGACCATCGAAGACGGTTACGGGCTCAAGCTTGGGCGCGCGCTCCAGACCGTAGAAGCGAAGCCTGCTGACGAGTACGAGGCCGGTCTTCTTGGAATCGGGGTTGGCCAGCCTGTCCTGATCTTGGAGCGCCTCACTTACTTGGCCAATGGCGAGCCCGTGGAGTATGTGCGGTCTAGTTTTCGCGGGGATCGCTATAGATTCGTGATCGAGCTTGTGCGATGAAGAAGCCTGAGGATTTAGGACAGAAATATTTGGAAAAGTTAGCAGGCTTATTACAAAAAATAGGCGAAACGCAAATGCCCGCGATTGAGCAGGCTGCGTGTGCGGTTGCCAATGCTATTGCCAGTGGAAATATTGTACACGTTTTTGGGGTTGGTCATTCCCACATTTTGGCGGAGGAGGCCTTCTTCCGCGCTGGCGGACTGGCCCCTGTTAATGCAATTCTTGAGCCTTCCCTCATGCTACATGAAGGGGCCCTGAAAAGTACACAGCTGGAGAACATTACGGGGCTTGCGGAAGTGCTTTTGGATTATTATGAAGTGCAGGCGGACGACGTTCTGATTGTGGCTTCCAATTCGGGAGTGAATGCTGTACCGGTGGAGATGGCCACTCTTGCGAAAAAGCGCGGGGTCTTTACTGTAGCTATAACCAGCCTCAGCTACTCGCGGATGGTCAAGGGGCAAAGGAAGGCCTTGTTCGAGGTAGTCGATTTGGTCATCGACAACCTCGGGGAGCCGGGGGACGCTGCGCTCGATCTGCCCGGTGTTGCCCAACGGGTTGGGCCTACGTCGACTGTGGCAGGAGCGGCGATCATCAACGCTATAATGATAAAGGCCACCCATTTGCTGCAGGAGTTAGGGATAGAGCCGCCAATTTATGTGAGCAGTCATATGCCCGGGGCCGCGGAGCACAACATGAGATTGATGCAGCGGTACCGGGGGCGGATAAAGCTCTTATAAAGGGGGTGAGAGCCGAGGAAAACTTTGCGGAATTCCTACGATCGCGAGGGAAAAGTCAATTCAGGAGGTGGGAGAATGCGGAGAATACTGTGGATAGCGGGTTTTGTGGCGCTTCTTGGTGTGGTCGGCAGTGGGGAAGTGATCGAGATCGTTTTCTGGCACCATGAAGCCCCGGCTTACCGCGTTGCTGCCTTCCAGCAGGTCATTGAGGCATTCCAAAAGGAGTATCCCAACATTCGCGTGCGTCAAGAGGTGGTTCCGTGGGGTGAGACTTATTCGCGGACGGCCGCAGCGATTCGCGCGGGAACGACGCCAGACTTTGAGTTCGATATTCCCGATCTCAACATCTATGCCTACGAGCTGGGCGGCCTCATCCCGGTGACGGAGCTTGTGAAAAAGCTGGATGCCAAATACGGCTTTATCAAGTCGCAACTCCTTATGTACCAGCACCACGGCGAGATCTGGGGGGTTCCGATATGGACGATGCCCATGGTCTTGATCTACCGGCCCAGCATGCTGGAGAAGGCCGGAGTTTTGCCGCCGCGCACCTGGGAAGAGTTGATTGAGGCTGCAGCCAAGCTCACGAACCCGCCGGAGGTTTACGGCATCATGCTTACCGCCGGGCTGAACCTTCTGACACAGGAATTGGCCTGGTGCTTCCTCACCACCTCCGGCACCGAGCTTTTTGATGCCCAGGGGAACGTCACGTTTAACACGCCGGCCACGGTGAGGGCCGTCACTTTCTATCGGGACCTGTTCAAGTACTCGCCGCCGGGCTCTGCCGCGTGGATCTGGGGAGAGGCAGAGCTGAACTTCGGGGCTGACAAAATCGCAATGATGCCGTACTTTGGGGGTCTGCAGAAGCGGTTCCTTGAGGACCTGGAGAGTACAGACCTGGCAGGAGCACCCATGCCCGTGCCCAGCGTCTGCGGCTATAGCCGAACCTTAACCTATCCCAACGCGGTGATGATCTTCAAGTCTGCGGCACGTGACCCCAAGCGCCTTGAGGCTGTGTTCACGTTCATCGAGTTCATGCTGCGGCCTGATATGAACACCATTCTCACTGCGGGGCAGGAACCCGGTTCGTTTGTACCTGTGACTGAGGCCATGCTCGCGCCGGATAGCCCCTACTGGAACCACCCCACGATCAAGGCCTTCATGGAGCTAAACAAACTTCTGGTGCGCGAGGTGCGTTACGGTACCCTCTATGGGTTCGAGCATGGGGTCGTGAACCTTGGCATCGGGGACATCATCGCAGAGAACGTGCTTGGCGAGGTGCTGCAGAGGGTAATCGTGGGCGGGGAAAGCCCGGAGGCCGCGGTAGCGTGGGGCCAGAAGCGCATGGAGGAGTTGTCGCGCCCTGCCCGCTAGGGCTGAGGATGGCGGGCACTGCAAGTATGCGGGCGGTGCCCGCCTTTTCCTATTCGAGCATAAATGCATAAACACATAGGTCTCTTTTTAGTGGCTCCTGTAGTGATTTTGCTTGTCGGCCTATATGCGTATCCAATATTCGATCTCATACGCACTTCCTTTTTCATAATAAGGGGTGGAGAGGAGCAATTCGTTGGCCTAGCCAATTATCAGAAAGTTCTTTCTTCGGATCTTTTTCGCCAGTCCGCGGTGAATTCCCTGATATGGACGGGGCTGAGCCTAATTATACAGCTCACGATCCCCCTTTTGCTTGCTCTGCTTCTCAATCAAAAGTTTTGGGGAAACACTTTGGCCCGCGTGCTCATGCTTGTTCCTTGGATCACCCCAACAGTGGTCGTGGCCATCATGTTGCGCTGGCTTTTGGAGCCCAACGTGGGGTTTGTGAACCATGTTTTGCGGGATTTGGGGCTTACTGCCCTTGGGATCGATTTTTTGGGGACAAAGCAGTATGCGCTGCCTACCTTGGTGGTCGCCAATGCTTGGCAGTTCCTGCCCTTTGGGACGCTTCTCATCCTGGCGGGATTGCAAACAGTTCCGCGGGAGGTGGTGGAAGCCGCGTGGGTGGATGGAGCTGGGAGCTGGCGACGGTTTCGGCATATAACGTTTCCGCTTCTTGGCCCCGTGATCGGTTTCGTTTTCTTTTT
>JANXBC010000064.1 GCA_025060555.1 Candidatus Bipolaricaulota bacterium
AAGGTGCGGGCGGTGGTGTTTTTCAAGGGCCGCCAGATCGTCCATATCGAAAAGGGGAAAGAGCTTCTGGCGCGCATCGCCCAGCTCACCCAGGACCTGGCGAAAGTCGAGCAGGACGCAATGGAGCGCGGCCGAAATCTGGAGATCCTCCTCGCTCCCATCTCCCGCAAAGGAGGCAGCACATGAAACCAGGGAAGACTCATCGGGCTTCAGCTAAAAGGTTCAAGGTTACGGCGACGGGGCGCATCTTTCACCGCAAAGCCGGGTATGTGCACAAGCTTGCGAAAAAGCGCCCCCAATACAAGCGTGGCGCGCGCCGGCTTGTGGAGGTCACCGGCGCCAACAAGAAGATGATGCGCAGGCTTTTGGGCGTCTGAGGAGGAGAAAATGCGCGTTCCCGGAGGGGTTAAACACACGCGGCGGAGAAGGAAAATTTTAGACATGACCAAAGGGTACAAGGGAAAGCGGCGGAATTGCTACCGAATCGCCAAGCAATCGTTGTTCAAGGCCCTCCGCCACCATTTCGTTTCTCGGAAGCTTCGCAAACGTGAATTTCGCCGCCTGTGGATCGTTAGGATTGGTGCAGCGGTTCGGCCTTATGGCTTCAATTACTCGCGCTTCATGGGCGCGCTGCGCAAATCCGGCGTGGCCATGAACCGCAAGATCCTCTCTGAGCTAGCTATCCGCGATCCTCAGGCGTTCGCAAAAGTTGTGGAGGTCGCTAAAGGCACATGAACACTTTCCAGGACCTCATCCTTGCCCTGCACCGCTTTTGGCGGGAGCAAGGTTGTGCCATCCTCGAACCTTATGATGTGGAGAAGGGAGCGGGCACGTTCAACCCCGCCACGTTCTTTGGGGTTTTGGGACCGCGGCCCTGGCGAGTGGCGTATGTCGAGCCCTCCCGCCGGCCCGCGGATGGCCGCTACGGGGAGAACCCCATCCGCTTCGGCCTTCACCACCAATATCAAGTGATCCTGAAGCCCCCACCCCACGACATCCAGGACCTGTACCTTCACTCCCTGGAGGCCGCCGGCATCGAGCTAAGAAAGCACGACGTGAAATTCGCCCATGACGACTGGGAGTCACCGACCCTCGGTGCCTGGGGTGTGGGTTGGCAAGTATGGCTCGACGGCATGGAGATCACCCAGTTCACATACTTCCAGCAAATGGGCGGCCTCGATCTTGATCCGGTATCGGTGGAGCTCACCTATGGGCTTGAGAGAATCGCCTTGTTTTTGCAGCGTGAGGAGTCGGCATTTGAGTTGCGCTGGGCGGAATGGCTGACCTATGGGGAGTTATTCCGTGAGCGGGAACGGCAGTTCAGCATTTACCACTTTGAGAAGGCCGCCGTTGAGAACGTGCGCACCATGTTCGATTTTCACGAAAGCGAGGCTAAGGAATGCTTGGCCCAAGGCCTTGTCTTTCCCGCTTACGATCATACGCTTCACTGTTCCCATCTTTTCAACACCCTCGATGCCCGCGGTGCGCTGGCCACTGCTGAACGCGAAACCTACATCGCCCGGGTGAGAGCCCTGGCCCGCGCCTGTGCGGAGACATACCTTACGGAGGTAGTGCGTGCCCACATTCCTCGTTGAAATTGGGGTGGAGGACCTGCCGGCAGAAGAAGCGGAACTCATCGCCCAAAGCTTCCGGGAAAATCTGCTTTCCGGGCTGAAAGAGGCGCGCCTTTCCCATGGGAAAGCGCATCTTTTTTGGACTTTGCGGCGTTTCGCTCTCCTCATCGAGGATATGGCGGAAAAGCAGGCTGAGGTAGTAGAGGAGATCCGCGGGCCAGCCGTTTCCGTAGGCCTCGATTCCCAAGGGAATTTAACCGCGGCGGCCCAGGGCTTCCTCCGCCGCTATGGCGCCGGTCCGGAAAAGCTGGTCCGTCGAACGGTCGGGGACAAGGAGTATCTCTTCCTCCGCCTGGAACGTCCTGGACGCTCGGCCAAGGACATCCTCCAGGAGGTTGTGCCCAAAGCCGTGCGGGACATCCCTTGTTCCAAGTCCATGCGTTGGGATGGTGGCATGAGCTTTTTGCGCCCCATTCGCTGGATAGTGGCCATCCTTGGCGATGAGGTCGTGCCGATCAGTCTGGCCGGACTTTCTGCCGGCCGACGTAGTCTTGGCCATCGTCTGTTCGGAAAACCTTTGGTCTTTTCTCGGCCAGAGGAATACGCCACCGCGTTGAGGGAGGCCGGCGTCATGGCTGATCCGGAGGAACGCGCGGAATTCCTTCGCCGCGCCATTGAAAGGGTGGAAACGGAGCATAACGCGAAAGCCGCTCTCTCCGAAGAGCTTTGGACGTTACTCCTTGGTCAGACCGAGTGGCCTCAACCGGTGGTTGGGCAAATCCCTTCGGAATTTCTCGCGTTACCCGAGCCGGTGGTGGTAGCGGCCCTGCGGGAAGAAGGGAAGTTCGTGCCATTCACCCGTGGTGGACGCATCGCGGAGGTTTTCCTTGGGTTCGCCGAAGGGAATGGCGATCCTGAGCTTATTCGCCGTGGCTATGAGCGGGTGGTGGGCATTCGCCTGCGCGATGCCATGGGATTCTTTTCTCAGGATCGACGCAGAACGTTGGCGAGCCGCGTTCCCGAGCTCAAGGGCATCGTTTACGAGGCCCGCTTAGGAACGGTTTGGGACCGCGTGGAACGCATCCGCCTTATCTGCCGGCTGTTGGCTCGCGCGCTTGGCCTTCCCCCAGACCTCCTTGATCGCGCCGCGCTCCTATGCAAAGCAGACCTTCTTACGATCGTGGTGCGGGAATTTCCGGAGCTAGAAGGGGTGATGGGGGGAATTTATGCTCGGCTGGATGGCGAGCCCGCCGAGGTGGCCAAGGCCATCGAAGAGCATGTGCGGCCACGCGGGAAAGGCGATGAGCTTCCCGCTACTCCCTTGGGCATCGCCTTGGGTCTAGCGGACAAGTTGGACGGGGTGATCGGACCGATCCGGGTGGGGGAGATACCCACCGGGTCCCGCGATCCGTATGGGGTGCGCCGGCGTGGAACCGCTGTGGTGCGCATCGTTTTGGAAAAGGGCATCCGTGTGGATCTCTTTGCCCTAATCGATGGGGTCGTGGGGCAATATCCCGGTGCCGAGCCAGCGGAAACGGTGAAGGAATTCCTTTGGGAGCGCTTACGGTCGGCATTGGAGGAGCGGGGCATTTCTTACGATGTGGTGGAGGCGGTACTGGCACAAAAGCGTGGGGACTTCCTTGGCGTTTGGGAGCGTGCCCAGGCCCTGCAAGCCCTGGTTGGACGCAAAGATCTAGCCGATCTGGCGCTGGCCTTCGGCCGCGTGCGCAACATAACCCAGGGGCACGAAATCACAGGGTTTGATCCCGCGCTTTTCCAAGAGGACGCAGAACACACTCTTTGGCAGGCGTATCTTGTGGCGAAGGATCGGGTAGAGAAGGCGTTGCGCGCGCAGCGGCCGGCGGAGGCTTTGCAAGCCCTCCTTGAGCTTAAGAATCCCATCGACCGGTATTTCGACGAAGTTCTGGTCATGTGCGAGGATCGCAAGACGAGGGAGAACCGCCTGGGGTTTCTCACCGCTCTTTGTCGCCTGTTCCTCCAGGTGGCCGACCTGAGCCGGCTCGTGGTGCCGGGTTAGGCACAACGAGTAAGGAGGTCGGCACGATCAAAGGGAATCACATTCTTGTGAGCGTTGAGGCTGTGCCCCAAGGGGTCAAAAAGCGGGTAGCCATCATCGAAGAAGGCGAGCTTGTGGAGGTGCATTTCGAGCTCCCCGAGCGCCGTACCCTTGTAGGCAACATCTATAAAGGCAAAGTGGACACAGTTCTTCCTGGGATGGGCGCCGCTTTCGTCCAGGTTGGGGAGAAGAAAACCCTGTTTCTGGCCGCGCATGAACTGCATGATGGGTTGCTTAAAGCCAAGGGCTTCGATCCTGGTCGGGGAGTTCCGCCAATCCAAAAAGTTCTGAAGCCCGGAGAGGCTTTGCTTGTGCAAGTGCGAAGGGAAGGGGTGGGAGAAAAAAACCCGCAGGCGACGACTAAGCTCAGCCTCCCTGGCCGTTATTGGGTGTTTCTCCCCACAGAGGAGCGGGTGAGCGTTTCCCGGCGTATTGAGGACCGCGAGATAGCCCGGCGGCTGCGCCAAATCGCCCACGAGCTTAAGCCTGATAACACTGGTCTCATCGCCCGCACCGCCGCCCTCCATGCTTCCCGAGAAGACCTCGAACGCGACTTCAAATACCTTTTGGGGTTGTGGAAAGGCATCCAGGAACTTGCGGAGAAAACTACGCCCCCAAAACTCCTTTATTCCCCACCTGATCTCATCAGGTCGATCGTGCGCGATCGATTCCTCGAGGACGTTGATTCTCTCATCGTGGATGATGAAAGTGTCCATCAGGAAATCTTGGAGTTCTTGGACTATCTGCACCTGGGGAAACTAAAGAGCCGGGTGCGCCTCTATCGTGGGACCGTTCCCCTTTTTGTACGTTACGGAGTAGAAGAAGAACTGGCGCGGGTCATGCAGCGCAAGATCCCGCTCAAGGGTGGTGGGTTTATCACCGTCGATGAGACGGAAGCTCTCACTGCCATCGATGTGAACACCGGCTCAGATGTGAAACATAAAAATCAGGCGGCTGCGATCCTCAACACAAACCTTGAGGCGGCCCATCTTATCCCCCGCATACTCCGGTTGCGCAAGCTCTCCGGTATCATCGTGGTGGACTTTGTCGACATGGCCAACGAGAAGGATAAAGAGAAGGTCATCGCAACCTTAAAAGAGGAGCTGAAGAAGGACCGCGTACCCGCGGACTTCATCGACATCACGAAGCTCGGCCTTGTGGAGATCACCCGCAAGAAGGAGGGTGAATCTCTTTCTGCTCTCCTTTCTGAGCTAGAAGAAAGTTGAGACCAGTGCTATAATTTGTTGCCTGCATGGTGGGCAGGAAAGGGGGTGGGAACGACGGAAGGTTTTGCCTCTCGGAGTTGATGCTGCATAAAGGAGGTGGTGTTGCGTGAAATTGAGGAATGTTTTGGCGGTGCTGGTGATATTTGGGATTTTGGGATTGGCTCAGGCTGGTAATCCCTTGATTTTGGATAAACCCTCTTCACTGGCGGAGATAGCCCGTGCGACGCTTGGGGACGCAAGTTTTGCTCCAGCCATCATGCGAGCCACAAACAGCAAGGCCTTGACGTACGCCGGTTTTGCCCGCATCTCCCGTTTGGATGAGGTGTTGCCGGCCGGGGCCAAGGTTTGGATCCCCGATGCTGCTTGGGCCAAGGCCTTCCTCGCTGTTTGGGATCCCAACCGTGTTGAGGATCTGTTCGGTGGTGGCAAGCTCGTAGTGGGTTCCTGGTGGACCGCCGGAGGCGAAGCGGAGGGGCTGGAAGCCTTGTTCGAGCTTTATCGCGATGGTTATCCCGATGTGATCATCGTGAACGCCACCGTAGCCGGTGGGGCTGGTTTTGCCTTTAAAGCCGTGCTCAAGCCGCGCCTCATCGCCGGTGATCCACCGGACACCTTCCAGCTCCATGCGGGCCTTGAAGTGGAAGGCTATAGCCCCGAGGTGTATCTGCGACCTTTGGATGACCTCTATTCCATCTTTGGGTGGGATAAGGTGTTCCCGGCTGACCTCCTGACCCTCATGCGCTACGAGGGCCACTACTGGGGCGTGCCCGTGAACATCCACCGCTCCAACGTGCTTTGGTACAGCAAGGAGATCTTCGCCCGCTACAACCTGAAGCCGCCGGCCAACTGGGAGGAGTTCTTCCAGATCTGCGAGTTCCTCAAGGTCAAGGGCATCGTGCCCATCACCCTGGCCAACGCGGGCGGCT
>JANXBC010000065.1 GCA_025060555.1 Candidatus Bipolaricaulota bacterium
GCTGGCCATCAGCCTGTACAAGATGGTCAAGCCGGAGGTCACGATCGAATACGTGGGTTTGCCTTGGGCAGGTCTTCGGGAAAAGATTACGGTAGAACTGGTTGAGGGACGCGGCGATTTTGACCTGGTGATCCTGGATGATCCGTGGACTCCTGAGTTCCTCCCCGCGGGATTCCTTGAGCCTCTAGATCCCTGGTTTGCAAAAACTGGGAAAACCATTGACCCGGACTTCATTCCCACCGCCTTGGCTTTGGGGCGCTGGCCTTACCCCGATGGGACCTTGTACGCCTTGCCCATTGTAGGAAACGTTCAGCTTTTCGCGTACCGACGCGACCTCTTTGAGAAGCACGGCTTGAAGCACCCTCCGGAGACCTGGACGGAAGTTGTGCAGGCTGCACGAATTCTCGCGGAGAAGGAACCCGACATCTTTCCCGTGGTCTTCCGTGGGGCCAAAGGTCATGACATTGTGGTGAGCTTCCTCCCCATCCTTTTTGCGTACGGAGGAAACATCGTCGTAGACGGAAAATCCGGCGTAGACTCTCCTGCATTTTTGGAGGCGCTTAAAGTTTATCTGGAGCTGGCACGGTACGCCCCGCCGGATGTGAGCGTCTACCGGGCCGCACGCCTACGGGAGCTCTTGTTAGCGGGGAAGGCCGCCATGGCCCTGGAAGTGTGGCCCGCCTGGATCCCCGAGCTTGATGATCCCAAGGTCTCCTTGGTGGTGCACAAGGTAGAGCTTGTTACCCACCCGGGCCAGGTTGTGAAGACCGCACCCATGCTGGGAATCTGGCTCCTCGGGATCCCTGCGACCTCTAAGAACAAAGCCGCGGCTTTTGACTTCCTCCTTTTCGTGACGAGCCCGGAGATTCAGAAGATCATGGCCCTGCACGTGGGGAACCCTCCTACGCTTCAAAGCCTTTACAAAGATCCGGACCTCGTCGCTCGTTACCGCTGGTATCCGGCGCAGCTGGCGGCACTGCTGGCGGGGGTGCCGCGGCCACGGGTCCCGGTGTGGTCCAGGGTCGAGGACATCCTCGGCGGGCACATACACGAGGCCTTGCTTGGCTTGCGCACCCCAGAGGAGGCGGTGCGCGCGGCCCATGCTGCGATCGCCGCGGTTTTGGCCGAGTAGAAAAGTGTCCCCCGAGGGGGCGCTCGCGTCGCGCCCCCTCGGTTTTTTCATTCAAATGATGCCTCGTAGTACACGGCTGTTTGGACTTTGGTTTGAACGCCGGATTCACCTTTGGCTTCTTCTACCCGCGGGCTTCCTCTTCCTGTTCCTTACGGTTTTTCCCCTCGCCTACAACGCCTACATCTCTCTGCATCATTTCCACTTCGTCCGCCGCGTGTTCTATTTCACCGGGGGGCGTAACTACCTGCGCCTTTTTCAGGACGGCCTTTTCCTGGCCGCCATTGGGAATACCCTAAGATTCGTGGCCCTGGCCACAGCGACGGAAGTGCTCCTTGGCACCGGCCTCGCCCTTCTGTTCAACGTCCGCTTGCGAGGGCGCAGGATCCTGCTCCCTTTGGCCGTTCTGCCCATGATGCTGCCTACCATGGTGGTGTGCGCGGTGTGGGTGATGTTGTATGATTATGAGTTTGGATTTTTGAACCAAATGGTGCGTTCCTTGGGTGGGACGCCGGTTCCTTGGCTGTCCCATCCCGGGATAGCCATGGAGGCCATCGTCCTTGTGGACCTTTGGCAATGGACCCCCTTCGTGCTTCTGCTGATCCTTGCGGGGTTGCAGTCCATTCCCGACTACCTTTATGAAGCTGCGCAGTTGGACGGGGCCAGCGGGTTTCAAATGTTCCGGCACATCACCCTCCCTCTCCTCTCCTTTCAGATCAAGCTTGCGGTTTTGCTGCGCCTCATCGATACGTTCCGAGTTTTCGACAAAGTGTACGCCATGACCGGGGGAGGCCCGGGCTACGCTACGGAAACCATCAGCCTGTACATCTACCGTGAAGGCTTTCGGTACTTCCATTTGGGCTATGCGGGAGCGGCTTCGTTGGTTATGGTCTTTCTTGTGCTAGGACTGAGCGTGCTCTACGCCCGCCGCATGTGGAAGGAACTTCGCTTATGAGCACGCGCAGGGTTTTGAAAAACGCTATCCTTTACCCCCTCCTTTTAATGGTCGTAGCTGTAGCCTTGCTTCCCATTGGTTGGCTTTTGAGCACCTCGCTCAAGACCCCTTTGGAATTCCTGGGAGGGGGGATAAGTTTAATCCCCCGTCAGCCCACTTTGGCCCATTACCAGGAGGTCCTTTTTGAGCGGGGCTTTCTGCGCTTCCTCGGCAACACTGCCGTAGTAGCTAGTGCAGCCACAGCCCTTTCTCTCTGGACTGGATCTCTTGCGGCCTATGCCCTCACGCGATTCCGTTTCCCCTGTAAGTTAGACGCTATCTTTCTCCTTTGGGCCTTGGTGGTGCGCACTATTCCTCCTATCGTCCTTGTGGTACCCCTCTTCATCTTGTTCCGGGAGCTTCGTTTGACCAACGTACGAGTTATCCTTATCTTAGCCTATCAGATCTATACCTTGCCGTTGACGGTCTGGATGCTTTTAGGTTTTTTCCGGGAGATCCCCCGCGAGGTAGAGGAAGCGGCGTTAATTGATGGAGCTTCCCGTCTACAAGCGTTAGCGCGCGTCGTGTATCCTTTGGTCATGCCGGGGTTAGCTGCTAGCGCCATTTTCTGTATCATAACCACTTGGAACGAGTTCACTTATGCCCTTATTTTCGCCCGGGTGCCGGCGGATTTTACTATCCCCATTGGCATCGCCACGTTCATCACCGAATACCGCACCCTCTGGGGCCCCTTAGCAGCAGGAGGGCTCATCTCCTCCTTGCCCCTTTTGGGATTCACAGTCTTTGTCCAGCGGTACCTTTTGCGGGGGTTTGCCCTCCGCGGCGTGTTTTAGGGCTCCTTCCCTAAAACCCCACGGGTGTGCACGAAATAAGCCCGCTTAGCCAATCGCCCCAAAGTTTCCGCTTGCTCACGCGTCAAGTGAAGGAACCTTCGCTGCTCCTCAGGGGCGTCTTCTTTGAGCGTGGCCTCGATGAGGGCCAGGTCGGCACCGCGGACCAGGTCCACCAGGGCTGGACACATAGCGGAGTCCCCGGTAATAGCCACAGTTTGGTTCCGGAAGACCAGGCGATAACCCAAGGCAGGAGCGGGTGCGAGAGGGTTCCCTTGGATGCTATGCCAATGCGTTACCGCTTTAGCCCACACCTCAAGCTCTCCAAGCCGGACGCATTCGCCGTCCTGTAGGGGCTGAGTTTTTAATGCGTATGGGAGGTTGGCGCGATAGCAGCGGTGGAAAGCAGCGAGGACTTCCTCTACCTCGCAGGCGCCGCGAGGGTACCATATATGAAATTCCCCTTTATGCCCCTCGGCTCGCAAGTATCCAAGGAGTCCATACAAACCCGCCATATGGTCGGCATGGCCGTGCGTAAAGAAGACACCGGTGAGCGCGTGTGGTGAGATTCCCCGGGCGTGCAAATCCCGCAGGGTCCCATCTCCGGCGTCGAACAGAAGGGCCACAGACCCCGCTTGAACCAAGATCTGGGTGGCCAGCCCTGCCACGCTATGGAGCACCTCCACCGTTAAGTCTTGGCTCTCCCACCGCATAAGGGTCGGTCCTGCAGCTTACAGAAAAATCCCTGGGTTCGGCACCACCATGGTTACGCGCTTGTTCACCGTTCTGGGCTAATCCTGGGCCAAGAGGCGGTAGACCTCCTCCAAGGGGGCACGGAAGGGCCCGGGTTGCTCCAATTTGAGGGTGGTAAGGGCAGCGGCAAATTTAGCGGCCTGCGCGGGAGAGTCCCCGAGAAGCCTGCGCCCCAAATACGCGGAGAAACAGGTGTCCCCACGTCCAGTGCGTCCCACAAGCAACCGTGGTCGGAAAGGCGCCGCATGAATCTCACCCTCCGCATAAACCAAAACCCCGTCCTTATAGGTGAGCACGACCTCCGCTGGCCCACGCTGAGCCAACTCGATCACGGCTTTTTCCAAATCGAAAAGGCCGGTAAGGGCGCGGGCCTCTTGGTCGTCCACCTTCAAATAGCGCACGAGAGGAAGCCCCTCCTCCATCCATTCCCACCCATCGGTCACAAGTTCATCGCCTACAAGTTTGCGGGCGCATCCCTGGGCATCCAGAGCCACTGGCCCCCGCTCCGCCACAGCCCGCAGAAACGCCAGGTCGATCTCCCCTGTGATGATGGTGCCTAGGTAATAGAGCCGAGCGGATACGACAGGCAAATCCGCAGCCCGAAAAGTCCCTGCAAACCCACGCCGAAAGCATCGGCGTTGTTCCAGTCCTTGGGCCGGAATCACGTTTTCGATCGCGGTGGTCTCCTCGGTAAATATGGGGAAAAGACGCACCCCTTCCCTTTCTAGATCCGCAAGGAGCTCCACATCAGACTTCGCCAGGCGGGTGAGCACCCCTACACGAAGGCCCAAGCGTCGCAGTACAATGCCCCCATAATGGACGGCGCCGCCAGCAAAAGTCTGTGCCTTCCCGCCTATGACCACCCGCCCCTTGTCGACGTGGCCAATTAAAAGAACATCGAGATCCATTCAACTCCTTCCCGGCGGGGCAGTAGTGCGGCGCACCACCAGGCGCGGGGCCAGCACAGCTGCAAGGGACGCATGTTTTCGGCCCTCCACCACGTCGAGCACAAAATTCGCGGCGATTTGCCCCATCTCCCGCATGGGTTGGGCTACCGTGGTCAGTTGGATGCGCGGCAAACCCGCGTAGGCAATGTCGTTGTACCCCACCAGCGAAAGGTCATCAGGGATGCGCAGCCCAAGCTCCTCCGCGGCCTCCATGATGCCTAAGGCGATGAGGTCGTTGGCAGCGAAGATTGCCGTGGGCCGTTCGGACTGAGAAAGGAGCCGCCTCCCCACCTCCCGCCCCGCCTCTTGCGTAAAGGAAGCAAACACGATCCATTCCCGCTTGAGGGGAAGACCCCGTTCGCTCAAAACCGCCCGATAGGCGCTCATGCGCTCTCGGCTGGCGTGGACGTTGGAAGGACCGCCCACAAACGCGATGTGCTTGTGGCCAAGGTCCGCAAGGTGTTCTGTGGCCAGCCGCCCACCTTTTTTGTCATCCACAACCACATAAGGCGCCTCGATCCCCTTAGAGAGACGGGAAACCAACACGAAGGGGATTTTGGAGTGCTGAAGTTTTTGCAAATAAGGGTCGTCCAAAGTCACGGAGGCGAGGATGAGCCCGTCCACCCTTTTTCGCTGCAAAAGCCGCAGGTACTCTTCTTCCCGGGCCTCGTCTCCCTCGGTCGTGCACAGCACCACGCCAAACCCCCGCTCCCGCGCCGCTTCTTCCACACCCTTAGTGATCTCGGCAAAAAAAGGATTGATGATGTCAGGCACGATAAGGCCCAGGGCCCCAAAGGAGCCCTTAACCAATCCCCGGGCAAGCTCATTGCGTTCGTACCCGAGGCGCTGGGCCAGGCGCTGAATGCGCCGCTTGGTCTCAACACTGATCAGAGGAGAATCGTTCAGGGCCCGAGAGACCGTGGAGGGCGCAACCCCTGCCGCTTTGGCAATGTCCTTGATCGTGACCATCAAGCAACGATTTTCATCATTTCTTCCGTGCGCGACAAACTAAGGCTTGGAAATTTCCATCTTCATGGCCACAAGGCCGGA
>JANXBC010000066.1 GCA_025060555.1 Candidatus Bipolaricaulota bacterium
CACTCGCTCGTTCTTGTAGAACGACTCGTTGAAGCCCGCCGGAGGCCATTGGCTGCTGCTAAACAGGATGTAGAGGAAGTTGTCGGGGTCTCCGTTGTCCATGATCCACGACATCTCATGCATTTCCGCGACCTCGGTGTAATCGGGCTGGAAGACCTTGTCGAGATAGGTTCCCCACTCCCAGGTCTGAATCCGGGCAGTGATCCCAACTTGGGCGAGGTAAGCCTGAATGGCGGTGGCCATTTCTATGGGCTGTTGCATTCCAGATCCTGACTCAGGCACCCAGAAGTCCACGGTGAAACCATTTGGATAACCGGCTTGTGCAAGGAGCTGTTTGGCCAAAGTTGGGTTGTACTCATAGACCTTAACCTCCTCAGTATAGCTCCAGACGTTCGGGGGCAGGGGATTGGTGGCCACGATGCCAGTGTTCCTGAGAATTCCCTCCACGATCGCGTTTTTATCGATAGCGTGATGCACTGCTTGGCGAACAAGCACGTTGTTGAAGGGGGGACGCTGGCAATTCAGGGCTATCCACCACGTATGCTGCCCTAACTCTGTCACTACTTGCAAGTTAGGGTTCTCTCGCAGCCGTGCCACATCCTCCGGGGGTGGGTTGACGATAAAGTCCACCTCGCCTGCCTCCAACGCAGCCAGCCTGCTTTGCGGGTTGACTATGGGCCTGAAAACCAGTTCGTCAAGCAAAGCACGTTCCCCCCAATAATTATCATTGCGTTCCAGCACTATTCTTACTCCGGGTGTCCATTCCTTGAACTTGAACGGTCCTGTACCCACGGGGTTGATGGCGATGTCCGCCTGATATCGCTTAATGGCTTCAGGACTGATGATAGCAGCCGATGCCATGGCCATATTTCTCAGGAAGGGAGCAAATGGATGCTTGAGCTTAAACTGGACAACAAAATCATCCAAAACGGTCACGGAGTCCACCATGCCAAAGGTGAACTCTGCATAAGCGAACACGCCGGTGCTATGGTATGGATGGTTAGGGTCGATTTGTCGGTCAACGTTGAACTTAACAGCTTCAGCCGTGAGAGGGGTTCCATCATGGAAATTCACGCCTTTTCGGAGGTAAAAGGTGTAGACAAGGCCATCCTCTGAGACCTCCCATGACTGCGCAAGCCCGGGGACAATCTCCGTGGTACCGGGAGCGAACTGGGGGAGAGTTTCGAACATGGGCATGGCAGCTCTGATCGAGTTATAGTCAGTTATCTGATGGGGATCTAGGCTTGTTGGCTCAGCCTCCAGTGCGATTCGCAGCACTTGCTTTCCCAATGCTACCGATGCCAAAAGGGGAAAAACCAAACAAACAAGCAATAACCTTCGCATCTTCACCTCCTCAATAGGGATTAATCCAACAAACCTACTGACACACATTTCAGTCTGTTTCCCTCTAATCACCCCCTCTTTTCGCAATAACTTGCATCTCATTGAGCACGGGGGTCTACGGTCAAGACCCAGAGAGGGGGCGTGCTTTCTGGGCTTCGGAACCTATCTCGTTTCGCATGCTAATCTTAAGAGTTGGCCCAGAGATTGCGGAGCGGGGTTGTCCACACGCTTAAGTAGCCAAGGTGCAAGGGGTAGAAATAGCCTATGATTAAGGGCTATGCGGGTGGTGTTTGTTGCTGCCGAAGCCGCGCCCTTCGCAAAAGCTGGGGGACTGGGAGATGTCATCGGCTCCTTGCCCAAAGCCCTCTCTCAGCTAGGGATTGACGTCACCGTCTTCATCCCCCGCTATAGAGGTGTGCCTTCCTCCCTGCCAAAGCTTGGCACCCTTCGCATAAATGGAGGAAATGAGATCAAAGAGGTGTCTATCCTCCAAGGGTTTCTTCCGCGTAGCCGCGTTCCCGTCCACTTCGTGGACTTCCCCCCGTATTACGAACGTGCGGGAATCTATGGGGAAGGGGACCGCGATTACCCGGACAACCTCACGCGCTTCGCTTTTCTCTGCCAAGTGGCCGCCGTGGCAAGCGCAGAATTCGGACGCCTACCGGAGATCTTTCATGTGCATGATTGGCATACCGCTCTTCTCCCTCTCTACCTCCGCTATTACGGATTGGAAGCAAAAACTGTTCTCACCATCCACAATCTGGCGTTTCAGGGCTGGTTTCCTCGGGAGGCTTGGGCTTCCTTAGGGCTTTCCGAGGACCTCCTGGCCCTGGCTGGCCAAGGGGAATGGCGTTGTGCTTTGCGCGCAGGGATCGTCAGCGCGGAGGCCCTCACCACTGTTTCCCCCACCTATGCGCAGGAAATCCTCTCGGATGGCTTGGGCCTGGACGAGGTATTGCGGGCTAGGGCTGCAGACCTCGTAGGGATTCTGAATGGGATCGACACAGAAGAGTGGGATCCGGAGAAGGATGAACACCTTTGGGCGCCCTATTCGCACCATGATTTGCGGGGCAAGGCACTGAATCGCCGGAAGTTGTGCGCAGAGCTAGGGCTTCGCGGTGACGGGCCGATACTGGGCATGGTCGGGCGGCTCACCGAGCAGAAAGGCTTGGACCTCTTGGTAGCTGGCCTAGATCGCGTTATGGCGCTCGGGGTTAATCTCGTGATATTGGGGACTGGCGAGGCCCGCTATGGGGAATTCCTACGTCAAGCGGAAAAGCGTTGGCCACAAAGGTTGCGCGCCCTTTTGGAGTTCTCCGAGACCTGGGCTCACCGCGTGATCGCTGGGGCGGATTTCCTCCTCATGCCCTCGCGGTTTGAGCCCTGCGGACTCACCCAACTTTATGCTTTGCGGTACGGAGCAATCCCAATCGTGCGGGCTGTGGGCGGCCTGCGCGATACCGTGGCGGACATAGAAGACGGCGGTAACGGTCTTGTGTTTGAGGACTACACAGCGGAAGCAATGATTGAAACCATAGCGCGCGCTGTGCGCCTTTGGCATGAGGCGCGGGAGAAAGTTTTGGCCATAAGGCGGAGAGGAATGCAAGGCGACTATTCTTGGAAAACCACAGCTCAGAAATACTTGGCTGTATATGAGCGTGTCCTCAGCCGCTGACCTTCTCTAACCAGTTCTCGCTACCCTTTCCCTCAGCGCACCAACCCTCCACGCCCGTGATGAATTTCACTTTCCACCAGTTGTAACCGTCCGCGCTCTTTGGGCCGTCTAGGATCTGTCCCTCAATCCCTGGGGGTATGGAGCCGCGATAGTTCACATGCGTTACTTCAGGGTTGTTCACCCCTGGTGCAGTGCGGACTTTAAGGTTCACTAGGGTACGCACTTTATCGCCAAGCTTGAATTTCCCGGTGGCTGTAGCGCTGGTCTCCGCAGGCTTCCCGATCACCAGGGCCTGCGGATCCTTTGGTTTCACATCAAGCTGGGTGGTGGTGTCCTTCCATACCTGGAACTGAAGGGTAAAAGTGCCCTCACCGGTGACAGTATGGTTCCAGGTTTGTGTCACGCGCTCGTTGGGTTTTATGTTCACCCAGGCTTCGTATTTCCCTACGTTTCGGCCCTGCTGGTCCCAAAGGAGAGCCCGCAAAAGGAACTGAGTGGAGCGGTTGCCGGTGTTGACTACGGTGAGCTTGAGGGGGATGGTTTCACCCACGGCGGCTTGGAGCGGGTCTTTTGGGGAGTAGCTTTCGATCGTAGCAGTAATACGTGCGCATCCAGAAAGGATGATAGCCAAAGCCACAGCCACGATCAGCATCAACCCCACACGTCTTACGCTCATGGTCATGGTCACCTCGTGTGATGTGGATTACCCGCAATGGCGCCGTGATCCAAGCCCAGGTGGCGGGTCAGAACCGGCCAAATGTCCCAGCTGGGCAGAGGCGGCCCAGGAGGACCCCGGGTTCTGCGCACAGCCGGTCCGCAAGTTCTTGTACCTCCTGCGCTCGCCCGCGCACAGCGATCACCTCCAAACATCGCTCTTCGTCCACGTGGATATGCAAGGTCGCCAAGACGGAGGCGTGCGCGTGGTGTTGAGCCTCTGTGAGCCGGGAAAGGAGCTCTCTTTTGCGGTGGTCGTAAAAAAGGGTGATTACCCCGAGCACCTCCTCCCCTTCTGCCCAAGCTTGGGCATTCAGCGCTTCCCGCACCAAATCTCGCAAGGCTTCAGAACGATTGGTGTACCCCTTCTTTTCGATAAGGGCGTCAAAGGCCCGGAGAAGCTCAGCCTCCATGGAAACACCAAAGCGCACAATGGTAGGCACAGAGTATCTTACCCAATGGAATTGGAAATGCTCAAAGAGCTTCAGAAGATAGCGGTGGAAGAGGCGGTCTACGTTTACCTATCGCACGGCCATGCGGGGATGGGGCAAAGGCTACGTGTACAACCCAATGCTGCTGTACATGTCGAACTTTGACACGATCTATGGGTGAGCTGATGAGCTTCTAAGGGACCGGAGTCCACGTGGAGCACAGTGTAGCTTGGTTCCTTCTACACGTTTAAATTTTCTTATTCGGCGTCTTTTGTTCCAGGTCTTCGTTTTATTCGGGGGCCTCGTTATCATCTTTCTCATCCCCTCGTAGTGCCGGGCGATCCGGCTTTGCTTCTGGCCGGACCAGGGGCTTCCTCCGAGGTTGTGGCCAAAATGTGCAGCGATCTAGGATTAGACTAGCCCCTCTATCGCCAATTTTTCATTTATATATCCGGAGTGGTACGGGGGAACTTGGGCACCTCCGCCCTCACCCGGCGGCCTGTGACCCGCGACATTGCCGAGCGCTTTCCCGCAACCTTCGAGCTCGTCACTTCCGCCGTGCTTGGCGTGGCAATAGTCGACCTTTTCCTGGGGGTTACCTCCGCTGTATATAAACGCTGGATTGATCAAATCACTCGGGTACTCGGAATTGCGGGGGCCTCCATGCCGATTTTCTGGCTAGGCTTGCTTGCGCCCTATTTGCTCTACACGTGGCTTGGGTGTTTCCTCAGCGGCCGCAGCGCGGCAAGTATTGATCCCCCAACTAGGGTCACCAGCTTGTACGTGCTTGGGTTCACTTCTGACCAAAAAGTGGCTAGCCCTAAGAAGTAGCTTGCGATACCTGATTTTGTCGGTTTTCGTGCTCTCCTTAGCTTCCATGGCCTTTGTTTTGCGGTTGGCTGGAGCTTGCATGCTCGAAGTACTTAATTAAAACTATGTCCGCTCCGCGCAAGCAAAAGGCTTACCTCAGTGGCGCGTCGTGTTCCTTCACGCTCTACGCAACACTCTTTTGCCCACGATCACCGTGTTTGGCGTGACCGACCTTTTTTCTTGTTCAGGAGTGCCAAGATATGCGGTAAGCTCATCCGGCCACATGGCCCTCGTGCTGGTTAACGCTATCGTTTACACAGTAGACCTCTTGCACGGTGTTATTGATCCCCGATTGCGCTATGACTGAGCTTCGGGCAGAGCCGCGGGGATTATCGGGTTTTAGACAGAAGTTTACGCGTCTACGGCGGTGGCTCTCGAGGCTTCCGCTTTTTCTCCTTGGGCTTGTTCTCGTTTTTGCTATAAGTTTTTTGGCGGTAATGGCTCTTAAGATCAACTTTTCGGCTCTAACCCCCGAGCCAAGGGCACCTCCTTGGCACGGCTCAGCTGGGGTGCGATCTTCTTTCGTGTTTGTTCTTCGGAGCGCGTGTGTCGCTCATGGTGTGTGATGTG
>JANXBC010000067.1 GCA_025060555.1 Candidatus Bipolaricaulota bacterium
CAGGGCACAGACCAAAAGCGGCCAAGCGCAGACGAACCCCTCTTCCTGGCCCAAGAACCGCGTGAACACGGACTACTTGGCCAGAAAGTGCGTCAGAGAGCGGAATTGCTGTTGAATTGATATTCATTCTCAAAAGTTTACTCCCTCTTGATCCCACTGTCAACCTCAAAAAACTCCAAAGAAAAGCCGGAGAGCCCGGGTTTCCCCACAAGAAAACATCCGCCAACCTAAGGACAACCGCGCCCTCTAACAACGCGGGATTTCGCTATCCTTCCAATTCGTGGACGACCTTGTTCCTGTGTTATTTGTGCTTTTCGTTGCGCTCACTACGTTTGCCCTCCTGCTTTCCGTTCGCCCAGCCCCGGAAATCTTGGTGGTCGTGGTTGCCGGCCACGGCGGCCACGACCCGGGCGCAGTGGTAAACAACGTTCAGGAAAAGGATATCAACCTAACTTTAGCCCTTCTTGTCCAGAAAAAGGCGCGGGATGCGGGATTAAAAGTGGTTCTCACCCGTACCACCGACGTATATGTGGATCTCGTGGAAAGAGTAAGGATGGCCGAGACCTTAGGGGCGTCCCTTTACGTTTCCATCCATGCTAACTACCACCGCGACGTGAAGGTGTGCGGAGTGGAGACCTGGGTCGACACCAAGGCACATGCGGAAAGCGTTCGTCTTGCGGAATCATTGCAAAGAGCCGTGGTGATCACAAGCGGGGCTGTGGATCGCGGGGTACACCGTCAAACGCTGTACTTGCGGCATACCAGCCTTCCCGCAGCGCTTATCGAGGTAGGCTACATATCTTGCCCTGCAGAACGAGAAAAACTCTTAGACCCTGTCCATCAGGAAAGGATAGCCGCGGGAATCGTCCAGGGAATCCTGAGTTATTTGGGACGCTAGCTCTTCGCCTTCTGTCCGGTCTCCAGCCAGGCCCAGATGAACGGCCAAAGCTCGCCGTCTAAAACAGCTTGCACGTTGCCCACCTCAACCTCGGTGCGGTGGTCCTTAACAAGCTGGTAAGGCTGAAGTACGTAGGAGCGAATCTGATGGCCCCACTCGATCTCCTTGAGTTCCCCGCGTAACTCCTCCAGCTTCTTCACCCGCTCCTGCTCCATGAGCGCGCGGAGGCGCGCGCGCAAGATCTTGAGAGCCGTCATTTTGTTTTGGTATTGGGAACGCTCATTTTGGCAGCTCACCACAATCCCGGTAGGAAGGTGTGTTATCCGCACAGCTGTTTCGTTCTTCTGCATGTGCTGGCCACCCGGACCTGAGGAACGAAATGTCTCGATGAGTAGCTCCTCTTCGTTGATCTCCACGTCCCCTTCAGGAACGATAGGGGTTACAGTCACCGCGGCAAACGAGGTATGGCGGCGATGGGCAGCGTCGAAGGGGGAAATGCGCACAAGCCTATGCACACCGGTTTCGCCTTTGAGGAGGCCGTAGGCGTAGCGGCCGCGCACCTCGAGGGTGGCCGACTTTATCCCCGCCTCCTCGCCCGGTGTCTCGTCTACCAGCCTTGTTTCAAATCCGGCTTTCTCGCAAAAGCGCGAGTACATGCGGAGGAGCATCTCTGCCCAGTCCATGGCATCGGTGCCGCCAGCACCGGCATTTATGGCCAAAAAGCAATCGTTGGGGTCATAGGGATCCGTAAGGAGAAACTCCATTCTAGCTCGCTCAAAATCCTTCTCCCACCCTCCTAGCCTTTCTTCCACCTCTTCGCGGGCCAGCGCATCGCCCTCTTCCGTGGCTAGTTGCCACAGGACCTCGATGTCCTCGAGTTCTTTCGCGAGGGCCTCAAAACGCTGGAGGCGCGTGCGTGCGCTCTCTAGCTCCTTGGCCTGCATTTGCGCCGCGACGCGGTCGCTCCAAAAGCTCGGCTGGGCCATCGCGGCTTCCAGAGCTCTCACGCGCTCCCACAAGGCCTCAACATCGATGCTTTTTCCAAGCCGGTTCAACCTTTCGCGACATTCGCGAATGCGTTCGTCCATTACTAAGCAACTTAGCCGGGAGCACGCTTTCGCGCAACCTTATAATTCGTAATATGCCTGGCACCTTGTATATCTGCGCCACACCCATTGGCAACCTCGAGGACATCACCCTGCGTGCTCTCCGCATCTTGAAAGAGGTGGATGTAATCGTGGCTGAAGACAGTCGGCGTACGCGGCAACTCCTTGCGCACTATGGGATCACCACGCCCCTGGCGGCAAGCCTCTATCAAGGGGTGGAGCAGGCCCGCGTGGACGGGGTTCTTGCACTTTTAGAAAACGGAAGAAATGTGGCCTTGGTCTCCGATGCTGGGACCCCCCTCGTTTCTGATCCCGGTTTCCCCTTAGTCCGCGCCTGCATACACGCGGGCATTCCGGTAGTCCCTGTCCCCGGGCCCTCGGCAGTCCTGGCCTCCCTTGTGGCCTCAGGCCTTCCCCCAGACCGCTTCCTTTTCGCTGGTTATCCTCCGCGCCGACCGGGGGAGAAAAAGCGCTGGCTTAGGGAAATCCTTGCAATTCCGGCTACCGTGATCTTCTTCGAGTCACCGCAGCGGCTGTTATCCACGCTAAAAATCGTTGCTGAACTCGACCCAGCTCGCCCAACGGTCGTAGCACGAGAGCTCACGAAAATCCATGAGGAGTTCGTCCGGGGTGAAGCGCAGACGGTATACGAGAACCTGCGCGCTCGCGAGAGAGTGCGGGGGGAGTGTGTGGTGCTTTTGGGGCCGGCCACAAAGGCAGAAAAAACCGCTGATCCTCAGGAGATCAATGCACTCTACGCGGAGCTTCTTGGCCAAGGTTTCTCTCCTCGGGAAGCACGGAAAGAAGTGGCAAGAAGGACTGGATATTCCAGGCGCGAGGTCTACCAAATTGTTCTCAGACGGGGAGAAAAAGATAAGGAGGGCCCGTGACTTTGAAAATACGTGAACTTCGAGAGGATACGCGTGACTTCGCGGCCATTGTGAACATCGACAACGTCTGCGATCCGGAGCACCGCTACACCGTGGAGCAGTTCCGCTACGACTACGAAAAATTCGACACCAAAAAGTACGTGATGCGTTACTACCTCGCGGAGGTGGATGGAAAGGCCGTAGGCTACGCGTGCTACCACCACATGCCCCAGCGCTTTCATCCCCAGCGGTTTTGGATCTGGATCGCGGTTTTGCCGGAGTTTCGCCATCGGGAGATCGGTTCCGCCCTCTACACGCGGATCCTCGCCGATCTCCAGGCCCTCGCGGCCAAGTTCCTCCACACCTCCACCCGCGAAACATGGGCGGACACCATCCGTTTTCTGGAAAAGCAGGGGTTTCGCGAAGTTATGCGCAGCTGGGAATCCCACTTGGATGTGACCTCCTTCGATCCCCGGCCGTTTGAAGAGTATCTGGTGCGGGTGGAACGAGAGGGCATCGTTCTCACCACCCTGGCCGCGGAGAAGGAGGCCGATCCGGATTGGCTAGTGAAAGTACACGCCCTGCACAACGCGGTCATGGCGGACGTGCCCTCCTCCGCGCCCTTCACCCCCCTTTCCCTGGAGGAGTTCCAGCGGCGGACGCTCAATAACCCTGATCTCCTTCCCGACGGGTATTTCCTGGCCAAGAAGGGCGGGGAGTACGTGGGGGAAAGCTTCGTGTTTCGGATTCCTGCAGAGCCCGGACACCTTTCCCAAGGGCTCACGGGCGTGCGTCGGGAATACCGGGGGAAGGGGATCGCCCTGGCCTTGAAACTCAAGGTGATTGCCTACGCCAAGGCCCACGGCTACACGCTCATCAAGACTTGGAATGCCACGACGAACCAACCCATGTTGGCCATCAACGAGAAGCTTGGGTTTCGGCGCCAACCTGCTTGGATCGAGTACGCGAAGACGCTGGCATGATCAGGGTTTTGAATCTTCCCGCGGACCCTTATGCGGCCGGCCTCCTCCACGGCCAGACCCTCGCTTCTGAGATCCGTCAAAACCTGGCCCTCTACCAAGAGCGCTTGGAGAAGGCCTATGGCCTAGCCCGCCGCGAAGGGCTTCGGCGAGCCAGGGTGCATCTGGAAAGGCTTGCGGCCTGGGCGCCAGAGTATCTTTTGGGCCTGCAGGGGTTGGCCCAAGGCGCAGGCCTCACCCCCGCAGAGATCGCACTCCTTGACGCCCGCTACGAGCTCTTCTATGCGGAGTTTGCGAAGGAGGGGTGCACAGCCCTCTTCCTCCGGCCCCCCAAGGCGGAGGAGATGCTCCTCGCGCAGACCTGGGATTGGATCCCGAGCGTATGGGGCATCTGGGTTCGCGTACCTTTGGGCGACTGCGGGGTCCTCGCGTTCACCGAGGCCGGGATCTTCGGAGGCAAAATCGGGCTCAACCGCGCAGGCCTGGGTCTCTGCCTCACGGGTCTCGCTTCGCCTGGGGACCGCTGGGATGGGGAGGGGATTCCTTTGCATGCCCGGGTCTGGCGGGCTTTGCAGGCTCTCACGCTGGCCGAAGCCGTAGAAATCCTGAGCGCTACCCCTTCCCCGTGCTCGGCGGGTTTTTTGGTGGGCGACGGAGAGGGCGCGGCCTGTGTGGAGCTCACCCCCAACGAGGCCCGTGTTTTCCCCATTCCCCACGCAAGCTTTGTGCACGCCAACCATTTCCTGCTGTTTTCCCTGCAGGCTGGAGCCCGCGCGGAGTTGGAGAACTCCTATTCACGTCAGGTCCGAGCGGAGGCGCTTTTGGCTGCCCAGCCTTCCCTTGCAGTTGCCCAGGTTTTCGCGGTCCTCCGCGATCATCAGGGATTCCCAAACGGGATCTGCCGCCATCCGGACGAAGGACTTCCCCCATGGGAGCGTTGGGCCACCAACCTAGCCGTGGTGCTTGCCCCTCGACGCGGCGAAATTCAGTTCACCTGGGGCTCGCCCTGTGCCTCCCCTGTCCAGCGCCTGTCCCTCACAGGAACTCCGCCAAAAGGGGGCGCAGCTCCTCCGGCTTAGGGAGGGGTTTTCCCACGAGGGGGCCCTGGCGCAGCACGGGATGGCGCTCCTCCCAAGTGGGCTCCGGCGAGGCCTCCACCAACACCCCCACCGGCAGCCGGTCCTCCCCAAAGGAGAGCGCAAGGGAAAGGGCGGCCAGGCGGTCGGCGGGGTCATGCCCCAGGGCCTCCACCGGCTGCAGGCGCTCCTTGTACCAAGCGAAGGTCTGCACCCGGTTCCAGCTCGGGCAGGGGTGGAGGACGTTCACTAGGGCGAAGCCCTTGTACCGGATGGCACGGGCCAGGATCTCCGCGGTTTTCTCCACCTCGCCGGAGAAGGTCTGGGCCACGAAGCCCGCGCCCAAGGCGATGGCCAGGGCCAGGGGGTTGAGGGGGCGGGCGAGGACGCCGAAGGGCTGGGCCCGGGTGGTGTAGCCCTGGGGCGCGGTGGGCGAAGCCTGGCCCTTGGTGAGCCCGTACACCCGGTTGTCGTGGGCGATCACGGTGAGGTCCAGGTTCCGGCGGATGTTGTGGAGGAGGTGGTTCCCACCCTCGCCGTAGAGGTCGCCATCCCCGGACTCGGCGATCACGGTGAGGCTGGGGTTGGCCATTTTGATCCCCGCGGCCGCGGCGATCGTGCGGCCATGGAGCCCATCGAACCC
>JANXBC010000068.1:0-5198 GCA_025060555.1 Candidatus Bipolaricaulota bacterium
GAGGGGCTCGGCCCGCCGGGCCACGGCCACCAAGGAGTAGGCGGAGACCTCCAGGGCCACCCGCCAGTCCTCCCGGCGCGTGTCCAAGAACCTCCCTGCGAAGGCCTCCCGCGGGGCGAAGGCCAGGGAATGCACGAGGTAATCGAGGTGGCCCCAGGCCGCGCCGATCCCCTGGAACAGGGCATCGAGCTCCTCGTCCTTGGTCACATCGGCCTGGAAGAGGAGGGCGCCGCCCAGGGCCTGGGCGAGCCTTTCCAGTTCCGGCCGGAGCCGCTCCGCCTGGTAGCTGAGGGCCAGCTCCGCCCCGGCCGCCCGGAGTTTTTGGGCGATGGCGTAGGCCAGGCTCCGCTCGTTGGCCACGCCCATCACCAGGGCCTTCTTTTCGGATAAATCCAGTGCGAGCATGAATAGTATTTTATCACCGAAGCCGATATAAGGTTTTGTTGACATCGTCTCGGCTGAGGGCGCTACTCCCCGAAGCCTAGGATTGAAACGGGAGGGGCGTACGCGACGCTTTAGACAAGGCGGGAAAGAAGAGCCGGAAGGCCATGGCAAGGAGCGGAAGGCATATGCCGGCTGGAAACGGAAGAGAAGGCGTGGGAAGCGTTGAAGAAGCTGCGGGAACGATAAAGGCTGGTCTGCTCTCAACTCATAGCTTGGGAGAGGTTTATGCACCTCCTTACATTTTTGTGCAACCTTCATAGCCCACACCTTACAAGCGGTTGGGCGAATGCTGAGGAGGCGGGGCTAGGGCTGAGCCACTACACGAGCGGGGGAAGGCTGGCGGCTGCGGGGCTTTGCGGAAATCCATATGGGAAGCGAACCATGTAACTCGGACACAATAGATTAAGCGCTAAGCAAGCTGAAGACCATGTTTGCAGCACCAAACGTCCGCATATACCCACGCCATAGGAGCGCTTTTTTCATGACCTAAACCCGAATAAACTTATTAAAGAGATGTTGGGCTTCTTGATCAGGCGGCTTGGAGGGGCGATTGCCACCTGGTTTGCAGTCCTTACCCTGCTCTTCTTCCTGTTCCGCCTTCTTCCCGCCGATCCGGCCTCCCTCATCCTCGACCCCAAGATGACCCCGGAAGCGAGGGATCTCCTCCGCCGCCAGTTCGGCCTCGACCGACCACTGCATCTCCAGTACTTCCTGTACCTTGGGAATCTTTTGCAGGGGAATTTTGGCGTATCGTTTCAAACCGGAAGGCCAGTCCTGGAAACGATCGTGGAGCGGCTCCCTCCTACCCTCCTCCTTTTCACCACGGCTTCGGTGCTCTCTTTCGTCCTCGGAGCTTGGTGTGGCCGGATCATCGCTTGGCGGCGCGGAAGCCTGCTTGAAGGTGCTCTGGTCTTAGTCGGTCTTTCCCTTTACACCGTCTTCCTGCCTTGGTTCGGAATGCTCATCCTTTGGATCTTCGCCTTCCAGCTCAAACTCTTTCCGTTGGGAGGAATGCTAAGCCCCGAGGTTTGGATCGGGGAAGCTGGGGTGATCTCCAAGGCTTTAGACCTCCTTCACCACCTGGTTCTCCCGTTGGCTGTCCTCACGGCCACCATGTTCGCGGGCTCGATGCTTGTGATGCGCGCTTCTTTGTTGGAAATCCTCCCCGAACAGTACATCATGGCCGCGCGGGCTAAAGGGCTTCCGGAAAGGATCGTA
Source organism: Candidatus Bipolaricaulota bacterium (assembly GCA_025060555.1). Classification (GTDB taxonomy): domain Bacteria; phylum Bipolaricaulota; class Bipolaricaulia; order Bipolaricaulales; family Bipolaricaulaceae; genus DTER01. The sequence continues at coordinate 1,663 of JANXBC010000068.1, forward strand.
CGGGATAGGCACGCGGCCCGAAACGCTCTCCTTCCGCTCATCACCTCTTTCGCTTTGTCGCTCGCTTTTTCCATGGGCGGGGGAGTTCTTACAGAGACGGTGTTTTCTTGGCCAGGGCTTGGATCGGAGATTGTAAAGGCTGTGGTCAGCCAGGACTTCCCCATGGCTCAAGCAGCATTTCTGTTTTTGGCCGGTGTGGTCATCTTGGCCAACCTTATTGCTGACCTGCTGTATGGGTACTTGGACCCCCGGGTCCGATGAGGGTTTTTTGCAAAAATAAGCTGGGCCTCCTTGGACTAGGGATTCTGGCCCTTTTTGCCGCCATGGCCGGGGTCGCCCCCCTCCTTCCCGCCTTGGATCCGATCTACCACCCAATAGAGGGGATGGACCCAAGGATCTTCACCGCAAGCCCGCCGTCCTGGCGACATCCTTTGGGCACCGATGCCTGGGGGAGGGATCTTTTGAGCCAGCTTCTCCACGGAGCGCAGGTGGCGTTGCTGGTGGGGATTGTGGCCGCGGCCACTGCAGTGTTGATAGGAACCGGGGTTGGTCTCGTGGCCGGCTACCTCGGTGGAGGAGTGGATTTCCTGCTTATGCGCCTTGTGGACGTGCTCCTTATCCTGCCCCTTATCCCGTTGATCATGCTTCTTTCCGCATTCCTCGGCAGGGGCATGAGCATTTGGAATGTGGTCTTGATCATCGGCCTTTTGGGTTGGCCAGGGGTAGCCCGGGTGATCCGCGCCCAGGTGCTTACGCTTCGGGCAAGGCCGTTCGTGGAAGCAGCCCGGGCCTATGGGGCAGGAGAACTGCGGATCATCGTCCGCCACATCGCGCCCGGGGTCTTGCCCCTGAGCTTCGTCTACATGAGCTTTGGCGCCAATTCAGCGGTGTTCCTCGAGGCCGCGTTGTCCTTCATCGGCTTTGGCGATCCCCGAACGATGAGCTGGGGGATGATGCTCCAGTGGTGTTTTAAGACCGGTCACACCTTCTCCGCCCCTTACTGGATCCTCCCCCCGGGCCTGGCCATCTCCGCCTTGTGTCTAGCCTTCTACTTGATCGGCCGGGCCATGGAAGAGATAATATATCCGCAGCTGAGAGGTTGGCCAAAAGTATGAGCATAAAAACCTAATGGGGTGGAAATGAAATTGCTGCTTTTTGTATTTTTCCTTCTTTTGGCAAGCAGCCTCTATGCTCAAGAAAAAGTGATCCTTCATGTGGGGATGCAGGATGAGCCCATGACCCTCAACCCCTTCCACGCCCGGGATGTCTGGAGCTGGAAGGTGCTCGGCCTCACCCTCGAGAGCCTTTACACCTATGACCCCGAACTTCGCCTCATCCCCTGGCTTGCCCAAGGCTGGCCGGAATACGATGAGGCCGAAGGGGTGGTCACGGTCCGGATCAGGAAAGGAATTTGCTGGTCCGACGGAACCCCATTTACCGCCGACGATGTAGTGTTCACCGCCAAAATCATAAAACATTTCCGGTTCCCCATGCTCTATTATCGGTTCGAATTCGTAGATAGGGTAGAAAAAGTGGACGAGCACACCCTTCGCTATCACTTGGACCGGGAATTCTTGAGGGGCCGGATGACACCGATCTTTTATTCGGACACCCTCACAACCTTTATCGTGCAGAAGGCGCAATGGGAGCCGATCTTTCGTGAGGCCCTCACCAAGAAGGACCCCCTTTCCTGGTTCTGCGCCCAGGAGCCCAAGCCATTGGCTGGGCTTGGGCCGTTCAAGCTTGAGGAATGGCGCCGGGGAAGCTATGTCCATCTTTTGGCGAACAAGTACTACCACGGAAAGGGATTAAAAGTGGCGGGAGCCACCGTCGGCCCCCATCTTGATGGCCTTTTGCTGAGGATCTACCGGACCACAGATCTTGCCGCTTTGGCTCTAAGGCGGGGCGAGATCGACTACATTTGGTGGCCGATCTATCCGGCGATCATTGAGGACCTGAAGCGGGATCCGGGGATCGAGATTTCCGTAAACCCGGACAACGGGTTCTTCTACTTGGCATTCAATCTCCGGCAAAAGCCATTCCAAGACCTGGCCTTTCGGCAAGCGATCAACCTCCTTGTGGATCGGGAGTACATTGTGGAGAGGGTCCTGTGGGGGCGCGGGATCCCCCTTTATACATTGGTCCCGCCGGGAAATGCGTTCTGGCATAATCCGGACGTCCCTGCTCCCGGAAAAAATCTGCCGCGGGCCGACCGAATCGCCCGGGCAAAGCAGCTTCTTTCCCAGGCTGGCTATTCCTGGAAGGATGGACGGCTCCTCCTTCCGGACGGGTCTCCGGTCCCAGACCTTGTCATCTTCACCCCGCCTGCGGATTATGACCCACTTCGGTGGATGGCGACGATGCTTGTGGCCCGCTGGCTTTCAGAGATTGGGATCAGGGCCGTGGCCAGGCCATTGAGCTTCGCTGAGCTTGTGGAACGCGTGTTCGACCGCCAGGACTTCCAGGCTTATGTGCTCGGTTGGGCCCTGGGGATCGACCCCGATTACCTGCGCGTCTTCTTCCACTCCCGTTATGCCGAACCCGGGGGATATAACTGTATGGGCTATGCCAACGCACGATTCGACGAGATGAGCTGGGAATCGATGCTAACGATGGACGAGGGAAAAAGGAAAGAGCTCATCTTTCGCATGCAAGAACTCCTCATGGAAGATCTCCCCTACCTCCCACTGTATGTGTTGGAGGTAGTAGAGGCGAGGAGCAAGCGATTTGTGGGCTGGAGGGACATGTTGGGAGGGATCGGAAACTATTGGAGCTTTGTAGCCCTCCGCCCAGTGAGGTGAGAGGATGAAAAAGCTGGGGTTGATGTTGGTGATTTTGGGGGCCCTCCCCAGCGTTGGCTTTGGGGAAAGGTTGCCTTTGGGGTTTGAGGGCGTTTTTCCGGAACTCGGCTTTCTTCCCGAGGGTCTTGCGGGCAGGCCGCCCCCGATGCCCCCGCCCAAGCGGTACGATCCCCCGCCCAGAGAGTACAGGGAAGAGGAATTTGATGCCGTTTGGCTCGTTTGGCGGGAGGAGACGAAATTCGCTGGCGATCGCACTTTTTACACCACTACGCGGGCGTTGCGGATTCAAACTGAGCGGGGGGCGGAGCGTTATTTTGAGGTGAAAATCCGTTACAACCGCTATTGGCATGAGCTCGAGGTCCATTATGTGCGCACAGTGCTTCCCGACGGAACGGTGCTCACCCCCCCACCGGAAGCAATATTGGATTTGCCGCTTGTCCGGGAACGGGTTTATTCGGATGCACGTCAGCGACTTTATTACCTGCCCGGGGTCATGCCCGGAAGCGTCATTGAGTACAGCTACACTGTTAAAGCAAAATTCCCGATCCCCAACGAGTTCCAGGACTGGGTGATCTTCCAGGATTGGATGCCCATCCGAAAGGCCATCTACCGCCTCACCCTGCCCCCGGATTGGCTGATGTTCCGCGACTGGAACGTCCTGCAGACGAACGGGATCGAGGAGCTTCCCCTCGTGTTCTATGTGGACGGGGATACCTACGTCTGGGAACTGGAGCG
>JANXBC010000068.1:5208-5481 GCA_025060555.1 Candidatus Bipolaricaulota bacterium
GGGTGCCGGGGATCGAGCCCGAATACGGGATGCCCTCGCTTGAAGAGGTGGCCCCGGCTTTGGTGGTCTCCTCCCTCACCTCCTGGCAGGAGGTGGGCGACTGGTGGTGGGCCCTGGTGGAGGAGGCCCTCCATGTCCCCGATCCCAAGGTGGAGGAGAAGGCGAAAGCGCTGGTGGCCGGCTTGGAGGGGAAGGAGGAGAAGGCGGCGAGGATCTACGATTGGGTGGTGAAAAACATAAAGTACGTGGCCCTGGAGTTTGGGATCGGGGGCT
>JANXBC010000069.1 GCA_025060555.1 Candidatus Bipolaricaulota bacterium
GAAGGAGATCGAGTGGAGCGAGGAGGGCGTGCGGGGCGCGTGGCGCTTCCTCAACCGCTTTTGGAACTTAGCCCTCCTCATCCTGGAGCGCACGCGGGAGGTGCGGGAGGAGGTGGATCCCGCGGCGTTTGGGCCCCGGGAGCAGGCGGTGTGGGCCAAGCTCCACGCCACCATCAAGAAGGTCACCGAGGAGTTCGAGGGGCGGCTGGCGCTGAACACGGCGGTGGCGGCCATCATGGAGTTCACCCACGCGCTTTCCGAGTACGCGGAGGATCCCCAGGCGGACCCGCGGCTCCTCCGCCGCGCGCTCCGGGACCTCCTCCTGATCCTCTCCCCGTTCACCCCCTTCATCTGCGAGGAGCTCTGGCATCGCCTGGGCGAGGGGCGGGCGATCCTGGAGACGCCCTGGCCCGCCTATGACCCCCAAGCCCTGGAGGAGGCGGAGGTGGAGATCCCTGTGCAGATCAACGGGAAGGTGCGGGCGAGAGTCCGCCTGCCCCGCACCAAGGCCGCGGATCCCAAAACCTTGGAGGCGGTGGTCCTCGCGGCCCCTGAGGTGCAGAGCCGTCTTCAGGGCCTGCGGATCGAGAAAATCATCGCTGTCCCTGAGAAACTTGTGTCCATCGTGGCCCGATGAGCCCAAGTCTAATTAGCCTTGTGTGTGGCCTCGGCGCGGGGGTCATCCTCGCCTTCCTTGGGATTTGGCGCAATTTCCGTACCCTGCGGGAAGCGCTGGCCCACACCGCTCCCCTTGAGAAGCTCTCGGTGATCATCGCCAGCCGCAACGAGGAGGCCGTCATCGAGAACACCGTCCGCACCTTGGCCGCGGCTGCCCCAGATGCGGAGATCATCGTGGTGGACGCCTCCACGGACCGGACCCCGGAGATCCTGTCCTCCCTCAAACGGGAGATCCCGCAGCTTTTGGTCCTAGAAGACCCTTACCGGCGGGGAAAACCTGCCGCCCTAAACCATGCCCTTAAGCACGCCAAAGGCACGATCATCCTGTTTTTGGATGCCGACGCCCGCTTGGATGGCGAAGCTCTCCAGTTCTACCAGGCCCTGGCCTCGCATCCAAGCAATCCCGTGATCTACGCGGATTTTGCTCCCTACAACCAGCGGCGGTCCTTTGTGGTCGTGCTCCAGGAGCTGTTCTTCTCCATGGCCAAGGCCTTCGTGTTCTCCGGGCTTTTTTGGCGCCCGGTATTCATGACCTGCGGCCTCTTTGTGCGCCGCGAGGTCCTGGAACAGGCGGGGGAGTTCGACCCCAAGACGCTTGTGGACGATTTCGACCTCAGCAACCGCCTGGCCCAACGCAGGATTTTCGCCAAATTCGTGCGCGGACCCTCCTGCTTCATCCAATATGCTCCCTCCTTCGCCGACCTTTTCGCCCAATTCCTGCGCTGGTATACCGGTGGGATCCGCGAGATGCTCGACGAAATACGGCACGGAAAGGTTTCCTACATGGCCCTCATGATCCTGTTGGCCTGGGTGATCTACCTGCCCTGGTTTGCCCTGTGGATTGACCTCGGACTTGGGGCCTGGGTCTTGACCCGTTATGTTGTGCCCGGCTTTGTGGCCGCGCTTTACACCGGCGTCCTCCTTTCGTACTGGTTGGAAGGCCCTAAGACGCGGGAGGCGCTCCTCAACACCCTGGCCGGACCGCTCCTGCTCCACCTCGTCCTGCAGGGGGCCATCCTTGTGGGCTTTCTGCGAGCGTTCGGCAAGAGCGCAACTTGGTATAAGGTGCGCCGGGAGCACGCATGAAACCGGTGATCACCGTCGTAGTGCCCGTGCTAAACGAGGAAGCTCACCTCGAGGGGTGTCTGCGTTCCCTGCGCGCCCAAACCTTCAGAGATTACGAGCTCGTCGTGGTGGACAACGGCAGCACAGACGCCAGCGTACATATAGCTCAGCGCTATGCGGATCGCGTTCTTTACGAACCCAAAGTTGGCCCTGATCTGGCGCGCCACCGCGGCTTCGTTGAAGCCCGTACTGAGCTTTTGGCCAGCGCGGATGCGGACACTATCTATCCACCCGATTGGCTTGAACGCCTCGTGCACACCCTGGAAAAGAAAAACGTGGTGGGCGTTTTCGGGCCACTGGGGTTCAAGGAAAGCTCGCATATCCCACGCCAGCTCGAAATCTTGGGCTACACGCTGTTGGCTTTCCTGATGTATCCGTTGGGCGTGCCACTTGCAGGCGCCTCGAATTTTGGGTGCCGGAAATCCGCGTACCTCGCGGTGGGGGGGTTCCCGCCCCTGGCCCACCTGGCCAACGCGGACTTCCGGTTGGCCAGGCGGCTGCGGCGCGTGGGGCGGGTGGTCTTCGTGCCTGCGCTGCGCGCCTACACGTCCAACCGGACTTTCGTGGAGCTAGGTGTGTGGCGTGCGGTGCTCCACACCCTGCGCATTTGGGTGGACATCGCTCTGGAGCGGGATCGTGTTCCTTCGGCCCACTATTTGGCCGTCCTCCAGCGGAACCGCGGGGGGCAATGAGGTTCAATCCCGGCGCCAGGCATACCAATGGTCCAGGGTGAGGCGGTCCCGATGGAGCACGATGTCCCAGAAGTTCCGGATCATGAGGAGCCAATGCCGGAGGGCCCCGCGCTTGCGGAAGGCCCTGTTCGAGGTGTAGACAAGCATTTTCGGGACAAACCGGACTTTTCCCACCCGCCTCAGGCGCAAGCCCAGCCGCACATCGATGGCCGACAGGCGCCGCAAAGCCGGATATCCCCCAACCTGAACATAGGCTTCCTTGCGAAAGCCCATGTTGAGGCCGGTGGTTTGGGGAAGGCCGAGTGCATGGGTGAGGAGTTGAACAACGATACAGAGGCCGGCCTCCAGGGGCTTACGCCAGCGGGGACTCTCCCGAAAGGCCCACGGCCCATAGGCGCACACCACCCCCTTCCCCTCAAAAGCCTGGACCATCCGGGCCAGCCAATGCGGAGGATAGAGGGTATCCGCATCGGCCTGGACGATAAGCTCGCCCTGGGCCTCGCTGATCCCCCGGTGGAGGGCGAGGTCATATCCACGCTGAGGCTCGACGAGCACGCGATCCGCAAAGCGCGCGGCGATCTCGCGACTTCGGTCGGTGCTCCCGTTGTCCACCACAATCAGCTCATAATCCTTGAACGTCTGCGCACGGATGGTTTTCAACGTCTGCTCGAGGAATTCCTCCTCGTTCAACACCGGCATGACCACACTCACCTTTGGTGCACCCATGCTTGACCCCCTCAAGGAATAAGCATAATAAAAGTCGTGCCTTACGTGCAGCCATGAAAAAGCTGTTAAGGGCCGTATTCGTGGGACTTGGATTAGAGCCCGTCTGGTTTATGTACTGGCTGTTCATGTGGGTGCTCACAAGTTTGGTGCGTACCCAACGCGCAGGGTCATGCCCAAAGCGGCCGTGCGTACTTGCAGTGATCCATCTCGGTGGGTTGGAGCCCCTGTTTGTCACCCGCGCAAGCCGGCACTGGCGTGGCTGGGCTTTATATACCCTGGACTGGCCCAACCCCTTGGTACGCTTCCTTTGCCAGGCATTTTGGCGCTTTGGGGTGACCCAAGATCCGAAGCGCAAGGCAGCCATCAATCCCAAGACCATCAAGCGGGCCACGGAATACCTCCGCTCCGGGGGTTCTCTTATGGTCTTCCCTGAAGGGGTTCGGTTATGGGAGCGGCGGCTCTACCCAGGTGCGGCACTTTTGGCCCGACGCGCAGGGGTCCCCCTCATCCCTGTGGGCCTGGAGAACGCTCCCATCCACGAGCCCGGGCCTGAAAAGCTTCCCGTTTGGCGGGGTTTTCCGCGCGCGCTTTGGAAAACCGTTCGCAAGCGACGGGTCGTCGTGCACTTTGCCGAGGCGATCCTCCCGGATCCCAAACTCTCGGAGGAAGAGGATGTAGACCGCATGATGCGCGAGCTCGAACGCGTCTTCCGCGATTTTTACCAGAGGTTCTACGGAGTCCCTGGACCCGTCTGGATCAACCCGCGAAGAGCCCGATGAGCTCTGAATCCTGCCCTTGCCCCTAAGGACGGTCCTTCCACGGCTATCGAGTAATTCACAGGGAAGGGTTGAGTGACCTGAACGAGCTTCTTTTTAGGGCTCAACCTTGAGACTTTCTGTTTTGCTTGCTCTACGAGCTTGCCCCCTTCACATTTAGGAGGCCTGAAGAAGCTCGAAAGCGTTGTTCTTTGTATAATCCCAAGGGGAGCAGGGGCGATGCCGCTGGCCGCATGGATTTATGATTTGGGTGAGCGCATTTTTAGAGGGAAAATATCGCAAGAGCGGGCCGAACTTTTGGCGTTCCTTGGGAATACAAATCATAAGAAGCTGTTGGAAGCCGGAGCCGGAACGTGTAGATTTTCTGCTTTCCTTAAGCGGTGTTTTCCATATACTGAGGTCTACGCCACTGACATCAGCCGAGAATATCTGGCCAGGGGTGCCAAGAAAGCCGATATTGAAACGGTTTTGTGTCCAACGGAGGAGCTGATTCAAAGATTCCCGAGCAGTGTCTTTGACATTGTGCTCATGGTGGACGCGCTGCATCATCATGCCGACCGTATTCGGGCCTTGCTAAACGTGTTTGCGGTCTTGAAGCCGGGAGGAATGCTGGTCATGCGCGAGGTTGATCGCGATGCCCCGGGCTTTCTTAAATACAAGCTCATTGATAAGATAGATCTCCTTCTCTCGGCGCTTCAGGGCTTAAAATACAGGGCTCCCGAGTACTTTAACACCTCCGAGCTCCAAACACTCTTGAGGTTAATAGGCTTTTGCCATGTAGAGGTGAAGCCGCTGGGCCGCGACGCGTTGATCCTATGCAAGGCGGTCAAGCCGTTGCCGAGTTAACAAGTGATCTGAGGCATTAGGTGGCTATACGACTCAAGATTTATCATGGGCTGCAAAAAGCTCGATCACTTGCCGTATCTTTTCGGCTCTGTTGGATAAGGTGAGGCGGATCAGGTGGTCCACTTCGTGGCGGATGCGGTAGGCCAGACGATGGTTGGAGGCGCGGTGCACCGTGACGAGAAGATGTTTGTCGCAAGCCAAAGCTTTCTCCACCGCCGAGATGAATCGCTGGGACTTTAGTTCCATGGGACCGACCTCGTCGATCACGATGAGTTCCGCCTCCTCCACGGCGCGCTCGATGGCCGCGGCCCCGATCTCCTCCAGATCCCGAAGGCAGAGGCGGTACTTGCCGAACTCCGGGCCGTCGCAGTGGTGGCGATGGGCAAGGAGGCCCTCCCGCCCCGTGGCCACGTCCCGCAAAAGGAAGCCCACGCGGTAACCGCACTTGCGGATCTCCTCGGTGATCATTCCCCCGGCCCGGAGGGGCACGGCCGCGAGCACCCGCTTCACAAGCGTGGTCTTGCCCACCCCCGGATGCCCAGTGACCCCGACCTTCATCGGAAAAATTGTAAACGGCCTCCTCCTCCAGGTAGGCTT
>JANXBC010000006.1 GCA_025060555.1 Candidatus Bipolaricaulota bacterium
AAAGCCCCTCAACAACTACCATCTTTCAGCTACGCAGTTGAATGTTCAAAGTATGGCTACATATGTTGCGCTTTTTAAATCAATACCTTCATAATCTTGCGTGTGCAGTACGATAATTAATGACCGTAACTAAAAAGGAGAAGGATAGCCATGTACTCAATCCCGGAACTTGTGCAAGAGCTTGGGGTGCACCGCACCATCGCGGGGTACGCAAGGGCCTTCTCCCCGCCAACCAGGTCGGCACAGGCCGCAAGATCTACCTCTTTCCCGAGGAAGCCCTTCGTCTCGGCCAAGCCCGCCTTGTCCAACTACCCAAGAAGTCCCAGGCCTCAAAACCGCACCTTTTCTAAACGATGCCGGTGGCTTTGCTCCTCTTGGACGTCACGCTTCTTTGGTGGGCTGGGAGGCCCGGCGTTCCTGACCGAGGCCCCCCTTGGAAGGCCCGAGCTTCTCCGCGTAGGCTACCAGCCAGGACCTCACCCTGCGCACCGATCTTCTCTGGAACCGCCAGGGTTTGTGGCCGAAGGTCTCCGCCACCTTCAGCTTTGCACCAGGCACCGCCACCATCACCTTCACCGCGGGCCCCCTGGCCTGGGTGCTCGTGTGGCCGGGCCAAGTTGTGGCGGAAGACGATCTCCTTGGCTACGCCTCCGCCAGATGTGAAAAGGCGCATCGAGGAACTCATGCGCAGGCTCTCGGAAGTGGAGGACGCGCTGGTGCGGGTGGAGGCTCTCTCGGGGATCAAGCGGTTCCGCCGGGAGAACGAAATTCACTCGTTCCTTCCCGGCCGCGTCCTCTCCGTAGACCTGGAGCAGAAGGGTGCCAATCTGCGCGTCCGAATCATTCTGGCTTAGGAAAGAGTATGACTCTTACAAGCGCAAAAATCTGGCGGCGGGGCTACCGCCCCTCCTGCCCAAAGCCTAAAAGCTTGCGGAAATCCTTCTTGCCCGCACCCGCCGGGGCGAGTGTGTCATATCCCAGGCAGAGCTGTGCTGCCTCACCGGCGGGGACCGCACTACCGTCTGGCGCCACCTCAAGGAGCTGCGGAAGAGGGGAATTATCGTCTGAGAGCGCCGCAAAAGATTGCCTAACCGCTACTGGTTCGTTGATGTCAATCTGGTACAACAAGACCATGGCCCCTTCATTCTGAGCTTTCCGCCTAGTGCGGCGGGGCCAAAACGTCCTCATCTTCGGCCCCTCCGGCAGGGGGAAGACCTACCAGCTTTCCCGCCATAGATCAGCTTACGGCTCTCCGCGAGGTGGGCCGCGACGCTCTGGCCCAGCCCCTCTCCCGCCTGAGCGCAAAGGAGCTGGCCGTCCTCGCGACCGGCACGATCCCCCGCTTCGCCAAAACCTTCCTCATCCTCGTGGATAACCTGGACTAAGCCCACCTTCCCTGCGCCGCCTCATCCTCCCGCTTCTTTCCCGTGCAGACAGTGGCCACGGTCAAAGAGAGGAGAAGAAGCGCCAGGACCTGATCGACCACTTCGTGGTCTTCCCTCTTCCTGGAGGAGACGCGCAGGTGGGTGCAGAGCTTCTTGCGCGTGGGGATCCCCATGCTTGGTGGGGAGAAAGGCCTGGTCAAGCTCTGCCGCCACATCTACCTTCGCACTGCTGGAAATCCCAGGGCTACATGGATCGTCGTTCTCACCGCTGCTCTGGTCCTTGCTGTCTGCTACCTCGCTTTGAGCTTCCACGAGCGCACCCTCTATCTCCTCGCGGGCTTCACCTACGCCCTGGGCTTCCTCCTCCGCGAGTTCTTCCACCGCTGGAGGCGTAAATGAGGCTGTGCACGCGTGTTTTGGGCTCACCCTCCTTTCTCCTCTTTGCGGTGTTTGTGGCCGGTCGGCCGCCCACTGGGTCGGCTTTCCTCCCCGCCGCTTTCGGCGCGGCCCTCCCGGAGGCGAATAAACCGGGTTCGCTCCTTCTCCCCGTGGCTTGAGGAGCGTTTTGGTCACTGTGGCCTTACCCACAGCCTTCTGGACTTTTTGCGCCCCTGGCCCTTTGGCGCTTTTTAGCCTGCCTGGGCTTTGTCATCGGCTACCTCTCCCACCTCCTCCTCGAATGGCCACACTGGAGGGGCTTCCTCTCCTTTGGCCGCGGGATCCGCGACACGTATTCCCTGGCCGCGATTGACCTCCGGCTAAACCAGAACGATCCGCGCACCGAGCGCAAGGAGATGGTCTTGGCTGGGGTTACCGTGGTTTTGGCTGCGTCCCTGTGGCCTCTTCCGAAGGCCGGGATTCCCAGCGTGCTCCGCCACGCCCTGGGCACCCTCCCCGGGGCCATCGCCGAGTACCCGCGTCTAGCTGGGAAGCAAGAGATCTTTTTGAGCGGCACATTTGTGGACGCCGTGAGCAGCCTGCGCGTGGAAGAAGAATGGCTCACAGTTATGGACTACTGTGGGGGTTCCTTGTGCGTAAGAGTTCCCGCGTTCCCTACGTAGCCGAGGAAGGGAACCTCAGGCCTGTGCGTGTTCATCTGCGAAAGGGCCAGCCCCGGCGCGGCTCATCCGAGCGGACCTTAGCCATGGCCCCCCTGGCTCAACTTCCCCGCGGAGCTTGCAGTGGTCCCCTGCCTGCCAGAGCTCAAGTGTTTTGTCAACTGTGATGCCGCAGAGTAGATCCGGATTTCCACGCTTTTCACCTAACTTTGCCACCGTTCGGCAAGACCAAAGAAAGCATGTCCCCAAAGAAGCTCTGAGGCAAAGGCCTATAACTTCCTTCTCTCGTAAATAGCGTGTAGCTAAGGAGGATGTTTGCGGTAGAATGAGATTGCCAAGGAGGCGAAATGATCGGTTGGATTATTCTAGGTGTGCTAGTCCTTCTTTCCCTCTGGGTCGCGGCTACCTACAACAAGCTTGTGCGGCTCCAGGTACGGGCCGAGGAGGCTTGGCGCGGAATCGATACCCTCCTGCGCAAACGAGCCGACCTCATCCCAAACCTCGTGGAGACGGTGAAAGGGTATGCCGGACATGAGCGGGAGATCTTCGAAAAGATCGCGCAGGCCCGCGCTGCTACGTTGGGCGCAAAAAACCCGCGCGAACAGGCGGAAGCCGACAACGCTCTTCGGGAAACACTAAAAACTTTATTCGCCGTGGTAGAGAATTACCCAAACCTCAAGGCTAACGAAAACTTCATCGCCTTGCAGCGCTCGCTTGAGGGTGTGGAGGAGGAGTTAGCTCGCTCGCGGCGCTACTACAACGCGGTGGTGCGGGACCTGAACTCCGCGATCAAGGTTTTCCCCCAAAACCTGGTGGCCCAGCTTTTCCACATCCAGGGCCGGGACTTCTACATGCTGCCCGATGAGGCCCTCGCTGAGCCCCCGAAAGTGAGTTTCTCCCGATGAAAAGGCGCGCTTTCGCCTTCCTTTTTGCCCTTTCCCTGTGGGCCTCTGCCCAGACGATTGAGGACTTCGCGGTCACCCTGGAAATCAAGGCTGACGGAAGCCTTCTGGTAAACGAGAGGATCGGTGTCTATTTTGATCTCCCCCGCCATGGGATCATCCGGGAAATCCCCGTTTCCTACCGCCTTCCCACTGGCGAACGCTATCGCCTGCGCCTGGAACTTTTGGAGGTCTCAGAGGATGGGCAGAACGTTCCCTACAAAGCTTATCGCGAGGGTGGAAACCTCGTGGTGAAGATCGGGGATCCCGATGTCACCGTGCGCGGTCTTGTGCCCTACACTATTCGTTACCGAGTTCTCCGCGCTTTGGTCCGCTACGAGGAGGAAGTGGAGCTTTATTGGAACGCGATCGGCACAGAATGGACCATGCCCATCCGCCGGGCTAAAGTGGAGATCATTTTGCCCTCGGAGATCCCACCCGAGGATGTGCATTTCGTTGCCTACCAAGGCCCTTATGGCAGTACCGCGCCCTTTGCGCTCGCCTGGGTGGAGGGCAGGCTCCGTGGAGAAACGCAAAATCTTCTGGCTGGGCAAGGGATCACCGTGGCTGTGCGTGTTCCTTCCGGATACATCGCCCTTCCCTCTTTTGGCACGCGCGTCCTTTGGTTCTTGGGGGACAACGTTTATGCGGCTATTCCCCTTCTCGTATTTTTGGGGATGACCCTAATTTGGTGGCGTTGGGGTCGGGATCCGAAGCTGGGCACGGTGGCGCCGGAGTACACCCCACCGCCGGGGATCGGGCCAGCCGAGGCCGGGGTCCTCGTGGACGATCGCTTCGATCCCCAGGATTTCACAGCCGGCATCCTCTCGTTGGCCACAAAGGGGTGGATGAAAATCCGGGAAGTGGCCGGCGATTTTCAGCTTGTGCCCCAGCAAGGCACGAAGGAGCTCACCCCCTACGAGGAAGCTTTGCGTGAAGCCCTCTTTTCCGGTGAAGAAAAGGACGGGCCAACCTTCGCCAAACTCAAATATCGCCTATATGAGAAAATCCCAGGCGTACGGGCTAAATTGCTGATGGACCTTGTGGATAAAGGCTTCTATCACGGCAATCCTGAGGCGGTGCGTTCTTTTTGGCGCGCCTTAGGTGTGGGAATAATCGTTTTGGGGGTTGTGTTGTTCTTCCTTTTTGCAAACCTCTATCTTTCCATTGCTGTGGGGACATCTGGAGTGATCGTCGCTGCCTTCGCCCCGTTTATGCCACGCAAGACGGGAAAAGGCATGGAAGCCCTGCGCTGGGTGCGCGGGCTTGCGGAATACATCCGAAGGGCGGAGGTGGAGCGCATTGAGTTTGCTGCAAAAGAACAGCATTTTGAGGAGCTCCTTCCTTATGCGGTGGCGTTGGGGATGAGCGACCTTTGGGTGGAGAAATTCGCAGGGGTCTTGCGCGCGCCTCCCAGTTGGTATGAGGCCCGTGGTCCTTGGGTTCCCATGACCTTCCCCGCCAGGCTCATGTTGTTGCATCGCCTAAGTCAAGCGGCGGCGGCGGTCCCGCGCACAGCCAAGGCTGGTCGCGGAGGATGGAGTGGAGGATCAGGCTTCGGTGGGCGCGGCTTCTCCGGGGGAGGAATGGGGGGAGGCGGTGGCCGAGCATGGTAGAGATCGTCATCGCCGTATGTGTGGTCCTGGTTTTTTCCGCCTTGTTTTCCTTAGCCCGGGCTAAACGAAATCTGCAAAAGCTACAAAGGGATATCGCGCAAGCCTGGGAAGACGTGTGTCGGGCTGTGAATGCGAGGATCGCGGCGCTAGAGGAACTGCTTTTGGCGTTGCGTAGTTGTGGTTACGCCCCAGAAGGAGAAAAAAGGCTTCGCCAAGCTGTAGAGGAGCTGAAAAGAAGTGCGCGGGAGCCGCGGAAACTGGCGGAGGCCGATGAGCAAGTGGAGGTAGTCTTGCGCGGCATTTATCGGGCTCTTCCCAAGGAACGGGATGAGCGCGTGCGTTGCGCTCAGAACCGTTTAGCCGAGGCCGATGAGGAGCTCGATCTTTTGAAAAGTAGGTACAACGATTTTGTCCTAAACTGGTACGAACTCATGCGCGGCTTCTCCTACCGCTTCCTTATGCGGGGGAAAGAAAAACCCGAGCTTCTTGCGTTGCCGGGCGAGGAGGCGGAACTGGCGCGGCGGCACCTGCCCACCCTTTGACTGGGAGGGAGTGACAAAGTATAGTCGCACTAACTTTTTGCTTGGGAGGTGGTTTCATTGGCGCTACGGCGGGTGGCAGTGGTGGTTTTAGTGCTTGGCGTGGTGGGCCTCGGCGGGATGGGTGCGGAAAAATTCGTCGTGGGCACTGACGCAGCTTGGCCTCCGTTCGAGTGGGTCTCCGCAAAAGGTGAGATCCTCGGGTTCGATGTCGACGTGATGAGGATGATTGCTATCCTTGAGGGCTACGAAGTGGAGATCCGGGACATCGCCTTTGACTCCATTATCCCTGCGGTCATCGCGGGGAAACTGGATATCGGGGCCTCCGGGTTCACCATCACCGCTGAGCGCGCGCAGGTGGTGGATTTCTCCTCCCCTTATTGGAGTTCTGACCAGACGGTCCTTGTGCGGGCTGGCTCTGGTTTGAATGTGGTGACCGCACTTATGCCCGGACGCAAAGTGGGTGCGCAGCGGGGCACCACTGGCGCATTTTGGGTTGAGGATAACCTCGTGGCCAAAGGCGTAGCCGTGGAGCTCGTGCTCTACGAGACCTACCCTGAGGCGATCATGGACCTCCTTGCGGGACGGCTCGATGCGGTGATCCAAGACGAGGCTCCTTCTCAGCAAGCTGTGCGCCAATATCCCGGGCAGCTCGTCATCGCCGGGGTCATCAAGACCTACGAGGAGTTCGGTTTCCTCGTAGCTAAAGGTGATCCCAAGGGCATTCTTCCCCGGATCGAGCGGGGCATGAAAAAACTCAAGGAAACAGGGGCTTGGGATAACCTTGTTGCTGCCTATTTTGGGAATCCACTAGAGGCTGTTGAGTCCGCGTGGGAAGCGTGCATCGACCTCCTCCGTGTGGCGAAAGACCCCGTGGCTTACGCTGCGTGTTTGGTGCAGAAAGTCCGGGAACTCAGCAAATAAATAGCGGGGGAGGCCCTCCGGCCTCCCCCTTCCTCCCTTGACCATCGAGCACTGGCTTCGGGTTTGGAATTACCTCCCCATCCTCTTGCAGGGGCTTTCCGTGAACCTTGCCCTTCTCGGTGGGTTAATCACCGTGGGTTTCATCATCGGTGTGGTAGTTGCGCTCCTTGAGGTCTATGCTCCACCCCCGCTTCGTCTCGTCGCCTTCGGCTACGCCTGGATTTTTCGGAGTATCCCCGAGATCCTCCTTCTCCTCCTCATGTGGTTTGGTCCAGCGCAATTCGGCATAAAGATTTCGCCGTTCATCGCAGCTGTTTTAGCTTTAGGGTTGCGTTCCTCCGCCTATCAGGCGGAAATATTCCGGGGGGCTTTGCAAGCGATCCCGGTGGGCCAGGCCTTAGCGGCCCGCGCCCTCGGCCTTTCCCGAATCGGTGCTATCCGCTATGTGCTTCTCCCTCAGGCTCTGCGCCTTTCCCTTGCGGGCTGGGGGAACGAGTTCGCTGTGGTCCTAAAGGACACAACCTTGGCCTATGCCATTGGCGTGGTGGAGGTGATGCGGCAGGCCAGGTACATCGGGAGTCGGGAATTCCCCCTTACTCTTCCAGCCTATATTACCGTGGCCCTCCTTTTCCTTATCCTCACTTACGCGGGTTTATTTATCATCGGGAAGGCGGAGCGGCGCTTGCGCATTCCTGGCCTGGAGGCCCGGAGGTAAACGATGCTCTTGCGCGTGGAGGATTTATATAAGCGGTACGGAAAAGAGGATGTGCTGAAAGGGGTCTCGTTCTCTTTGGACAAGGGCGAGACGAAAGTCATCATTGGGCCGTCAGGCACAGGAAAATCCACGCTTCTGCGGTGCATAAATCGCTTGACTGAGCCGGATCGCGGCCGCATCTGGCTGGAGGACACGGAGATCACCTCGCCTAAAGTGAACATCAACCGCATTCGTTCCCAGATCGGCTTCGTCTTTCAAGACTTCAACCTCTTCACCCACCTCACGGCTTTGGACAACGTGCGGCTTGGCCTCATTCGGGTGAAGGGGATGAGCAAGAAAGAGGCGACGGAACGCGCCATGGCGGAGCTTGCGCGGGTGGGGCTTGCGGACAAGGCCCGCGCCTATCCGGCTGAGCTTTCTGGCGGACAACAGCAGCGGGTCTCCATTGCCCGGGCCTTGGCCATGGACCCAAAGCTGATCCTCTTTGATGAGCCCACGAGCGCTCTTGATCCAGAGCTGATCGGAGAAGTGCTTGCAGTGATGGAAGGGCTTGCGCGTAGCGGGATGACCATGCTTGTGGTGACCCATGAGATGGGTTTCGCCCGCACAGTAGCCGACGAGATCATCTTCATGGAGAGGGGTGTGATCGTGGAGCAGGGCCCTCCCGAACAGCTTTTCCGTAGCCCAAAGCACCCGCGCACCGCGGAGTTTTTACGCCGCATCACCGATCTCTACGGAGGAGAGCAATGAGTCTCGTCTTTTCCTGGGATTGGCTTCCTAGACTCAGCCAAGGGCTCCTTCTCACCGTGCAGCTCACCCTGCTATCCATGGCTTTCGGCGGGTTTTTGGGGCTTGTTCTTGCTGTTCTTCGGGTATATGGACGGGGCCCCCTCTATCCCGCGTATCTTTTGGCCTCCGCGTACATCCACGTTTTCCGCGGCACCCCTCTTTTGGTTCAGGTGATGACCTTTTACTACGCGCTCCCTACTGTGGGAGTCCGGTTTTCCCCGGTTGTGGCGGGCCTGTTGGCCTTAACCCTTAATACCGCGGCTTACCAAGCGGAGTACTTCCGGGGTGCGATTCAATCGGTGCGGATCGGGCAGATGCAAGCGGCATTGGCTTTGGGCCTCTCTCGGCTTCAGGCAGTGCGCTATGTGGTCCTCCCCCAAGCCCTGCGTTTGGTCATCCCACCCTGGTCCAACGAGCTCATCTACATGGTGAAAGGGTCGGCTGTGGTCTATCTCATCGGGGTCTTGGAACTCATGGGGCAAGCAAAAAACATCGCGGCGCGCACCTTCCGCAACTTTGAGGTGTACATTGTGGTGGCCCTGTTTTATTTAGCTTTGATCCTCGTCCTCAGCCTCGGCCTGCGCTGGGTGGAACGACGGATGCGCGTGCCTGGGCTGGGCGTGTCCGGCCGCACATGAACCGCGCTTCAACTCTCACCTTCACAGCAATGATTTTCTTTTCTCAGACATTCTTGAATACCATCGCCCCTTCTGCACCCAAGGTGAGAAAAATCAGGGGGATCCGAATTTTCTTGCATTGGCTTGTCAGGAAAAAGCAAGGCAGCATCGTCATCGGAGAGTTTGACCATATCAGTGTTTGCCTTGTATGCCAGGGGCCGTACGAGGGTGTAAGAAAAACAGGGAACGGAAGCGGAAAAACTTCATCCCACACATCGCCCCTAAATCCGAGCAAAACGCCGATCTGAAGGGCCGATGGAAACTGTACACCGCCTTACCCTCATGATCCACCCGAGCCAACGCGAGCGGCATGGGTCCGGAGTGTTTCTCTCCGTATACTTGCTCTGCCCATCTGGCGAGCCAATCCCCACCAAGCTCGGTGAAGACCTTAGGGAGAAGCCCAGCTCCGTATTCGACGCAGATCCCCCAAGCACTCCCGTGAACCACAGATATGAGCTTTCCTCTTCTAAGACCAATTCTACTAGCGTTTCTCCAACCAAGCTCACTATGCTTTCCTAGCGCGGATTCACGCTTCCTGTAGGCTCGGTTTGGCACTGAGGTTGATCGCCGAAATATTCGAGGGCCAGCGCTGAAAACAATGGTCCCAGCTCTTCTGCGAGGAGGCCAAGGAAATCACAAGCGCGAGCGATGCGCCAGCGGTATTTTTCCCGGAAATTTCTCAGGATCGAGAAGAAGATCTCGTCTCCGAGGGAGGAACGGACCTCGTGGAGGAGGAGGGCGCCACCCGCGTAGACATAGCCTGCATAGCCTGAGCGGCCGAGGAATTCCCAAAGGCCGCTTCCCACGGAGGCTTGCGGATTCAGTTTTTTTGCCTGCAAGAAGCGGTCCTGCCATTCCCGCACCTTTTGCTCAAGCTCTCCCTGGACTTCGAAGTAGAGGGAGGAAGTGTAGGTAGCTAGAGCCTCATCCAGCCAGGGCTCAGCAACCTGATCTGTGCCAACCTCCCCGTACCACCACTGGTGCGCAAGCTCGTGGACCACGATCTCCGCAAAAAAGTCGGTGTAGGGATCCAGAGCGTAATCTTGGTTGATGAGGATGAGACGAGGATATTCCACTCCGCCTGCGCCAGAAAGTGGGGCGGCGATCAAATCCACATCAGGAAATGGGAAGGAGCCAAGCCGCGCAGTGAGGAGAGGGAGGGCTTCTTTTGCTATGGCCAGAGCCCGTTTTCCGGCCTGGTCAAAACCGAAAGGGAAGAAGACGCGTATCTCCACATCTGCCCAGCGATCCACGAGACCAGTGTATTCCCGTACTAGGACCAAACAAAATTCCCGCAGGTTTTCTCCGTTTATCTGCCACGTGTTCCACCCGGTTTTCCGCTCCTCACCGCTTGCCACCGGCACCCATCCCGAGGGCACCTGAAGAAAGACCAGGTAGTCGGCAGCTTCGGCTACCAAGTTATCGCCGAAGGGGAAAGTGGGGTGCAGTAACCATTCCCCTTCCCAAGGGGCAAGGATTGGGTAGAACTGGCTCATGATCATCGCCCTAGCGGTGTGCGCGAAAATCCCGTAGCCCAGCAATTCCCTGGGGAGAACGCCCGAAAAGCGCAGATGGAGAGAGGCGGTTTGCGGAAGCTCTGAAGGAAGTTGAACAACTAAAACCGTCGGTTCCACCGCATCCAATGGCAAAGATTTGCCCTCACTTCGGGCTTCTTCCACGCGCAGTAAATGCCCAAAATGGTTGGGATAAAGACGAAATAAAAGCTCTCCTACGCCAAGGAGCCCCGCTATGTTGAGCGTTACCTCGCCCTGGAAGGCCCCGCTTTCCTCGACAGAAACGCGCATGATGTAAGAAATTGGGGCGGAAAAAGAGTGGAATCCAACCCAAATAGCGAGGAGAAAAGCAGCGGTTTTCAACTTTCCTCTTTTGGGCGGCGGAGGAACGCGGGGAGGTCGTAATTCTCATCGGGCGAGCGGCGGGGAAGGACCGGGCGCACAACCTTGGGGGTCTCCGTTTCCTCGGCGGCGGGCGCACGAAAGTCTGTGGCGATGACGGTTACCGCCACTTTGCCGGTGAGTTCTGGCCGGATTGCCGCGCCGAAGACCAAATCTGCTTCAGGACTGGCGGATTTCCGGATGAACTCAGCCACTTGCGTGACCTCGGAAAGGGTGAGGTCGTCTCCACCGGAGACATTCAGAAGGATGCGACGTGCTCCCTGGATGCTACCCGTCTCGAGGAGGGGGTTTGTGGCCGCGGCTTTTGCCGCTTTGATCGCACGACCTTCGCCTTGAGCCTCGCCCATTCCCATCACTGCGGTTCCCGCGCCGCGCAACACCGCAGCCACGTCGGCGAAGTCCAGGTTCACCAAGCCCGGGATGGTGATGAGGTCGGAGATCCCGCGTACCCCCCGCACCAAAACGGCGTCCACAAGCTCGAAAGCCTTGGTGATAGGGACGCCAGGGGAGAGTTCGAGGAGGCGGTCATTGCGGATAACGATGAGCACATCCGCTTCGCTCTTCAAGCGCTCTAAGCCGGATTGTGCCCGCTGGGCCCGCACTGGTCCCTCAAAGGAAAAGGGGAGGGTAACCACTCCCACGGTGAGAGCTCCTTTGGTGCGGGCCAGTTTAGCCACCACGGGTGCCGCCCCCGTCCCGGTCCCCCCACCCAACCCGCAGGCCAAGAAGACTAAATGGGCGGAACCCATGATTTGTTCGATCTCAAAGAGGGAATCCTCCGCTGCTTGCTTGCCACGTTCGGGATCGCCGCCAGCGCTGCGCCCACCTGTGACTTGGGCCCCCAAAAGGACTTTGTCTGGAAGCTTCACCATGGAGAGGGCCTGGGAATCCGTGTCCATAGCGGCAAGCCGTATTCCCCGCACTTCCGCGGCCCACATGCGTTCCACCGCGTTGACACCGCCACTGCCAAGCCCGATCACGAGGATGTCCGCGCCGGCCTCGGGTCTTGCCTCCACACGCCGCAGTTCCTCCAAAAGGGGGAGTTCTCCCACGCGCACTTCTATTGGGCCGAAAATTTTTTCCGCTGTCTCCCGGAGTTTTGGCAGCTTGCGCAACACGTAGTCACGCTTAAATTGGGAGTCTAGCTCAAGGTAAAGCACGCGGCGCTCTGGATCGTAGCGGATTTTTTCCGGGGTAGAGGGGAGGCAAGAACGCAATATTCCGTCAGGAATTGCACTTATAAGCTGCCGCCACTTAAGCATAAGATCCTTTTCCCGCTCCATCCGCAAAAAGCATTTTGGTCCTCTTGCTCCTCCTCGTCAACTGGGAAAAAGGAACCCCGGTATTTCGCGGAAATCCTCGGTCATAAAACGCGCAGCCTTCGCAACCGCTGGATCCTTAGGGGCATAAGCAATGCCCTTCCCAACCCGACGCAGCACAGGTATGTCGTTCAAGTGGTCGCCAACGAACGCGATTTCCCTCAGGTGTAGGCCGAGGCGTTGCGCTTCCCTACGCACAGCAAGGAGTTTATCGGCGAGGCCCACCCGGACCACCGCCTCCCCACTGAACGTTTCCCCAACAACAACGAGCTCGTTGGCCACAGAGAAATCTAGCCCAAGCTCGTCCTTCACGCGCTCAGCTACAAGGGACACCCCCGAGGAGACGATGCCTAAGATCAGCCCCTTTTGTTTGAGCGCGGCGATGGTCTCGGGTACGCCGGGGGCATACGGCGGGGGAAAGATCTTTTCCGCCACTTTTCGCACAGGAATCCCCCGGAGCAGGCGAGCGTTTTCCCTGACCCAGTCCGGGTAGCGATCGGGCTGGCCGCGGTAGCGTTCAAGAAGAGAGTCCCACTCCGCGCTCACCCCAGCAGCAAGCCCGATCGCTCCCCAGCTGGATTCGTACGCTACCCCATGGTAGCGGACGAGCGTTCCGTCTAGGTCAAAGAAAACCGCGCGGATCCCCTTCATTCCAGGCCAAGCAAGCGCACCTCACGCCCAAGGGACGAGAGTTTTCCTTCCGGCACCTCCAGGGCGCTCAGGAAGGGACTAGCGGCTCCATACCGGTCCTGTGTGTCTGGGCTCATGCGGTTCCGCCCAAGGAAAGAGCCGTCCGCGCTGAAGAACAGGATCTCTAGGGGGAGGAAAACGTTTTGCATGTGGAATTGGCTCACGGTTGGCGTATCGAACACAAACATTATGGCTAGATCCGTGGCCAACTCCGGCGGTACCCCCATGAACCCCATGAACCGCTCGTGGGCTTCGTCAGCAAGGAGGACGGGCAGGCGCAAAATTTGGCCAGTTGCGTCGGTAAGCACAGCTATGCGCCTCTCCATGGTCCCCAGGACCCCTGGTAAGGAGGGGAGAAATTCCCGGGACATGAGTGGGGATGGGTCCCGTCCGCCACCAGCGAAGCTCACAGGGCTGTCGCCCACCCCATCACCGTTGGTATCCGTGCCCTGGTAGTTGGAATACCAGTTTCCTCGGCCTTGAGGAGCCCAGAGGTTCTGCCCGAAGTCCCTAGCCCAACGCTGACAGCTCCACACCAAGTTCTCGTAAATTTGGGTGTCCCGACTTTCTCGACCAAAGTAAAAGCCGTCGTAAGAACGGTAAATGAGGTTGTAGCGCACGATGTTGCCCGTGGGAAAAGCTTCTTGGTAGGCCTCTTCGAAGATGATGCCGATGTTGGCGCGTGTGATGTGGTTGAGCTCAATGATGCCGTCCGAACCGAAGTTGGAGACCCCGTAACCGTAAGAAACCATGGAGTTGCGAGATACACGGGCGTAACGAGTTTGGCCATCAATGAATACCGCGATATCACCCTGCCAAAATGCGCAGGCCTCCACCACCGGACCCAAGGCGGACTCCACCTTCACCCCATAGGAGCTCTGGTAGAACAAATTCTTGCGCACTACTGGCTCGCGGGAAGCCCCAGTTATGTGCACGCCGATCGGACCAGCAGCGAAGGCAGTGTTTTCCACCACAAAATGGTCCGAAGCGTTCACGTAGACCCCTGTGAGGTTTGCGTAGATTCCACAGTTTTCGATGCGGACATAGTCCGAAAGGATCACAGCAATCCCGGCGTTCTTGGAGTTAGCGATCCTGGGAGAGTCGCGGACTTGGGTGTGGGGAGAGGATAGGATGGTGACGCCGTTTCCTCGTGGGCGGGAGATGTCCAGATTCTCCAAGCGCACTTGCTCGGAGAAAGCCACGGTGATCCCGTCAGTCTGATCGATCTTGGCTCCTCGTAGGGTCACGTTGCGGGCCCCCGCCAACGTGATGTGGCCAGCATCGAGATCAGCGATACTCATGTCGGTGACCCCGTAGAGGTAGTACACGGGCTTTCCGTTCACGGAGTTGGTGGGTTCTATTACGTGGTCGTAGTGTTGAACGCTTGTGCCCAGCACCTGAAGGCCCACGCCGCTTACGGCCAAGAAGTTGTCACGCATCACAAGGTTTTGGGAGGATTGGATGATCACGCCGTTTATGCTGTCGCGCACGAGGCAGTCCTCAATAACCCCGCCTCTGACATTGACCACAGCGATGGCCGCGCCCTGGGAATCCTGCGCTCCCAGGACAGTGCAACCGCGGATGATGAACGACTTTGTCGTGTTCTCTATGTAGATCCCATAAGCTGTGCCTGAGGGGACCCGGATCGTCCAACCAGCGATGAGGAAGGGGTCGTCTGCGTTGCCAGTTCCACTGACCACCCCGTTTTCCTGAGTGAAGTCCAGGTCTGAACGGATGATGATGGGCCCTCGCTCTTGAGCCAACCCCAAAACAGCCACAAAAAGCAAAGCCCCAAGGCTTATTGCCCTGCGCATTATCCCTCCTTAGACTTGAGCCATCGAGGATAGCGCTCAAGCCGAGTTTCGGCAAAGGTTTTGGAGCCGGAGAGGAGGAACGATGGAACTTTCGCGGATGAGTTGGGTGCAAGCGCGGGAGGCGGTGCGTCAAGCACAGGTGGCCCTTCTGCCCGTGGGTTCCACGGAGCAGCATGGGCCGCATTTGCCCCTTGGGACGGATTGGATGACAGCGCAAGAGATCGCGCGCCGGGCAAGCAAAAAAGGCGGATGGCTGGTGCTGCCCACCGTCCCTGTTGGGGTGTCCGAGCATCACCGCCAGTTTTGGGGAACGCTTTGGGTGCCCCCAGAGGTTCTGCGGGACTACGTGATGGGCCTGGCCAGGTCTTTGGCCTTCCACGGTCTGCGACGGCTTGTCCTCGTCAACGGGCACGGTGGAAACACCGCGGCTTTAGAAGAAGCAGCGAGAAGGCTCCGGCTGGAAGGAATCTATACCTTTGTCTACGTATGGTGGAGGTCCATTCCCACGGTGATCGCGCAGGTGATCGAAAGCGGGGGTTCGCACGCCGCGGAGATGGAGACAGCGGTAGTGTTGGCCATCGCCCCAGAGCTCGTGCGCACCGAAAACTACGGGGAAGCTATTGCTAAGGGCGCTCCCGAATGGGGGAAGAAGGTGGAGGGAATAGACGTGGGCTTCGACACCCTTGATTTTTCTGCAAGTGGGGCCACGGGAGATCCGTCCCGGGCCACGGTGGAAAAGGGCGAAAAAATATTGCAGGCGGCGGCGGATCAACTTGACGCCTTCTGCCGCTGGCTCGCCATGCAACCCGCGGAAGCCCTTGCCCCCAAACCGCATTTGCCATAAAGGGGAGCCCGATGACAGAAAAGAAACTGCCGCCGGGGCAGAGTTGGCGCAATGATTTGGTCGTCTACGACATCAACGCTGTTCCGCCCCTTGATCTCAAGGACTACCGCCTTCGCCTCTTTGGACGCTTGCGCAATCCCTGTACGCTCTCTTGGGAAGAGCTACAGGGCCTTCCCCGCGTGCAAGTTCGCGCAGATTTCCACTGTGTAGAGGGGTGGAGCGTCCCAGATCTTGTTTGGGAGGGTGTTCCCGCCAGTGCCATCGTTTTCCTTACCCGCCCCGAACCAGATGTGGTTTGGGTCCTAGTGCACGGCTACGATGGTTACACCACCAACGTTCCGTTCGCCTATTTTGCGCGGCCGGACACGCTTCTTGCTTTTTCCCTAAACGGCGCCCCTCTTCCACCCCACCATGGTTGGCCTCTGCGTTTGGTGGTGCCCTCCCTCTACGCTTGGAAAAGCGCCAAGTACCTGGTGGCCCTGGAGTTCCTGAGTGAGCTCCGCCGGGGATATTGGGAGGAGAAGGGCTACCACGATGTTGGCGATCCCTGGCGAGAAGAACGGCGTTGGCGCTAGTCTTCGCCCAGGAGTTTCTTGAGTGCTTCCCATTCTTCTTGGGGCATCTTGTAAGTGTGCTCCGGACCGGGGAATTTCCGTTCTTTCACCTCGCGCACGTAGTCCGTGAAAGCTTGGCGCATGACACTCCCTACATCCGCATAGCGTTTGACGAATTTAGGGGTAAAAGCCTCGAAGAGGCCGAGGATGTCGTGGACGATGAGGAGCTGTCCATGGCAAGCTGGTCCTGAACCAATGCCCAAAATTGGGATTTTCGCACGTTTTACGATTATCTCTGCTACGCGTGCAGGAATGGCTTCGAGGAGGATGGCGAACGCTCCAGCTTCCTCGAGGGTTTTCGCGTCTTCGATCAGCTGTTTTGCCGTTTGCGCACTACGGCCTTGGGCCTTGAGGCCGCCGATAAGGCTCGCCGCCTGGGGTGTGAGGCCGATGTGTCCCATCACGGGGATCCCCGCCTTGACAATGGCCTCCACCCGCTCAGCCATGCGCGCCCCACCCTCGAGCTTCACGGCATCCGCCCCACCCTCAGCGATGAACCGTCCCGCGTTCCTTACGGCGATTTCGTTGGCGGGCTGGTAGGACATGTAGGGCATATCGCCCACGACGAAGGCGCGGGTGGCCGCGCGGGAAACCGCGGCCGTGATGGTGACCATGAAGTCCATGGTCGCCGGAAGAGTGGTTTTGTGGCCGAGCATGCACATCGCTGCAGAGTCGCCCACCAAGATCATGTCCACTCCGGCGCGGTCCTCCAAAAGGGCTGTGGGGTAGTCATAAGCTGTCAGGAAGGCGATCTTCTCCCCGCGGGCCACCATATTCAAAAGGTCTGGAATCGTAAGCTTCTTTTGCTCCTCCATGGGACCTCCTCCTTTCTATGGTACCCATTTGGTTGCGGGAAGGTTGTTCTCCGCTAAACTCATTGCTACCTGCAAGGAGGTGAGTCGCTGTGGCTGAGAACAAAAACTGGGACAAGGTTTTGACTCGCGAAGGTTATGAGCGGCTTAAAGCGGAACTTGATTACCTTGTGCGCGTAAAGCGCCCCGAGATCGCCGAGAAGATTCGTCAGGCACGGGAGTACGGCGATCTCTCGGAGAATGCTGAATATCATACGGCCAAAGAGGAGCAAGCGTTGGTGGAAGGGCGGATCGCCGAGCTGGAACGCCTCCTTCGCGGGGCACGCATCATCGATTCTTAGGGCGAAATATAGGCGGGCTCCTTCCCTCGCGTCCAGTGAGGGGTGTTGCTGCAAGCAGGGCCGAGTAAATGGCTTCCTGTGTGGCTTCCGCTGCAGCGCGGTAAAGTTCGCCCATCAATCGAGAACGGTCAGGAATGATCTCTACGGCTACGCTCTTGGCGTCGCGCGGCAAACGCAGGGTAGTAGAGAAAGCTAGGAAGAAATCGCCGCTTCCCGTGTCCGCTGGGGCGCCGGTGCGCGCTGCGCCTAAAAGCCCGCGGCGGCAAAGCCGCGCAAGTTGCGCCGGCAGAAGGGGCGCATCCGTGGCCAAAACCACGATCAAGGAACCGCCCATCCCCTCACTCCCAGCCTCTCCGCCAAAGGGAGAAAGAGCTAAGGGTGAGGGAGGAACGAAATCCTCGCGCCGGCCCATGTTGGGAAGAGCGAGAGCGCCCACCGTGTAGGGATCGACGATGCGGGAGGCTGTGCCGATCCCGGATTTATAACCAAATGCGATCATCCCTGTTCCCGCTCCCACACAGCCTTCCGCCACTTCTTCACTGGCGGCGTCCAGGGCCAAAAGCGCGTGTTTTTCCTGCAAAGGACGGAATTCAATCGTAGAAAGCCAGCCGTCATTGCATTCCAAGACCACAGGGTTGACCGAGCGCGCTTGGGGATGGCGCTTGAGCGTCCAGGTAAGGAGGGCCTCCGCGCAAGAGAAAACGGCAAGGGTATTGGTGAGCAGGATTGGGGTCTCCAATTCACCAAGATCTTGGATCTGCCATAGTCCTGTGGCCTTTCCATGCCCGTGAAGGACGAAGATTCCGGCGGCAAGAGGTTCAGCATAAGGATCACCCGGCGGGACGATGGCAGTCACCCCGGTTCTGATTGCGCTTCCTTTGACATCCTCGATGAGGGTATAGTGGCCGACACGGACCCCGGGGACGTCGGTGATCATCGCCCGTGGCCCCGGCGGCAAGCTTCCCAAAGTCAATCCAGCGCAGCGAAAGGCGTTCATCCGTAGAGGCGAAATTCGTGAGGATGAGGCCTAGCCGCGACTTCAGCCGCCTCGCGGGACTTCGCGTCCACCCAAAGCTCGAGGAGCTCAGGTGGGAAAACCCCAGCCACAGTGAGAAAAGCGTGGTCACGCTGGAGGTTATCCAGAGCCTCCTCCAAGCTCCGGGGCAGGCTTTGCACGCGGCGCTTGCGTCCAGGTCCCCACCCACGCGCCACAGGGTTAACCCCCTGCCTGATCCCGTCTATTCCGGCCATAAGGCAGCCAGCCAGTGCCAAATACGGATTACACGTGGCGTCCGGCGGACGGTATTCCACCCGGAGCCTTTTGGCATCAGTAGCATATCCAGGGATACGTACGGCTGCGGTGCGATCCGCCGGGCCAAAGAAGAGCTCCACCGGTGCTTCAAACCCCGGCTGCAGCCGCCGGTAGGAGTTGGTGGATGGCGAGACCAGTGCGGAAAGAGCGCGGCCGTGCAAGAGAAGGCCACCGATGTACTCAAGTCCGGCCGCGGAAAGGCCTTCCTCCCCAGCAAAAACGTTTCCGTTGGGGCCTATGAGGTACTGGTGGAAGTGCAAGCCGTTTCCTGGTTGGTTGTAGAGGGGTTTTGGTAGAAAACAGGCCACAAGCCCCTCCTCCGCAGCGACGCGGGCGATGAGGTCCTTGGCCAAAACCGTCCAGTCGCCGGCTTGGACTATGCTAGCGAACCCAAGCTCTATTTCCATTTGGCCAAATCCCCCGCCTTCGTGATGATGGTACCGCACGGGAATTCCACAGCGGGTGAGGATCTCCACTACTCGGTCGCGGATTTCCCGGCCCCGGTCGGCTGCGCCACTTAAGTGATATGCGGAATAGCTGGGAGGAAGAAAGCCTCCCGTAAGATCGGGCTGGCCTTCCACAGGGAAAACTTCTACACCTTGGGCAAGGAGGCCGTCGCTTATTTGGATTTCCTCGAACAAATAGAACTCCAATTCCACCGCGAATCGAGCGTCTTGAGCGATGCCCGCATCGCGCAGGAAACGAAGGGCCGCGCGGGCCACACTCCGGGGTGCCGCGGGATTTGGACCTTCGCCTGGCCGACCTAAATCACATAATACCAGTGCCGCGGGCGGATCCCGCATGGGGTCAAGGTACACAGCGTCTAGATCTGGCAAGAGCACCCAATCGCTCTCCTCGGCTTCGCTCAAACCATAGTGCACACCGTCTACACCTACCCCCTCCCCCACCAATTCCTCGGAAATGGACTCCGCGGGAACGGTCAGCCCGCGCAGACGCCCCCAAAGGTCCACCGCGCGCAGCTCCACATAATGGATATGCTCCTCCTGAAGGAGGGCGACGAACTCCGCGAACGTCATAATGCCCCCTTTTATGGTGTGGGAACAGCGAGGTCCTCGGGCCCCCAGCCGGAAAGCAAAGCCTCGGGGAACGTGGAGGAGACTATTTCCCGGATGATCTCCGCATGTTTGACCTTTTCGCGGCCCCAATCGGCCAGCATCTTCCCGGAGACCCAAGGCTTATAGAGGGCCCCTGGGCCCACTACGCAGGCTGGTCCCGGCTCGAGCTTGAAATAGCAGGGCGCACAGACCCGCACCATCTCCGGCGTTTCATAGAATCGGTTGAATCCACCGAAGGAATCGGTGAGTGTCACGTGGAGATCCATGGGAATTTTCACAGCTTGCCGCAGAGCAGCAAGCTCGGGGAGTTCCAAGTCGGCCACAGGATTGAATGTGTTTGCTCCTAGCATCTCCAGGACCTTTGCGCCCGCGGGATTTCCATGGCCAGCGAAAATGGAGACCTTGAACACCGTGTTCTTGGGGAGATCTCCCGCGTCACGCATCTGCGCAAGGAGCCAAAGGAGACCCTCGTCGAGGACGAGGAAGCCGCGGAATCCCAGTTCCACCGCGCGCATGATGTCCGTAACCACGTGGCGGATTTGATCAGCTCCGCGAAAGCGCAGTCCCGAAAGAGATCCTTCAGGCGTAAGCAGTTGCCGGCCCGTGTCCCAGCCCGAGCGTGGACCGGGGGTGAGGATCACCTCCACTTTTGCCTCCGCCGCGATCTGCGCAAATTCCTTGAGTTCACTCCGGGTAAGGAAAGTGGTGCCCATCACCACAGAGATCACGCGATGAATGGGAACGCCGCGCTTCTTCGCCTCATCCACCACAGCCGCCAAGACCTCCGGCCTTTCCACCCCGGAGATCTCCATGCGGTAGTGCGCGCCATCGGGGAACCGCCGGGGGCTAGAGGGAAGATCATAGGCATCACGTCCAGGAATTCCGTGCTTCTCAAGGATTCTTTGCACTTTCCTTTGGTCCATGCCCGCCTCCTTTCCCACCAATACCGCCTGCTCATGGTACCACAGCGGCTACCGGATTTCGCAGGGCCTTTATCGGTGGACCATGCGGCGGGCGAGGAGAAAAGCCGCGCCCAAACCCAAAACCAAGTCACCTGGGCTGAACGCAGAGCTAAGGGGGATCCAAGCCGGAAGATAGAGCCAGTCACCAAGAGGATTGAGGTGCGTATTATGGCTCATCAGGACAGTGTTTCCCGAGTATGTGCTTGTCTGTAAAGCTTGGGCAAGGGAGGCTAGGCCCGCGCGGCGCAGGGCTTCTGCCGAGGCAGGCATATACCCTCCGTTGGCTACAATCGCCAAAAAGTTGAGAAGAAGGCCGAGCCCCATTACCACGATCTCGGCATATCGCCAATTCCAAAGCGTAAATCCCACGAGGAAAAGGTAGGAAACGATGTGCCAGTAAGGCGTGCCCCAGGGCACTATTGGCCCATGGCTTCCCAAAGGAAAGATGAGGAGCTGGAGGACGAGGGGTGGCAAGAGGAGCCAAAGCCCGCGCAGCCGCAGATTGGCGAGATTCCGAATGCGTCCCCGCTGCAGGTAACCAAGCCCAAGTCCAATCACTACCGCCCAAAGGAGGGGCATTATTCCACAATTTTTAGGAAAAGCTCCACAAGTTTGGGATCCAAGGTTTTCCCAGCCATATCCTGCATGATCTTGCGCGCCTCCTCCTTAGAATAAGCCTTACGATAAGGACGGTCGGACAAAAGCGCGTTCCAGACGTCGGCCACGGCGATGATGCGTGATCCCAGGGGTATTTCCTCGCCTTTCAGGCCATCGGGATAACCGGAGCCGTCCCAGTGCTCATGTTCATGGCGGATGATATCAAGGCAGTTCTCATATATTTCCAGCCCCTGGAGGATTTCTGCACTCACGATCGGGTGTTTTTTCACGACCTTCCATTCTTCCTCGGTGAGCGGGCCGGGCTTGAGGAGGATGGCATCGGGAATGGCGATTTTCCCAAGATCGTGGACGCGCGCGGCGGCCTCGATTCTTTCCACTTCTTCCTGGGGGAGTTTGAGGGCGCGCGCCAATTTCACGGCGATCTCCGCAACCTGTTCGGAATGCACTCCGGTGTAGCGGTCGCGGGCGCTCACAATCTGCGAAATTTTTTCAAATGCTTGGCGTGCTTGATGTTGGAGGCGTACATACTCGCGGATAGATATCTGGACAACGACAAGTGGGCTGAGCATGAGGATTACATACCACGGGGATAGGGAATGCACAACAGCGATGAGAACTGCCAAGACACCGAGGGTGAGGAGCTGGATATGGAGGCTGCGGAAAAAAGAGAAAAGGTGGCGCCAGTAAGGAGTACCTGTGGTGAAGTGTACAATTCCCGTGACTAAGCCGGAGTTAACGGTGACATAGACTAAGAATGCCAACGCGGCTCGACCAAAGTCAGCTAAGGAATAAGGTGGTGGATGTCCACCAATGGCTTCAAACAATAAACCGGCTAAGGCTACAGAAAGAAGGAGTTGAGTCACATTAAAGCCGGCGACAGTTAATCCGTAGAGGATGTCTTTTTTCCACAAGGACCTTCGAAGAATGATTTCAGCGAGGAGAGAACCACATAGTACAACAAGAACTCCGATATCGGCTCCTCCGATAAGGATAGCTCCTGCACCGACTGCGATCGCTGCAGAAGTGGCGTGCCCACGAAGAAGAGAAATCTCGTAAACTTCACAAAAGAGGTCTAAAAAAGCTAAAATGATCCAAGACCAAGTAAGAGTTGATGTTAGGCGAAGATCTTTTAGTTGCCAGCCGGTAACAAATACACCGAGAACGAAAACAAAAAACCAGTATACCTTGGCCTTAATTGGTAGCCCGCGCACAAACAGTTACTATAAACGAAAAAGCCAACGGCAACCACGCCGTTGGCTTACATTCCTTTACTATCGTCCTCCGCTCTATTTCAGCCAGTCCACTTGGAATGGGCTGCACTCAGAAGGAGGAGCGTAATCAGCACCCACAGGATGTGAATGCCCCGCAAGCCAAAGAACTTTGCGCTCCGCCGAGTTGCCTTCTCAATCACTGGAACCCACTTCATCAGAGATCCCTCCTTTCAGGAAAATTCTACCTTTATTTTAATTTGGCCAACCACCATTGTCCTTCAAACCGTCATATAAAATATACACCCTTACCAAAGAGTTGTCAATAGCTGCATAAGGGACATTCTTCCCGTTTACGGGAGAAAGTAAGAGAAAGCCCAAGGAAACTCGCTAGACGGCGATCCGGCCCCTAAGCCGCGGATCAAGAATGTCGCGCAAAGCGTCCCCAACGAGATTCCAAGCCAAAACAAAAAGGATCAAGGCCAACCCAGGATAGAGGATGATCCACCAGTATTGGTGGAGCCTGGGAATCCAGTTCCGGGCAAAGGAGAGCATTTGCCCCCAGTCAGCATATCCCACCTCTGCCCCAAGCCCAAGGAAAGAAAGTGCGGCAAACGAGATCACGTAAGAACCAATGTCCATGGAGGCTACAACCAGCGTAGGGTAAATGGCGTTGGGGAGAATATGGCGCACAACGATGCGCAAGTGCCCAGCGCCAGCAGCGCGGGCCGCCTGCACATAATCCCGCTCCTTTATCGAGAGAATATCGCCGCGAATGAGGCGGGAATAGCCCATCCACCCAAACACGATCAGGGCGATGGCTGCGGTGGTGATGCTTCGCCCAATCCGGGGCTGCAAAACAGCAGCAATGGTCATGGCCGCGATCAAAAACGGAAAAGCTTGGAAGATGTCGGTTATGCGCATGAACGCCATATCCATCCAACCGCCAAAATAAGCGGCAAGCGATCCCCAGATGATCCCAATCAGTGCAGTAATCCCAGTGATGCAAATTCCCGCAAGAAAAGCCGTGCGCGTGCCCCAAACGATCCCATAATAGACGTCGTATTGTCCCTCAGTCGTCCCAAACGGATGAGTTTTGCTGAAATCACTATGTCTCGTCACGATTTTCCAGACCTCGGAGAGGGGGTTAGGACCGGTCGGAGGCTTGGGGGTGGGGCTATAACCGAATTGCGCGATGCGATAAGGTTCAAACGGATTGGGCGGAGGAGCAAGCCAGGGAGCGAAGATCGCCACAAGCCCAAAGAAAAGGAGGAGGACGATCCCAAAAAGCGAAAGAGGGTTCCGCAGAAGTTGCTTTACCAGCTTCATTCTAACCGAATCCTCGGATCGATCACCGCATAAAGGATATCAATGAAAAGTATGCCCAGGGAGAGGATCACCGCGTTGAACAAGGTAAAGCCAAGCACGCTGATGATGTCCAACTGCGTAGCCGCGTTAGCTGCCCACCATCCCATGCCCCGATAGTTGAACACCGTCTCCGTGATCACCGCCCCGTTCATGAGGCCGATAAGAAGCATTCCGCCCATCGTGGCCACCGGGATCATGGCGTTGCGTGCCGCGTGCTTGTATACCACGATCCTCTCAGCAAGCCCTTTGGAGCGAGCAGTCATCACGTACTCCTGGCGCAGGGTTTCCAGCATGGAGGAGCGGGTCACGCGTAATAGGAGGGCCCATTGAATGTAGGCAAGGGTGATTACGGGAAGCACCATGTGTTTGAACACGTCAGCCAAAACATCCGGACGACCGTTGATGATGGCATCGATCGTGTAGATGCGCGTCACTTCCCGGAAGGTGCCGGCATTGATCTCCTTGATAACCCAGTCTGAAACCCGCCCGGGTGGCAACCAGTGGAGCATGGCGTAGAAGACCATGAGCAAAAGCAGACCGTAGACGTAGGAGGGGAAGGACCAACCAATCAGCGCGAACACGCGGGATGCGTGATCGATGGGCTTATTGTGGTGTACTGCGGAGAGAATTCCTAACCAAATCCCGATGAAGAGGACCGGTATCGCCGCCCAAAGCACTAACTCCACGGTCGCCGGAAAGTAATACAAAATAGCATCGAGAACTGGACGTTGCGCCGTTTTCGACCAGCCAAGGTTGCCACGGAAGACCTGGTTGAGCCAGCGCCAGTATTGGACGTGAAAGGGATCAGCTAGGCCATATTTTTGAATTATGCGGTCAAGGGCATCAGCGGTCTTGGGAATATCCCGCACGTATAGGGCGGCCTTCATGCCCGGTTCCAGAAACGAGTAAACCCCAAAGACAAAGAGTGTGACGCCAAAAAGTGTGATGGGCAATAAAAGAAGACGTCGGATTACGTACGCCGTCATTGTGCGAAGGTTTTATACCGAAAACCTGAAGAAAAAGCAAGGGGGCCGAGGCCGAAAGCCCCGACCCCCTGCCGCTTCCCTTAGCCCTTGCTCAGAACGTAGAAGTACTCGCCCGGATAAGCCGGGTTGTAGAACCAACCCCTCACCCACAGCTGTTCGTAGTGGCGAGCCAAAAGTTGGATGTGCCCAACGTTGATGGCGTACTCATGAGCAAGCCTGTTCAACTCAAGGTAGAGCTTCTCAGCCTTGGCGAAGTCCGTCTCCCGGCTGGCCAGTGCGATCAGTTCATCGAAGAGGGCCTGGAGGTTGTCATAAGTCTTGGCGGGGAGCCAAGTGGCATACACGGGAGCAAACTCCACGTTCTTTACGGTGTCGAAGTTCTGGTTCATGGCGAAGGCACCGGTGCTGTGCATGTAGGGCTTCACCCAGTTGTCGGGGTGCGCGTAGTCTTCAAGCCAGCCGATGAAGAACACGGCAAGCTGCCCGGCGTCCATATACTTGAGGTAGGTCGGCCACGGGAGGTCCTGGACCTCGATCACGAACATGCCGCGGAAGCCCTCGGCTTGGCGCTTGGCGTTAAACGATTCAAGGGCCCGCTCGATCATCTCGGCTACGAACTTCCGGGCCAGGTTGCCCTGGTTATAGGTGATGGTAAGGCGGAAACCTTGGCGCCAGAGCTGGCCACCCCAAGCCTGACGCAGCTCCTGCTCGGCCTTCTCCATGTCGAAGCTATAGACAGGCTGGGTCGGGTCGTAGCCGAGGCGGCCCTGCGGGATCACGCCCGGAAGCTGCCAAGCCTCGCCAAGCCAGGCTTCCTTAATGTAGGTATCGATGTCGAGGGCGTAGTTGATGGCCCGGCGGAGGTGAATATCGGAAAGGAGGTCAGGCTTGGGTTCGCCGCCCAAAAGCGGCATGAACGGGCTCCCCTCGGTGACGTAGAAGTTGAAGAAGCCGGACTGGCAGGTGCTGGACGGGAAGGGACCCATCATGCGGGCCTTGCCCTGGGCCACGAGCTCATCCATCTGGGCCACGTACTGCCGCGGCACAGCGATGATGTCGGCATCCCCAGCCTGGAACATGGCCAGACGCGTGCCCCACTCCGGCACGACCTTGATCACGGCGCGGGCGAGCTTCGCCGGCTCGCGCCAGTAGTTCTCGTTGCGCACGAGGCTGATGTACTCGCCCGGCACCCACGTCTCGAGCTTGAACGGCCCAGTTCCGTTGGCCTTGTTGAAGAGCTCAGAGGCTTCCGCAGCCGGATCGTGCCAAGGCCGCCAGTTGGCTGTGCCATCCCAACCGCCCTGCTCGATCACCCACTCCTTATCCACGATGGAAGCCCAGGTTCCCGCGAGGATCTGGATGAACGGACCATAGGCGTGATCCAGGGTGATGATGACCTTGTCCCCCTCGGCACGAATGGCCTTCTGCAAGGCCTCATACACAGCCTCATCACTCCCCAATTTCTCAGCCAGTTCCTCGATGCTGTGAACGGCAAAAATGGGGTCGAGAAGCATCCAGATCGGGCCGCCGGCGCGGTCCTGAATGAGCGCGCGCTGGAGGGAGTACACCACGTCCGAAGGCGTCAGATCTCCGCCAGCGTGGAACTTCACGCCCTTGCGGATGGTGAACGTGTACACAAGACCATCATCGGAAATCTCCCAGGATGTAGCTAGCATCGGCACGAATTTATCCACATATTCGCCATCGTAGAAGATGAGGGTTTCGTAGATATTGAAGATGGCCGTGCCGCTAGCGGTATCGTAGGCCCACGCCGGGTCAAGGGTCTCCAGGTCGCCAATGGTGGCAACAATCATCGTGTCCGGGTTTGGAATCTGGGCCCACCCCAAAATACCCAACAAGCCAATAACCGCACCCACTAAAACCTTACGCCACATCTTTCACCCTCCTTTTTTGCAAATTGAGTTGAAAGTTGACAAGGCTTTTCTCCTCCTTCCTCTCACCTCCTGCCGAACAAGGATGTAATCTATTCTAGTCAGCAAAAGACGGCTGTCAAGGTTCCCCGAACGATGTGTATCTTAATCCGTTGAGGTCCCAGGTTTCCTGAGAGAGGCTAGCTAAAGCTTGCCGGAAGAGGGCGCTTCCCTCTATCCTTGCCCTTGTGGCCATTCTCATCACTGAGAGCACGAGGGTTTTGGTGCAGGGCATCACCGGGACGGAAGGCTCCTTCCATACCCGGCAGATGGTGGCCTACGGCACGCAAGTGGTGGCCGGCGTCACTCCGGGGAAGGGCGGGCAAAGCCTGGATGGCATCCCCGTCTACGACACGGTGGCCGAGGCCTGCGCTCGCCATCCGATCGATGCTTCCGTGATCTTCGTGCCCGCGGCGTTCGCGCCGGAGGCGATCCTTGAGGCCGCCGATGCGGGCATCCCCCTCATCGTCTGCATCACCGAGGGGATCCCAGTTCACGCTATGCTGCGCACCTATCATCTGCTCCGGTTATATCGGACACGCCTCATCGGTCCTAATTGCCCTGGGATCATCTCGCCCGGCCGGGCCAAAATGGGGGTGATTCCCCATGGTCCGTTCACGCCAGGTCCGGTGGGGATCGTATCCCGCTCCGGGACCTTGACATACGAAATCGCCTCACATCTTTCGCAAAGAGGGCTGGGGCAGTCCACGGTGGTGGGGATCGGTGGCGACCCCATCGTGGGTACGACCTTCGTGGAGCTCCTGCCCCTCTTTGAGGAGGACCCGGAGACCGAGGTGGTGGTGATGGTGGGAGAGATCGGTGGGGCCGCCGAGGAGGAGGCCGCGGAATACGCAAAAAAACACATGACAAAGCCTTTAGTTGCGTACATCGCTGGTTTTTCCGCGCCGCCGGGAAAGAGGATGGGGCACGCCGGAGCCATTGTCACCGGCGGTGAGGACACAGCGGAGGCCAAGGCTCAGCGCCTGGAGAAACTGGGGGTACCCGTGGCCCGCACGCCCGCGGAAGTGGCCCGTCTTGTGGAGGAGATCGTCAAGTGAGCCGGACCTTTGGCCTTGTGGGCCTTCCCAATGCCGGGAAATCCACGATCTTCAACGCCCTCACCGCCGCCGGAGCCAAGGTTGAACCATATCCCTTCTCCACGGTTCAAGCCCAAAAGGGGGTGGCACCCGTGCCCGATCCCCGCCTGGATCGCCTCCACGCCCTCTTCCCCGACAAGAAAAAGGTCCCCACCACCATCGAGGTCGTGGACATCGCCGGTCTTGTGGAGGGGGCTTCCCGCGGCGAGGGCCTTGGCAACCAGTTCCTTGCCGACATCCGCAACGTGGAAGCCATCCTCCACGTGGTCCGGTGTTTTGAGGACCCAGACATCGCTCACCCCATGGGTGAAGTCGACGTGCGCCGAGATATCGAAGTGATCGAGGCCGAACTCCTTTTAAAGGATCTTGAGACCTTGGAGGGGCGCAGGGAGCGCGTGGCCAAAGCGGCACGCATTGGCGAGAAAGAAGCGCGTGAAGAATTAGCCCTTCTTGAGCGGTTGATCGAGGGGGTCAAGCGTGGTATTCCCATTCGTGCGCAGCGTCTCTCCGCGGAGGAACAGGAAAGACTTA
Organism: Candidatus Bipolaricaulota bacterium; assembly: GCA_025060555.1. Classification (GTDB taxonomy): domain Bacteria; phylum Bipolaricaulota; class Bipolaricaulia; order Bipolaricaulales; family Bipolaricaulaceae; genus DTER01. The sequence continues at coordinate 28,084 of JANXBC010000006.1, forward strand.
AAGGCCTTTCTCCTTTGACCATGAAGCCAGTGTTGTTCGTCGCTAACGTGGGTGATGCTGGGGAAAACGCGCATTCCCAAAAGGTTGCGGAGCTTGCGAAGGAACGAGGGGCAGGATGGGTGGTCATCCGTGGGCGGTTGGAGATGGAGCTTGCGGAGCTTCCGGCTGAGGAGCGGTCGGCATTCCTGCGCGAATACGGTCTGGAGAGCTTGGCCGTGGAAAGGCTTGTTCGGGAAGCGTACCGCCTTCTTGCCGTTATCACGTTCTATACGTTTGTTGGTCCGGAAGTGCGGGCTTGGACAATACGGGCGGGGACGAAAGCCCCTGAGGCTGGGGCCGCGATCCACACAGATTTTCGCGATCGCTTCGTCCTTGCAGAAGTCATGCGCTTGGAGGATCTTGAGCAGTTCCGTTCTGAGAAGGCCTTACGGGAATCCGGTAGGATTGTGCGGGCCGGCCGAGACTACATCGTTCAGGACGGAGACGTAATCCACTTCATCGTCGCCTGATGGCTGCCTTAGCTCTTCTCGTCACCACCGCGATCTGGGGTTGGACTTTTGTCCTGGTGAAGGAGGCGATGGCCGAGGTCGGCCCGTTTTGGTTCTTGGCCATCCGCTTCCTCCTCGCCACCTTCCTTGCCCTCCCCTTTGTGCGCCGAGGAAAGATGCGCTGGAAGGAGGCGGCAATCCTCGGGTTCTTTTTGTTTTTGGGTTATTTTTTTCAAACATGGGGGCTCCGCTATACCACAGCCCAGAAGTCAGGGCTCATCACCGGGCTTTCCGTGGTCCTCGTGCCCCTTGTGGCCCGATTTTTTGGGGAGAAGGTCACTCTTCGGACGGGGTTTGGTGTGGTGTTTGCCGCCGCGGGTGTCGTCCTCTTGGCCTTGGGCGGGGAGGAAGCCCTTGGCCCCACAGGTTTTGGCGATTTCTTGACCGTAATCTGCGCCATATCTTTTGCCCTCTACATCGTGCTTCTGGCCCGCTATGCTAAAGGGGAGCGCGCTGGCCCACTTCTTCCGGGGCAGCTTGGGGCTGTGGCTGGGCTTTCCGCACTGGGAGCAGGAATCTTTGGGGAGGCAACCTGGTCGCTTTCTCCCGCAGTTTGGCGGGCAATCCTCATCACCGGAACCCTTGCTTCCACTTTGGCTTATTACATTTTGACCTGGGCGGAAAGCCGGGCCTCTGCCACGGAAACTGCGGTGATTTTGGCCATGGAACCCGTATTTGCCGGTTTATTCGGGTGGGCATTGCGGGGAGAAGCGCTGACCTCTGTTCAGCTTCTCGGGGGGGTCCTTGTCCTCGCTGGAATGATTGTTGCCAGTATCATTGACGGTGGGAAAGCGGGGCCGGATAATCCCGCGCCGGGAGGGATGTCCGAACGGCAAGGAGCCGGTCTCGAAAACCGGTAGGGCCTTTTGGCC
>JANXBC010000070.1 GCA_025060555.1 Candidatus Bipolaricaulota bacterium
GAGCGTGGCAAGGTAGGCCTCCTCGAACTGGAAGGCGAACTCCTTCTCCTTGCGGGTGGGCTCGGCGGCCAGAAGGGCCCGGTACATGCGGATGACCTCGAGGGCCTTCTCCTTGAGGTTGTGGGCTTTTTCCGTGTTCAGGGCGAGGATTTCGAAGGCCGCGGCGGGGTCGGGCACGACCACGGCGGGGATATGGGTGCGGCCGAGCTGGAGGAGGGCCTCGCGGCGGTGGTTGCCGTTGGGGGTCCAAAAGCCCCCATCGGGGGCGCGCACAGCCACGATGGGGTCCAAAAACCTCCCAAGCTTGGCGATCACCTCCTTGAGCCGCTCCACGTGGGAGTCGGAGAGATCGCGCTGGAAGGGCGTGGGCCGCACCTTGGCCAAAGGAAGGAGGGCGAAAACCTGCCAGTGCCCCTTATAGGGCTCCTGGTACACGGCGAGAACTTGGCCACCCTCGGCCCGGATAGCCTCTGTGAGCTTCTCGATCTCAGGGGGAGGAGCAGGGGTGTCATGCATGACGCAAAAAATTATGCAGGAATGTGCCGAAAACGCAAGGTTAGCGTTTGGTGCGAAGGAAGAAATACAAGCGCAAAAGGGCAACCACCACCGCCCCGGCAGCCGCGCCGAAGGCCGAATCCCGAAAAGGAAGGCCCAAAAGGGCACCTACGCCGGCGCCCAGGGCCAGGTGCCCGCCCCAGCGCAGCCAAGGGGGGACGCGCAGCCGCTTCAGTCGCCCACGCCGAAGCACTGCTCCTTCTTGAGGAGAAGCTCCCAGCGGCGGTCCACCTCCGCCTGGATTTGGGCGATCAATTCTTTGCCCCGCGGATCGCGGAAGAGGTGGCGGAACCGGCCCTGCGTCTTCAGCCATTCCTCGATGGGCACGCGCTCCTTGGGCTTGTAGTTGATCTTGTAGCGGCCCTCGATGACCTCGTAAAGGGGCCAGTAGCGCGTCTCCACCGCGAGTTTTGCTTGCTGGATGGCGCTGTCGCGGGGCGTGCGCCAGCCCAAGGGGCAGGTGGTAAGGACGTTTATGAACTTGGGGCCCTCGTACTTCATGGCCCGCTCCACCTTGTTCGCCAAGTCAATGAGATTGGCGACGGCGGCTTGGGCCGCGTAAGGGATACCATGAGCAACAACGATCTCCGTGAGGTCCTTTCGCTCCTGGGGTTTTCCGGGGATGACCTCGCCCACGGGCGCGGTGGTGGCGGCGGCGCACTTGGGCGTGGCGCTGGAGCGCTGGACCCCCGTGTTCATATAGGCCTCGTTGTTGAGACACACGTAGAGGAAGTCGTGCCCCCGCTCGAGGGCGCCGGAGAGGGCTTGAAAGCCGATGTCGTAGGTGCCGCCATCCCCAGCGAACACCACAAACCGTATGCGCTTGTCGATGAGCCCCTTCTTCTTTAGGGCTTTGTATGCGGCCTCCACCCCGGAGATCACCGCCGCGGCGTTCTCGAAGGCCACATGGATCCAGGGCACGTTCCAGGCCGTGCCGGGGAAGCGGCTGGAGGCCACCTCCAGGCAACCGGTGGGGCTGGCCACGACCACGGGGTCCTCGATGGCGTTGAGAACCGTGCGCACCACCATGGGCTCGGCGCACCCGGCGCACAGGGTGTGCCCGCCTGTGAACCGAACCCTCTTCTCCTCCCGCTCCGCTAAAACCCGAATGCTCGGCATCCTCGCTCCTTACTCCCTAAGCCCAATGTACCGGAGGACGGGTTCTGTAGCCTTGATGGTGGGAAGTTCTTGGAAGACTTTCACAAGATCGAGAACGGCTGTATCGCGGCCGCCGAGGCCGTAGACGTAATTGACCAAAACCGGCCGACGCGGCGAGGGATAGAGGGCTGTGGCAATGTCCTCGTAGAGCGCGCCCATTGTCCCGAAGGAGATGGCCCGATCCAGCACAGCAACCGCCTTGGCCCGGCTTAAGGCCTCCGCGACCTCCCGGATTGGGAAAGGACGCCAAAGCCAGGGCTTGAGAAGACCGACCTTCATGCCCTGCGCCCGGAGCTCATCCACCGCCACTTTCGCTGTACCAGCAGTGCTTCCCAAGACCACCATCACGTAGTCTGCGTCGTCCAGACGATAAGCCTCGAAAAAGCCGTGATAATCTCGGCCGCAGATGCGGGAAAATTCTCGCTGGATCTCCAAGAACACCGCGGGGACGGCTTCGATCGCGGCCTGTTGGGCGCGCTTGAGCTCAAAATAGTAGTCGGGCATAGCAAACGGCCCCCATGTGACAGGCCGCTCCACGTCTAGCAACGGATAGATTGGCTTGAACTCGCCCACAAAATTCCGCGCCACCTCATCCGAAAGCACATCCACTACTTGCACCGAGTGGGTGAGGGTGAACCCATCGAGGTTGACAATGACAGGAAGGCGCACACGCATGTCTTCGGCAAGCCTTTGGGCCATAAGGGTGTAGTCATAGGCCTCCTGGGCACTTTCTGCGAAGATTTGCACAGCTCCGGAGTCCCGCGCTAAGTAGGCATCGGAGTGGTCACAGTGGATATTGATGGGTGCGGACAGGGAGCGGTTGGCTAGGGCCATGACGATAGGGAGGCGTAACCCGGCAGCGATGTACAGAACTTCCACCATCAGAGCGAGACCCTGTGAGGCCGTGGCCGTCATGACCCGCCCGCCAGCGGCTGCCGCCCCAACGCACGCGGAAAGCGCGGAATGCTCGCTTTCCACAGGGATGAGCTCAGTACGCACTAGTCCATCGTGCACGTATTCTGCATAGTACTCCGCGATCTCTGATTGAGGGGTGATGGGGTAAACGGCAACTACATCGGGTTCAATTTGGCGCATGGCCTCCGCCACTGCTTTGTGCCCGGTTATGGCCTTGCGCATTCCGCCCCCCTTTCCGAAACCATCTCGATGGCGTCCTTTGGACAGACCGCAGCGCATACCCCGCAACCTTTGCAGTGTTCGTAGTCAATCCCTGTGACTTTGCCCCCTCTGATGAGCACCGAGTCATCTGGGCAATGGAGCCAGCACTGGAGGCACTGAATGCATTTTTCTTCGTGCCATATGGGGCGCTCAGCCCGCCAACTCCCCGTTTTATTGAGGGCCTGAGCCGTACCCCCAAGGACTATTCCCCCGATTGGCAGATCCCGCCAGCCTTTAAGCTCAGCCAACGGTCACCCCTTTCGCTGCTTCATAGCCAGCCCGGAAGGCCTGGAGGTTCTTATTTAGCACTTCGGCACCTAGCCGGCCGCCCAAGGCCTCCCGCAGTTCAGCCTCCGCCACCGCGTAATCCGTGCCCAACACCGCGACCACAGCCCCCAACATGGGAACATTGGCAAAACCTGTGCCCGTTTCTTTGGCGATACGATCACCATCCACCGTGATGATCCTCCCGGAGAAACCGGTGCGCGCGCGGATCTCTTCAGGGGAACAGGCGCTGTTCACCAAAAGGACTCCGTTCGGCTTGAGGCCCTCCGTGGGGTTTTCTGAGTCCAAAAGTGTTTCATCGATGACAACCACGATGTCTGGCTCATAAACACCGGAATGCACGCGGATCTCCGCATCTGAAATGCGGTTGTAGGCGCGAACGGGAGCACCGGAACGCTCTGGCCCGTACTCAGGAAAGGCCTGGACGTGCTTCCCCTCACGGAGGTTTATCTGGGCAAGGATTTGGGAGACAGTTTTTGCGCCTTGGCCGCCGCGGCCGTGCCAACGGATCTCCTTCATCTCCTCCTCCTTGGCAAAGCGGTGGCATTATAGAGGAGGAGGAGCAACCCGCAAAGGTTTAAGAATCAAAACCGATCAGGGCCGCACTTCTCTCGCAAACCATCCAGATCCTTTATGACGATCTGGTAGCGGCGTTTGTCCAGAAGGCCTTGGCGGGCCAACCGGTTCAGCGCCATGGTCGTGTTTTCCCGCGCCGAACCGATCATCTCCGCGAGATCTCGATGGGTGAGACGGAACCCGATGAGGATCCCGTTCTTCGTTTTGATCCCGTACTCTGAGGAAAGAAGGAGGAGTTGACGGGAGAGGCGCCCTTCGATATCGCGGAATGCCAGGTCCTGCACGAGGCCCTCCAGCTCGCGAATGCGTTGGCCGAGGACTTCCAACAGCTGGAGAAGGAGTTCCGGCTGGTTACGGACAAAGCCCAGGAAATGTTCACGGTGAATCTGGATGACGAGACCTTCGTCGAGGGCTTCGGCGTAGTGATTGCGGTGGCGCTCGCCGATGAGGGATAGCTCGCCGAACATGTCGCCTGGTCCGCGCGGCGCCAGAGAAATACGTTTTCCTGTGGGATCAATATAAGAAAGTTTTATGGTGCCGCTTTCGACGAAAAAAATGGTGGTGCTCGGGTCACCCTGCCGGTAGACGGTGTCACGAGCAGACACGCGGAAACGCTCGCCCAGCTCTAAGATGGGCTCGATCCCCGGAATGACCCAATGTACGCGTCCTTGTTCCATGGCATACGGAGGGTATCGGTTGGCCAAGGCCCCGCGAAGGAACGGCGAGCGCGGAAAAGACCGAGCTTGGGGCACAAGGAAAAGAAAAACGTCCCTTTTGGGGACGTCGGAGGTTCTTGGTGGATAGGGACGGCGGCGTCTGCCGAGGGGAAGGTTGGCTTTGGCCCTTGACGGACAAGGACTTGTTCTCCCTAGAAAGGAGGTGATCCAGCCGCACGTTCCCGTACGGCTACCTTGTTACGACTTCGCCCCTCTCATGGAGGACACCCTCGGCGCCCTCTTCGGACGACTTCAAGTGCCCCCCACTCGGTTGGCGTGACGGGCGGTGTGTACAAGCCCCAAGTACGTATTCACCGCGGTGTGGCTGACCCGCGATTACTAGCGATTCCCTCTTCATGCAGGCGGGTTGCAGCCTGCAATCCGAACCATGCCCGGTTTTGCTGGGATTGGCTCCGGGTCGCCCCTTCGCGTCCCATTGTGCCGGGCACTGTAGCATGTGTGTCGCCCCGGGCATAAGGGCCATGAGGACTTGACGTCATCCCCTCCTTCCTCCGGCTATTCGCCGGCAGTCCCGCCAGAGTCCCCGGCACCCTTACGGGCCCGCTGGCAACTGGCGGCAGGGGTTGCGCTCGTTCCGGGACTTAACCCAACACCCCACGGCACGAGCTGACGACAGCCATGCAGCACCTGTGCCGGCTCCTCGGCGCCTTTCGGCCCGAGGTCCCTTCCCTTTCGGGTCAGTACCACCGGCATGTCAAGCCCGGGTAAGGTTCTTCGTTTAGCATCGAATTAAACCACATGCTCCACCGCTTGTGTGGGACCCCGTCAATTCCCTTGAGTTTCAGCCTTGCGGCCGTACTGCCCAGGCGGCGGGCTTAACGCGTTAGCTGCGGCACCGACCCAAGTCCGGGCCAACACCTAGCCCGCATCGTTTAGGGCGTGGACTACCCGGGTATCTAATCCGGTTCGCTCCCCACGCTTTCGCGCCTCAGCGTCAGGACCGGCCCAGA
>JANXBC010000071.1 GCA_025060555.1 Candidatus Bipolaricaulota bacterium
GATGGTGGAGGTGCCGCGCGCGGCCCTCACCGCCGACGAGGTCGCCAAGGAAGCGGAGTTCTTCTCCTTCGGCACCAACGACCTCACCCAGATGACCTTCGGGTTCTCCCGGGACGACGCGGGGAAGTTCATCCGGGAGTACCTGGAGCGGCGGATCCTCCCCGAGGACCCCTTCGAGACCCTGGACCGGAACGGGGTGGGCGAGCTCATGCGCATGGCCGTAGAGAAGGGGCGGCGGACCCGACCGGACCTCTCCGTGGGGATCTGCGGCGAGCACGGGGGCGAGTCCCGCTCCGTGCACCTCTGTCACGAGCTGGGGCTTGATTACGTGTCCGCCTCGCCCTGGCGGATCCCCGTGGCCCGGCTCGCCGCGGCCCAGGCCGCTTTGCGGGAGCGGGTGAAAGCGGAGGTGGCCGGGGACTAAAGTCCCCTGTCGTGTCACGCTTCGTTTTGTTGCGCGCGGCGGCCATGGTCGCCACCGTTTTGGTGGTGGCCATGGCTGTTTCTTTAGTTCTCACCGTTCTTCCAGGTGATGCAGCCCGGCTCATGGTTGGAGCAGAGGCCACACCCGAACGATATGAGGCCGCGCGCACCGCCCTTGACCTCGATCACCCCTGGCCGGCGCGCTTCGCCCGCTGGCTCTCCCAGGCAGTCCGCGGAGATCTCGGCATATCCTTTCGCTACCCGGCTTTCTCCGTAGCCGAACTCCTCCAGCGCGGTCTGATGGTAACTTTTCCTTTGGCCGCCCTAGTAACGATGCTCTCCTTCCTCGTTGGGGTAAGCAGTGGGGTCCTCTGCGTTGCGCGCTTAGGCGGATTTTGGGATACGTTCCTTTCCCTGGGGAACCAAATCTTTTTGGTGCTCCCAGAGTTTTGGCTGGGAATCCTCCTCGTTGGCCTTTTCTCTGTGCGGTTGAAATGGCTTCCCGCTGGTGGATTTCCAGGTTGGGCTGCCCCACGGGCTTGGCTTCACCTCCTTCTTCCATGTCTGGCCCTTGCTCTCCCGCGCGCCGCTTATTTTTCCCGCCTTACCCGCGCCCTCCTTGCTGACGTACTTTTCACGGAATTCGTGCGCACAGCAAGGGCCAAGGGCCTTTCCGAGGCCAGGGTTTTGGGCAGCCATGCTTTGCGTAACGCTCTCCTACCCCTTGTGGCCAGCCTCGGTCTGTCTTTCGCCCGACTTTTGGCCGGAGCCTTGGTGGTGGAACAGGTTTTTTCCCTGCCCGGGTTAGGTAAATTTGCCGTGGAAGCAGCGCTTGGCCGCGATATCCCTCTTTTGCTTGGGCTATCCGTGCTTGTCACAACGGTCGTGGTGATGGTGAGCACCATAGCAGACATCATCTACGGCTTTTTGGATCCTCGGATCCGCTACGCGTGACGCGTTTATTCCTTGGCCTTGTGTGCCTTCTTCCTGGGCTTGTTCTGGTGGTCGTGGGAGCATTTTGGCTCCCTTTTTCGCCAACGGCCGTGGTGGACAAGCCGTTCCTTTCCCCTTCCCTATCTCATCCATTTGGTACGGACTGGTTTGGCCGTGATCTTCTTGCGCGGGTGATGGTCGGCGGACGCGCCAGCTGGACCGTGACCAGCGTCAGCGTAGCCGTAGCCGGTGTCCTTGGGGTTTTCCTTGGTCTGGTGGCCGGCTACTTCCGCGGGCCATTGGGCGAGGTTTTGGTAAGACTCGCCGACGGGATCCTCGCGTTCCCCTCGATCCTCCTGGCCTTGATAATCGCGGCCGTTTTGGGCCGCGGAGTACTGGGCGTGACGTTAGCCCTGACCATCTTCAACTTGCCGTACTTTCTGCGCTTGGCTCACGCCAAAGCTTTAGAGCTCCGGGAGCAAGAATTCGTCATCGCGGCGAAAGCAGCGGGAGCCAACGCCCTCCGCGTACTTCTCTTCCACATCCTGCCCAATTTGGCCTCGCCCCTTTTGGTCCAGACCACATTCGCCTTGGGCACGAGTCTCCTCGCTGAGGCCTCCCTCTCCTATTTGGGGTTGGGTGTGCAACCGCCGCAGCCCACTTGGGGGCGCATGCTTTGGGAAGCCCAAAGTTGGCTAGCCCAATCCCCCTGGCCGGCGATCTTTCCCGGCCTTGTCATGGCTTTGGCCATACTCGGGTTGAACCTCCTGGGAGATTTCCTGCGCGACCTCCTGGACCCGCACCTACGCCCAATCCTCAGCCCTTTTCGGCTTCGGCGAGCGGAAGAACGTAAAGCGGGCTGAGGCGAAGTCCACCCACGTTCGCACGGTAGGCGAGAATGCGGTGTGGGGCCTGCAGGAATACGTTCACCACTTCTTTGGCAATCAAATATTGGGCAACAGTGTAGATGCTTTGCCGAACTTTAGGGTCAGCAAAAGCGGCGCCTGCGCGCAGAATTTCGTTTAGCTCAGGGTTTTCCCAGCCACGACGGAAGTAGTAATCCGGGCGAGTCGGGCCGTAAAAGGCGAGGGTCAACGCCGGATCCAACCGGCCGACATGGCCGATCACCGTAAGCTCAAAGTCCCCTTGGTTATAAACGCGCTCAAGCCATGTGGGCCAATCCACGAGGACCAGCTGCAATGCGATTCCTACGTGGGCGAGTTGGGCCACCAGGACTTCCCCCGTGCGCACGTGAAATGCGTAGTTGGCCGGAAGCGTCAAAGTCGCCGTAAACCCTTGCGCGTACCCGGCCGCAGCCAAGAGCTCCCGCGCTCGCGCGGGATCGTACGGGTAGACCCAGGTCATGTCCGCGTAATAGGGGGCAGTAGGGGCCAGATGGCTTCCTACCGGTGAAGCGTATCCTAAGGCCACAAGGCGGATGAGCTCGTCGCGGTCCACAGCCGAGGCCAGGGCTTGTCGCACCCTCAGGTCATCGAACGGTGGACGTGTCTTGTTTATGGCGATTATTTGCACCAAATCCTGCGGGGCAGAAAGAATCCGCACGTCCTTGCTCTGACCCAGGGCTTGGGCAACCTCTGGGGTCACTTCGACCACCACGTCCACATCGCCGGCTTGGAGGGCGGCAAGCTGGGAGGTGGAATCAGAAATGAAACGGAAGACAAGAGCATCGAGTTTGGGTTTGGCATGGTCCCAATACCGTTCGTGGCGGACGAGCCGCAGCTGATACCCCGGATCCCACCGGTCATAGCGAAACGGCCCTGTCCCCACGGGGTTTGCCCGAAGGTCGTCGCGGTCGGGCACAATCACGGAGTCACCCAAAGCAAGGAGGGTAAGGAACGAAGCATCGGGTTCTTCCAAGAAAAACCGGATTGTTTGCGGGTTGACCACTTCAATGCGCTTGATGGTTTGGAAATATTCGGGATGTACATGCCCACGATATGGGTCCTTTGCGCGCAGAAAGCTCTTCCTCACAGCCTCGGCGTCACACGGTGTGCCATCGTGGAACACCACATCCTCATGAAGGTGGAACGTATAAACCCGGCTATCCTCGGAGATCTCCCAGCTTTTGGCCAAAAGGGGTTGCAACGCACCCGCCTCGTTCACGCCCACCAGGGTTTCGTAAAGGTTGTACTGCAAAAGAAGGCGAATGATTGCGGCCGCATTAGTGGTTGGGTCCAGGGAGGGGGGCTCTGTGGACACGGCCACGACCAGCTCTGTTCCCAAAGCCAAGAACCCGCAGAGGAAAACGAGTAAAAACGCTCTGCTCACGGAGTGTCACCTCCTCCTCGGAGTGTCACCTCCACGACAAAGCTTACCCCCACGCGAGAATTAAGGCAATGCGATATCTGAGGGTTCAGGGATTGCGTTCAGAGATGAGGCGAAGGCCGTCCAAAGTAAGCCAGTGATCCACAGCCTCGACTTCCGAGAGAAGGGGAGAAAGAAAAGAGGCCCATTCCCCTGTGGCCACTGTGTGGGCCTCTCCCTCTAGCTCTTTGCGCATGCGCCGGATCACGCCATCCACGAGGGCGGCATGCCCGAAAATGCTCCCCGCCTGCACAGCGGCCGTGGTGTTCTTGCCCAACACCGCGGGAGGGAGGGCTAAAGGAACACGGGGAAGCTGAGCCGTACGTTCGGCCAGGGCCTCAAGTCCGGTCCGTAACCCCGGGGCAATGGCCACCCCCACCAGGGCGCCCGGTGCGGCTACCGCCACGAAACTCGTAGCAGTGCCGAAATCCACAGCGATGCACGGGCCACCAAAGCGGGCATATGCTGCCACCGCATCAGCCACAAGGTCCGGCCCAACCTCCGCGGGGTTGTCCGTGCGGATGGCAAGCCCTGTGCGCACCCCAGGCCCCACCACCAACACCTCCGCCCCCAACCAGACCTCCCCCAATTCGCGGAACGTGGGGATCAACGGAGGGACAGCACTAGCTAGCACCACCCGTTGGATGCGGTCCTCGAGGCCGTGTGTGCGCAAAAAGGACTGCAAAAGTACCGCGTATTCCTCCGCGGTCTTTTCCGGGACCGTGCGTACGCGAAAACGCCCGCGCCACGCGCGTCCATCGTGTAAGCCAACGGTGATCAAACTGTTGCCAACGTCAACCGCCAAAAGCACGGCTAGAACCCAGGCAGCTCTTGAACGAGGGCCTCATAGACCTCTTCGGTGATGAAAATCGGTGACCCAGTACGAATGGCCAAAGCCACAGAATCTGAAGGCCGGGCATCAACCTGCACGGTGTCCCCTGAGGCCCGCCGAATATGGAGGGAAGCGTAGCAAATCCCTTCTTCCAGCCGATCCAGGGAAACACCCTCGAGGCTTGCCTCAAGTGCGGAGAGGACGTGCATTAGGAGATCATGGGTGAGTGGGCGTGGCGTAGCGTCCCCCCTCAGCCCGATCATTATGGACACAGCCTCCGCCTCACCAATCCTCAGCGGAACAAACCGGTCCTTCTCTTCTTGGGCGCGGAGGAGCAACACAGGCCCTCCGCTCTCCTGGTCCACGGCAATACCCGCCACCACAAGTTCGCGCATCTTTTTCACCACCTGGGAAAAGATAGGCTTCCCTCTTTCCCTGACCAACCATGATAAGGGGTTCGAGGGTTGATGACCAGGCTGCAACATACGATGGATTTGAGTCCACGCGGAAAAATGGGGTACAAGTTTCGTCCAAGCAATTCAACAGGGGATGGATGGATCAGGAGCGATTTGGCTAACATTCAAAACGCATAAAGGAACAGCCGAAAGTAAAACGGATACGCGGTCTTATAGGAACAAGCGCGTCGGGGATCATTCTGTCAGTGCTTCAAACCAATTCCTCACACTGTTTTCCAAATATAAGCCCCAGCGCGCAAGATTTTTAGACAGGGAAAAGGAAAAGCGCGGAGACAAAGATTCTCATCCACGGACGAGGTTTTCTAGATACGCCCGGATCTTCTCTAGGCCGTAGATGGTGCGGTTGGCTTCGTAGTCCTCCAGCCAGGCCTCAGCCACGGTGTCGTCCAGGCGGATCTCCACGTCCTCGATCCCCAACACCCGG
>JANXBC010000072.1 GCA_025060555.1 Candidatus Bipolaricaulota bacterium
GTTTGCGGCCAGGGGAAAGCTGGCCTATTTTGGGTGACTTCGTACGCCTCACCCGGGTACACAATCCTGGAGCAGCGTTTGGCCTTTTCCCCCAGGGCACTGTTGCGTTCTTGGTGACCTCGGCGGCAGTTTCATTGGCCCTCTTTCTTTACCTCCTTTTTGCCCGCCCAACGGGCCTGCAGGCCTGGGGCAGCGCGCTCATCTTGGGCGGAGCGGTGGGAAACCTTGTCGATCGGGCCAGACTTGGCTATGTGGTGGACCTTTTCTCCGTGGGGAATTTCCCTGTGTTCAACGTGGCGGACGCGGCGTTGGTGGTGGGTGTAGGACTGCTCGCTTTGGGATTGCTGCGGGGACGGCGATGAAGCCCCTGTTCATCGTGTTAGAGGGCCCGGACGCTTCGGGAAAATCCACACAACTTCGTCTCCTTTCCCAAGCACTTTCGGCGCGGGGGATACCGGTGATCGCTACCCGCGAGCCAGGTGGCACGGCCCTTGGGCAAAGGCTCCGGGAAATCCTGCTTGACCCCCAAAATCAAATGCGCCCCCTGACCGAACTCCTCCTCATGGTGGCCGACCGGCACGAGCACGTGGAGGCCGTGATCAAACCAGCGCTAGCCCGTGGCCAGTGGGTGTTGTGCTCCCGCTACACCCTTTCTTCTCTTGCTTACCAGGGGCGTGGCCGGGGATTGCCACTCGAGCTCATTCATAACCTCAACAGACTTGCCACCGGCGGACTTGAACCGGACTACGTCTTTCTCTTGGACCTTCCTCCCCAGGTAGCTTTGGAGAGGACCCCGCTTCGCGACCGATTCGAGGGGGAGGGGTTGAGCTTTTTTACGCAGGTGCGGTTGGCTTATTTGGAGTTCATCCGGGCTGTGCCCCGTGGCTATGTGATTGATGCCACGCTCCCCCCTCCGCAGGTCACCGCGGAAATCCTCGCTCGCCTTCCCCTTTCTGGATATGATCTTGTGGGTAAGGAGGGCAAATGAACGTAACGCTCCGGCGGGAAGACCTGGAGTTCGGTGTGCGCACAGTGAGTCACGCCTTAGGTGGACGTACGGCCATGCCCATCCTCAGCGGCATTCGCTTGATCACCCTCAATAACGAGGTGGAATTCGCTGCCACTGACCTGGAGCGGGCCATCCGCTGCCGCGTGCCTGCCCAAGTGGAATCACGGGGAACGGTGGTCCTGCCCGGCCAGGTCCTAAGCCAACTTGTGGGGCGCCTCCCGGAAGTTCCGGAGGTGCGCCTGCAACTGCTCGATGCGCAAGTGCGTGTCACCTGTGGGCCCGCGATCTTCGAACTCCCTATCCTTCCCGCCGAAGACTATCCCCAGCTTCCCGAACCCACGACCGATCCGCTCGGAAAAATCCCCACCAATCAGCTCCTCCAGGCCATTGCCCAAACAGCGTTTGCTGCCCTGAAGGCCTCCGAGACCACCCGCCTTGCCCTCACCGGAGTGGACATCGTTTTGAAGGAAGGGAGCGCAAAATTCGCCGCGACCAATGGCTATCGCTTGGCAATAAAGCGCGTCCCCATCCTTGGTCTTCCTGACCGCTACGAAGGATCGTTCCTTGTGGATGCCGGGATCATGACCGATGTCCACCGCGTGCTTTCCAGCTTCGCCAGCGAGAACACCACCCTTTATGCTGAACCCGGGCAAATCCATTTTCAGGCCGGGCCAGTCACATTTTCTTCTCGGCTGATTCAGGAACAATTCCCCGACTTCGAACGGGTGATCCCCAAAGACAATCAAATCGGCCTTTTCCTTCCGCGCGCGGAATTCTTGGAGACCCTCAGGCGTACCGAGCTTTTTGCTGCCGAGGAGTCTGGGGCTGTGACGCTTCGCGCCACTGCGCAAGCTACGAACCTTGAGGTCTCCGCGGCCTCCCGCGAGCGCGGGAAAAGCCAAGAGGTCGTGGAACTCATAAGGCCACCAGCGCGGGGGATTGAGATCGCTTTCAAGGCTGAATACCTGGTGGATGCTCTTCGGCGTATGGAATCTGATCAGGTCGCGCTTTGGCTTTCTGCGCCGGAGCGGGCGGGCTTGCTTGAGCCGGCTGGAAACATCGCGCCCGCCGACGAAGGCTTCATTTACGTGTGCATGCCTGTGCGGCTCCTCTAGCCCCGCCGGATCAGGGGCGCGGGATAGCTCATCCCGCCCAAGCGCCATAAGGCCTCCCGCCAGGAGGCGATCTCTTCAGGCGTTGGAGGCTCATGCACATCGAAGCGCTCTTTTCGCTGGAGTTCCCGGAGGTGCACAAGGAGCCGGGCGAGTCTCCCCTGGAAGTCCGCGAGGAGTTTCGCCCGCACCTTCTTTGGCGCTCCCGACCAAACCGAAAGGAAGTGCGGAAGACAAAGGCCGTCGGACTTTTCGTAGGCTGCACAAAAGGCCGGGTCTGCCAAAAGTTTTCCCAAAAACCAGCTTTCCCGCTCCTCCGCTTCTTCTGCGACCACACAAACGGGGCATTCTTCCCGCTGAAGGCCCTTTTTGGTGCGGAAATTTGCAAGGCCGTGGAGAACATGAGCTACCGCGCTCTCATAAAGCCGCGCTGTACCTGTAGGGGTCACAAGCTCCCGCGTTTCCACAACTTGGGCCATGAGAGCCGCGTGCTCCCGACAAAGTCCGAAGGAGGTCGCGAACCGCTCGTGGACCTTCGGGTCGCCGGTGAGTTCGTATAGGACGTTCCAGATCCAGCGTTCCTCCGCTTCCCGAACCCTCCGGCAAATGGGGCAACCTGGCGCCTGCATCGCTTTTTCCAAGTACACGGTGGCTAAGCTAAGCGCTGTCTCCTCGTGCTTTTTCTCCTTCATCTTTCTCCTTGCCACGTCTGAATAAAAGATTTGGCTTGAGCCTATCCGCCAGCAATTCTGGCCCAGAGAGAGGCCCAATAGGATACGATTCCGGCGGATCAGGAATGAGACGGAGCCTTCTTGTCCAAAGCCAACCCAATAATCCCAAGCGGTGAGCGATGCCCTCTTCCCGAAGAAGGCGCCAGCCGCGGGACAAAGCTGGGCTACGCAGAGCTCGCAGAAGCTCGGAAACTTTTAGGGGTTCAGGTTTGCTGGGCAAATCACCGATGTGATAGGCGCCAAAAATCCTGATCTTTTCCGATTCCGGAAGATCGGAAGGCATTTCCCCTGGCGGCTCAGGCCCAGGCTGAGCCACGTAGAAAGCCTTCCCTAAAAGCTTGGGGAAGGTCAGAAAAAGTGCAAACATTTCCCGATCTTCTGCGCTGTCATGAGAAAGCCAGGTTCGCAAATAAAGCTCATACGCGGCGGGCTCAGCCCAACAAAGCTCCGGGGAAAGGAGAAACGCCAAAAGGGAGGTGCGCAAGAGCTCCGTTGTCCCCCCGGGAACGAGCGGATCCGGAACTTTCCCGACCCGCACGAGGAGCATCCGGTTCTTGAGCTCGCCGAGCTCCACGGACACGTTTATCTCCGATTGCACAGAGAAGAGGGAGATTTTGATGCCGGGATAGATGGGGGCATGGATGAGGTTGTGGATCGTGCGGGGCGCACGGGCACAGATCCGCAGAAGATTGAGCCTGAGCTCGCTTTGCGCGATCCCCCGCCGGATCTCCTCTTTTGTTGTGAGGAAAATCAAAGCACCGCCTCCAACTTAGGGTAGAAGCCATCAGCGGCGGGCGCCGCGGTTAAAGGCGGGCTTCATCGCCTGCACATCCAATCTTAGCAGAGAGACATTCTCAGAGGAAGCCTTTGACCAGAACCACTGGGGTTCCGGCATCAGCGGAGCCACTGAGGAGGTCCGCAAGCGTGGCCAGCACGTCCACAAGCCGGCGAGGCGTTGTACCCTCAGCCTCCTCCCCACCAGCCGCCACCGGCTTTTCCCGAAGTTTTCGAAGTTCAGCCGTAATTTCCTCCGCCGAGAGGCCCTGGAGGTGAAGCTGGTCCACAATAAACTTGTACTTAAAGCCCAAACGCAGCTTACCAAGCAAGCCAGGCGTGGCGCCGAAAGTCGTCACTGGGTCCGCAAGCTCATAGATCCCGGTTGTGGGGTCCTTGAACGCGCCGTCCCCATAGACCATGACCTCGACGTGTTTTTTGAGCGTGGATTGCACGGCCTGTTGGAGAGCGAGGGCGAACTGGTCAGCTTGACGTGGAGCAAGCTTCACCCGCTCCCCCGCAGAAAGATTGCTTCCTAAAAGTCCCCACTCGGACCAGGCCCTTCCTCGGCCCGGATCACAAGCGATCTGTTGGAGCGTGATCACCGGGACCTTTTTGCCCACGAGGGCTTTCCGTGTTTCCTCTCGCTCATGGATGTTAGCCACCACCACGAGATCGGGAGAGAAGTCCCAAATGGCCTGGGGGTCGTTGGAGAAAAAGATGACAGGCTTGGCCCCTTCCCGCTCCACCAGGTCTCGATAGAGGGCAACGTAGTCGATCCCTGTAATGGGGTGTTTAGCACCCCGGCCGATTTCCTCAAAGGTCACGATGCGCTTGGGGGCACCAGAAATTTCCGCGGTGGGATTTCCCACGGGATCAGTGGGGTGGGAAAGCTGGAGGATAAGGGCACCTCTGCGCACAGCTTTGGCGAAGGCCTGGAGGAGAGGGGCGAAACGGTTGCGGCTCATCACGGGAAAAACCACGGCCAGACGACCCTTTTCGCCGATGCCAAAGCGCTCTTTGAGTTCCGCGGCGATCTCAGAAAGGGTGAGGAAATTTCCTTGGGCCCGGGCGAGTGCGGCCTCGGTTACACAAACCACATCGCGATCGGAAAGAAGACCATCAGCGTCAACATCCCTGAGTTTGGCCACGATTTCGGTCACGAGGTCCGTGCCCGGAAGAATGGGTCCGAATCGCAAGGCTAGCGCCGCAAGCCCCACGTACTCCGGAAGCCCCTTCACCGTTGGGTTCCGGCGAGGAAAAAGGCCTTCGCGCGGGCCAGGGCCGCGGCCACGGCCTGGGGGAGGTTCTCCGCCTTGGGGCCGCCGCCCTGGGCGAAGGTGGGCCGGCCGCCCCCGCTCCCCCCCAGCACCTGGGCCCCGGCCTTGACCAGGTCGCCTGCGGACACCTTCTCCACGCCCAGCACCTTGGCCACGAGGAAGCCCCGGCCTGCGTGGGCCGTGCCCAGCACCACCACGCTCTTGCCCAAAAGCTCCGCCAGCCGATCCGCCAGGGCTTTCACCGCCTCCGGATCGCCCTCCACCACCGCCCCCAGGAGCTTCGTGCCGTTCACCTCTTCCGCCCGGGCCGCAAGCTCCCGCGCCCGCAGGAG
>JANXBC010000073.1 GCA_025060555.1 Candidatus Bipolaricaulota bacterium
TTGTCGGGAGCGCGTCGGGCCACACTGAAGCCCCACACCACAAGGCTTGCGTAGAGGAAAAGAAGAATGGATACACCTAAGAACCCGATCTCTTCAGCCACGACGGCGAACACGAAATCGTTGTGCGCTGAGGGCAGATAAAAGAGCTTCACGCGCGAGGCCCCAAGCCCTCGCCCCAACACCCCACCTGAGCCTATGGCCAAGAGCGCCTGGTAAAGTTGGTAACCCACGGTGTTGCGATAACCCTCAGGATTGAGGAAGGCCAAGAACCGCTCCATGCGATACCGCGCAGAAAAAAGGAGGAGCACGCCCAGGGGAAGAGCGAGAAACCCGGTGAGGAGGAGGTGGCCAGTGGGTACGCCTCCGATCCAAAGGAGGAAAGCCGTTAAGGCCGCGTACACGCAAAGCATTCCGAAGTCCGGCTGTAAAAGGAAGACCACAGCGAAAAGCCCCAGCACAAAGAGGTGGGGAAAGAGCCCGTGTTTAGGCTGATCCAACAATCTTTCGCGTCGGACCAGGGAGCCTGAGAGGTACAGGAGGAGTGCGATTTTGCCGAATTCCGAGGGCTGCAAGCTGAGCGGCCCAAGGGCAAGCCAGCGTCCGCCAACACTGAGGCCAGGGACAAGGGTGACCCCGGTGAAAAGGAATGCCCCGACGATAAGAAGGTCGTCGATGTTGGCCCAGCGGTGGTAATCCATCCGCCAAAAGAGGAGGAGGATAAGCGTCCCTAGCCCCACGGCCATGGCCTGCCGGCGAAGCATGGCCCACGGTTCGCCATAGAGACGGGTGGAGATCGGGGCCGAGGCAGTGCCCACGAAGATGAGCCCAGCGAGGACCAGGAACGTCACTAACACCAAGCCCCTTCCCTCCAGGCCGAACATCAAGGGGAAGTGTGGTCCCAGAATGCCTTCTCCCAAAGGAAAGGAACGGCCCTCCGGCTGGCCGTCCGTACCCTAAGGAAGTGCGGGAATTCCGGGATTTTGGGGACAGGTGGGGCTTACCCTTTCATTCGGTGGAACGCGTCCTTGAAGACCTCCCCACGGTGTGCGTAGTCCCGGAACTGATCGAAGCTAGCACAGGCCGGGGAAAGGAGCACGGTGTCACCTGGCTGAGCCAATTGGTAAGCCTTATATAAGGCATCGGCGGGGTCTGTGGCACAAATGAAGGGCACCCCCCAGGTGGAAAGAAGTTGGGAGAAGAAGGGTTGCGACTCACCGATGAGCACGCAGCTGCGAACTTTTTGGCGAAGGAGTGGGGCGAGGGCGTCGTAGCCACCACCCTTGTGCCGGCCGCCGAGGATGAGAACGACCGGGCCAGGAATGGCCTGTAATGCCGCGCATGTGGCGTGGGCGTTTGTCCCTTTTGAATCGTTCACAAACGGGATGCCCCGGATCTCCCCCACGCGCTCCAAGCGATGCGGCCCATGGAGAATGGGCCACAAGGATTCGTAGGCTGGCGGCTCCCGCTGGGGAAAAGCCAAAGATGCGGCGGCCCACGCCGCGCGCAGGTTGAACTGGAGGTGCTCCGGAAGGCCCTGACCCCAACCGGAAGGCAACATCACCTCCTCGATCACCACCGTGAACGCTTTGGGAGAAACGAAGGTGAGAACTTCTCGGCTGACCACAGCTACATGACTTGGAAGTTGGCATCTGAAGATGCGCGCCTTGGCCGCGAAGTACGCGGCCAAACTGCCATGGTAATCAAGATGGTCGGGAGCAAAGTTCAGCCAAATGGCCACAGTAGGACGAAACATCTTCGTCCACAAGAGCTGGAAGGAGCTCACCTCCAGGACCCATGGCTTTCCCCGCACTTCCTCCAGGGTGCCGATTGCGGGGCGGCCGATGTTCCCCGCCACCACCGGCTCTAGGCCCCAGGCCCGAAGAATCGCCCCGATCAACTCTGTGGTTGTGGATTTCCCGTTTGTTCCAGTGACAGCAAAAATCATGCTTGGTTCAGCTAAACGAAAAGCGAGTTCTATTTCCGACCAGATGGGGATCTTGCGCTGCACAGCTTCCTGCAGAACCGGGGTATGCGGCGGCACACCAGGGCTAGGGACAACGAGATCAGCACGCAACACCTCCGGACTGTGCCCACCTTCTTCAAACCGAACCCCGTGTTTTTCCAGAAAAGTTCGCTCCGCTGGGGAAAGCCTACGGGATTCAGAAAGGAAAAGTTCGAAACGGCCAGAAAGTGCTTCCACTAGCGCCCGGCCGGTTCGGCCCAAACCAAGGATGGAGATCTTTTTGGGAATAGTCATGCCTCGCGGAATTCCTCTTCGATGCGGCGTTCTAGCACCTGGGCGAGCGAGAAATTTTCCAGCTGGAGATAGTATTCGGCTACCTGGACGAGGGCCTCCTCAGGGATGAGGCCGACGATCTCACTTCCCACCACGGGAACACCGAACCGTTGAGCTTCCCGCCGTACAAGCTCCAAAACCCGTGGAATTGGGGTCCTCCGAAAATTCGTGAGGTTCATGGAGACTTGAACTAGGCCTCGTTCTTTCAGAACCATCCCCAAAGCCTTCACGTAGCGAAGCCCTCCGGAGGAAAAGCGGACAGCCTTGGCGATCTCTTGGGCAATGCGAAGATCATTTGTTCCCAAGTTGACGTTGAAGGCGATCAGGAACTCGCGGGCCCCCACAGCGGTGACCCCCGCGGTGGGATGCACCATGGGCTCGCCGAAATCTGGAGCCCATTGGGGATCCTTGATCTTCGCGAAAAAGCCCTCGAACTCACCTTTGCGGATTTCCGAGAGGTCTTGGCGCTCCGGCCGGGTGGCCGCTTCAGCATAAAGATAGACGGGAACACGAAAGCGCTCCCAAATCTCCTTGCCCACAGTCTTGGCCAAGGCCACACAGTCAGCCATCTTCACCCCCCGCAGGGGCACAAAGGGCACGACATCCACAGCCCCCATGCGGGGGTGCTCACCCCTATGCACACGGAGGTCAATGCGGGGAAGGGCCGTTTCGAACAGCCGATAGACGGCTTCCGCCACGCCTTCCGGTTCACCCACGAAGGTGAAAACAGTTCGGTTGTGATCGGGATCGGATTGCACATCCAGGAGGCGCACCTTGGCCACAGAGCGAATCGCCGCGGCCATGGCCTCGATAGCCTCCTTATCCCGGCCCTCTGAGACGTTAGGCACGCACTCAACGAGCCGCGGGAGCATCGCGTACCACCAGGGTGAGAGTGGCTTCCGCCACAGGCTCACCCTCAACCTCAGCATGGATTTGCGCTTGGAGAACAGGCCCCCGACGCCTCAGGACTCTCGCCCTAAAGGTGAGGCGCTCGCCAGGAACCACTGGTCGGCGGAACCTGGCGCGCTCCACCTCCGCTAACACCGCGAGCTTTCCCCCCTCAAGGAGCAAGCCGGCCGCTTGGGCCATCCCCTCCAGGATCATCGTGCCCGGCATGATCGAGGGGAAAGGTGGGCGAAAATGGCCTTGAAAATAAGGCTCGTTCACGCTCACGCACTTTTGTGCCACCACCTCTTCCGCAGACCGAGAGAGCACCCGGTCGAGGAGGAGATAAGGGTAGCCCAGGGGCAAGAACCGCTTGAGTTCCTCGATATCCATCACTTGGTGGGGAACAAGTTCCAAAGGCGCTTCTCTACCTCGGCGCTGAGGTCGGTTACCGCTGGCGCGCGTTGATACATGACCACGTCTTTTGTTCTGAACACGATGTCATAACCCTGCTCTTGGGCGACCTGCTGGGATATCTCCAGGATTTTCACCGCCGCCACCTGGGTCAGAAGCTGGTCCACCTGCTGGAAGGCCGTTTGCAGCTGTTGAAGCTGGTTGAAAAAGGTGGTGTAGTCGATGATTGTAACCTGGGCTTGCTTGACCAAGGTTTCCACCTGGTCTGCCAGGGGTTTGGCCTGGTCCTTGAGGTTTTGTAGGTCAGTGCGAAGGGAGGTGAAGCCTGGGGAAGCGATCATTTTGTTGAGCATGGACATGTTCACCTGAACTTGGGCTTGCAAGTATTCAGCTTGGAGTTTGGCGTACTGCTGCTGGTAGGCATCTTGCTTGATCTGGCCTTGGGCGTATTTGCTTTGGAGGTCTTGGATAGCCTGAGCTTTGGCCTGCAGGGCATTGCGCTCCGCCGCAACTTGGGGCAAAAACACGCGGGTGAACAAGGTTTCCGCATCCACAACGGCTATCTTTAGGGATGTCCCCCCAGAGGTAGAGGGGAGGGCTGCGACTTTCCCCTCAAGGCTCTGCACGCGGGCCTGCAATGCCCCGAGGTCTTTGGCCAACCCAGATGTGTCCGTGCTTTTCGGCCCGAATACCATTCCCCCAACTATTCCCCCAACGAAACCGAGGAGCAGAGCACCGATGACGCCAATTGCCGTCAACATCACGATTTTCCCGTTCATCATTCCTCCTTGTCTTCAAAACATCGGGCTCATCCCGAACTCAAAGGCGGGAACCCACGTGGGCTCGCGATCATTGGGCCAGGAGGCGGAAAGGCGGATGAACATCCCACCAAGATTTACAGCTACTTCCAGCCCTGGAGCAAACTTTTTGTTCCCTGTACGCAAATCCACTCCAAAATCCAAAAACGGCGCAAACCATGCTCCCTGGGTCAGTTCCAAGCGGAACTCGGCGTTAACAAGGGCCATGCGATCCGTAGTTATCTTCTTCGCCCCGCGCACGGAGTCTACCCCGCCCAAGGTGAACCAGTAATCCTCAGGTAGGTCCCATCCGGCACGCAAAAGACCGCGCACGGCCAACGCGCACCGATAATCACCCAAGTCCCACGGCCAAAATCTGCTCATCTCCAGCTTCAGCGAAAGATACTCCACACCGGGGGCAAACGTTCCTGCCTTCTCTAGGGAAATTTGACCCCGCTGACCAGTGCGTGGGAAGAACGGACTATCGCGGTCGTCGTAGACAAAACCAAGGGTAATAGCGTTTCGCGGGGGGAGGGGCTCGTCCGGCAACTTCGTCGCGATCTCGCTTGTGAAACCCAGGGTGAGGTTTAGATAATCGGCCACAGGATAGGCAACCTGAAGGCCCCCGCCCAAGACTAGCCGCGCTTCCTCCTCTTTTCGGTAAAGGTCCAATTGCACTTGGGTGAATACCGGGAAAGAGCGGCCCACGTAGCTTAGAGTCCAAGTAGTGTCTTTCGTCTCCCCCAGGCCGCGGGAAAGGGTGAGGGACACATCCTGAGCGGTACCAAACAAGTTCTTTTGCGCATAAGAAAGATTTCCCACAAGACCACCGGACTC
>JANXBC010000074.1 GCA_025060555.1 Candidatus Bipolaricaulota bacterium
GTCTCACCACAAAACTGAATCGGGTAAACACAGGTGGAAGTCAACCCGGCAGCCAAAAGGATTTGTTGCCGATAGACTCGCGCCTGCTTGTCAAGCCGAGTGATGGTTTCACGTTCATCTCTCGACATCCTTCGTCGTTGGCCTTCGGGAAACTCTACAAAGGCGTAAGCTTCATCCTCCTCAATCTCTTTGGGCTCATAGATCGGTCGGACCTTCAACCATTGACCATTCTTCGCGTACCAAAGCAAATAATCGCAAACGATCGGAAGTGTCACGGTCCCTAGTCCAGCAGTCTTCTTGAACGAGATGACGGCGACAGCATTGTCAGCTCCGAAAATTTCATCGAGCAGTAATCGCACTCGATGCATATTCTCATCGTTGATCTGCACGAAGATCGAGCCGCTCTCGGTCAGGAGTTCGCGTGCTAGGAGCAGGCGGTCGCGCAGGTAGGTGAGGTAGGAGTGGATGCCCAGCTTCCAGGTGTCGCGGTAGGTTTGATCTTCTCCGGCTCGCGGGTGAGGTCTTCGTCCTTGTCCTTCACGTCGCGTTTGTCGATCCGCGGCTGGAAGTTGCTGGCGTATTTGATGCCGTAGGGCGGGTCCATGTAGATCATCTGAACCTTGCCCGCCATGCCCTCCTTGACCAGGAGCGAGTTCATCACCAAAAGCGAGTCCCCTAGAATCAGCCGATTGGTCCAGCCCACCTCGTGTTGGTAGAACTCCACCCGCGCGTCCGCGGGAAGTGGAGTCTCCCCAAAAAGCTCCAGTTGAGCGGGTTCCGGCCGCTGCACAGCGCGAAGAATGGCCTTGGGCGAAACGTACTCATGGATGTGGAGCGAAACCACATCTACGTCGAACGAGGTGCGCTCGGCTTTGCCAGCCCAGACAAGCTGGGGATCTAGGTGCGGATCGTATTGGTAGCGCACCGTTTTCCGCTCACGAACCCCGAAGGAGGAAGCAATACCTGCGGGAGGGTTATTTTTTCTTCGCGCCTCCGCATGCCGAAAATCCTCTAGATCGAGACGTTCAGCACTCTCTTTCTTGCGCCGCGGCACAAACCACCACCTTTTTGTAGTATACATTTTTGGGCGGAGCACGGAAATGCATGACGTTGGGTTACTGCAGTGCACTCACCAGGGATTTCTTTCTGGGGGCGGCTAAGCATGCTCGGAGGCACCTGCCCAGGCCCAAAGGGCCAAGGAAGTCGGACAAAACTCAGGGGTGAAGTCACCACACCAAACCCGTCGAGAAAAAACTCGCGGCCTACGTCAATGAACAGGCCACAGTGGGGGGTAGTGAAAGACAGAATGAACAAAGGAAAGTATCTAGCCTCGCGAAAAGAGAAGGTACCAAAAACGTCTACATTATGCCCAACTTATTCTCCCGCTGGCTCTTCCACGGGGGCCTTCCCGCCGAAGACGATGAAAACCTGGAACACCATGGCGCTGAGCTGCCCAGGCGGGCCCGCCACGGCAGTTCCGCTTATCTCCCAGGGATCGCCCCAACTGAAGAGGTAACCAACGTTCACCTTGACGAACATCCAGTCCAAGAGAAAAAGCTCGGCGCTCACATAGGGCTGGAGTGCAAAGAAACCGCGGCTGAGAGAGGTCGAGGCCGGGGTAGCCAAGGCCTCCCCAAAGGAGCTTGGCTTGTGGAAAACTAGCAAAAGTTCAGCGCTTCCGCCGCCGATCATGAGGCCCAAAGAAAGGGCGGCACGCTCCTGCGCCACCAGACCTTGCTCCATCACGAACCCACCCACACCGAGCGAAAGCTGTGCGCTTTTTTCGCCCGAGGAAACGGTGATATCACCCCCGTAGCCCATCCCGCCAAAGCGCGAACCCGTCAAAAACCCGCCAAAACCGCAGCCACCCCAAAGGACCAAGGGCGAGTCAAACTCACCAAAGCCCGCCTGGGAAAGCTCTTCGTTCAACTCCTGGAGGTTTGGAAAAAGGAAAACAGGCATGAACCCCCCGCCGCCAATACCAAGCGGCTCCTGCGCCCAAACCCCTACGCCCAAGACGACCAACGCCAAGATAATGCGCACCCTTACCTCCTGTGAACAAAAAGTACCGCTCTTATTGCGGCTTGACAAATGTGGAGAGGACTGGTTTGGGTTATTATGGAGCATGATGAGCGCAAATCTTAAACAGATCCTTATTCCCTGGCTTTTGGAACAAGGTGGAGAAGTGAGGGAGAAGGGCGAGGAAGTGTTGTTCGAGAAGGTTTTGGCCACGCGCACCGTTTTCTTTGCGCGCCGAAAAGCAGTCCTCCGCGTCCGTCTCCGGCCAAAAGAAACCAAGAAAGAGCTGGAGGTAACCATTGAGCTTGTGGAAAAAGGCTTTGGCCTTCCAAGCGACACGGGAATAGGCGGCATGGTGGAGGTATTCAAAACCACACGCAAGCGTCTGGGGAGAATCACCGAGAGGTTTGCTCTCCTTTCTCAGCGCTATCAGTTTTCCTTTGATTACACTGCGTTTTCGCGGGGTTTAGAGGAGTGCGCCAAAAGCGCGGGATACACTGTGCGCTACGTGATGTAGATGGCGCGATAAGCCTGTACGGAAGCAAGATTTGACAGACGAGTGTGATAGAGGTTACACTGGCGTCATGCCCGGCCGGGGTGTTTCGGCTGATTCTTCTGTTATTGATCAGGAATCCACGCTGATAAGCCAGGCCGTGAACGAACTGCGAGCGGAAGTGGGCAAGGATGGCCACAAAGCCACGGCGAAGCTTGTCAAACTTTTGGAACACGGCGGAGCCCTGGTTTTTCCGGCGTTGCGAGCCTGGTCGGAGGATAAAGATCGCGAGGTGCGCAAGGTCATGGCCCAGGCCGTGGCCAAGGCTGTGGACCCTAGGGATCCCTTCCGTGCCCTTTTTCTTTTCGAGCTCATCGCCCCACTCCTCTGGGATGCTGATCCGAAAATTCGGGCCTTAGCGCGCCGTATTTTGCGAGCCAAGCTCATCCCGGCTTACCCGGAGGAAGCGCTGGAGATCCTGGCCCAATGGGCCACTGAGGACCAGAAAAAGCGGGTCCTCGCCGCGCAATGCCTGGCACGGCTGCCTGCGCCCATGGCAAAACGGGCCTTCATCCTCCTGAGGAACATGGTGCGCAGCGAGGACGAGAAGGTGCAGCGGGCAGCTCTGCGTTCCCTACGCGTTTGGCAGACGCGGAACCCGGCTGCGGTCGCCGCGGAGCTCCGCCATTGGGCTTCCGATCCAGAGCTAGCTAAACTCGTGCCCTTCTTAGGTTTCTGAGCTTACGCCAGCTCAAATCCAGGAGGAAACTCCCCGCGCTGGCCCAAAGGAAAGCCGGCCAAAGCTGTACCCATTCCCGCCTCTCCCCCTGTACGGTGGGTAACTCCTCGTCCTCGAGGATCGTTCCGCCGGTGAGCCGGGCGATGGTTCGCAGGGTTGCCATGTCCGCGCCAAGCTCGGCGAACTCCAAGGAGTAGGGCAAGGGGATCACCACCGTCCCGCCAAATCGGCCAAGCTCCTCGGCAAAGCTCAGGAGGAAAACCCCGGCCTTCTTAAGCAATGCCTCGGCTTCATATCGCCCAGGAGCAGTTTGTCTGAAGGACAGGGGCAACTGGGTGTTCGGACCGGTCAAGGTGCCGGTGAACTTTAGCCCTTGGACCCAGCGCCCGCCTTGGGCCACGTCCAAGCTGATCCGAATTGAAGAAGCTTCCCTATCCCAGCTCACCTCCACCGCTTGTCGCTCAGACCAGAGGCGCGCGAAGACCTCCGTGAAGACCGCGCTCAGGGCTGGCGAACTCACTAGCTCCCTGGACCAAATCCCACGAAGATCGGTATTGAGCACGGCCACCCGGCCTAACCCCAAGCGGCCAAACACAAGAAGCGGGTCACCTAGCGAGCTTAGGAGGGCTACTTCCGCCGTGGGTTTGGGGAAGGTGAGGCTGTACCCAAGGAGTTTGGGAAACTCCACCTGGGAAAGGTTCCCGGCGGCGGGACCGGGAACGATGGCGAATTCCCCCTGTAAGAACCTGGGGCGCAGCGCCTTCCGCGTTTCCTGAACTAAAACGGCACGGAGCTGAGTTGGATCTGAAAGCGCGACCACTTGGCCTCCCCCGGCCTGAGCCAGACCGGAGAGCACTTCAAGATCAGCGTCTGGACCAATGGCGATCGCTGTCAGTCCTACGCCGCTTTCCCTCACCTCGTCGTACAGAACTTGGAAATTCCGGGCCTCCCGCACGGTCTTGCCATCGGAGACGAGGATGATGTGGCGGATACGCGCCGTGACCTGCGAAAGGGCGGCCAACGCTAGTTCCACAGCAGGCCAAACATCCGTGCCCCCACTTGGGGTCAAACCAGCCAAGGCTGAGAAGAACTGGAGTTTCGCGTGGGAAGCAGGAGCGGGGGAAACCAGCAAAAGCGGGGTTCGGTCGAAAGCGATAGCACCAAGCCAGTCTTGGTCAGGAATCAACTCCGCGGCAGCGGCGGCGGCCTCCTTGAGAAGCTCAAGCTTCGTCATTGAACCAGCGCGCCCTGCCATGGAAGCGGAACGGTCCAGAACAAAAACGATCGTCGCCTGTGCCTCCTGAAACGCCTGAGGAACAGAAAAGGTCAGGGGAAGGATTTCTTCAACGGGACCAGCATAGCCAGTTAAGGCCTGCCGCCCCTGGATGACCCAAAGTCCGCCACCTTGCGCCAAAAACGCGCGCAGCCCCTCCACTATGTTCACCCCAAGAAACCCCAGGGGATAGTCGTCAAGGATGACTACCCCGGCATGGGATAAGTCTTGCAGCGTAAGAGAAGAAACGCGGCAAAACGGGAGCCCAGCACCAGTGAGCAAGGAATCCACCGCGCTTTCCCCTTCGCCCACAACCAAGATCGGCGGGATTTCCCCCACGGTCAGAACCCAGGAAAACCGATTGTTCTGGGGATAAGGGTCATCAGGAACGTCAAGGGAGAAATCGAGCCAATAGATGCCAGGCTGGGAAAAGGCTAGGGGGAAGAGCTCCTCCTGTATGCCTGTGCGGAGGGTAAGCTCTCGGGTTGGGCCAAAAGAGCCATTGATAGACC
>JANXBC010000075.1 GCA_025060555.1 Candidatus Bipolaricaulota bacterium
CTCCTCATGATCCAGGAGCCCCGCAACATCACCCAGGCCACCTACCTCATGTGGGCCAGCCACAACCTCGAGCGCTTCGCGGATCTGGTTACGAACATCTGCGAGCGGGTGATCTTCGTGGTCACGGGGAGGATGGAGGAGCTCAACGTCTCCGGCTGAGCTTCTCCTCACCGCCCCGTTCGCGTTTGGCGAGGTAGCCGCGGGTGTACCCCGCAGCTCAGGGCATGAGGTGCTGACTTTTTAGTGATGAAACTGAAAGCACAGCTTAAGTGTAAATATCCTGTTGATCATTTAAAGGAGGCGGTTCAATGGGACGGTATTTTGGGGTATGGCTAGTCATAAGTGTGTTCATCAGCCTGACAGCATTCAGTCAGCAGGGTGCTGAATACTACCTCACCGGAAACTTCAAAGAGATCTTTGGGACCGTGGTTACGGATAAGGGGGAACAGCGAGGGGAGTTCTTTGGGACCATTGGGTTCCGCGTTGTCCCCGGCGAGAAAGGCCTTGCCCTCTATCTAGTTGAGTTCAACCTGGTCTCAAAAGGGGTTCCTACCGAGAAAGGGGACTCCGGACTTCTTAGCCTAAGGTTGTTTGACCTTTTTGAGAAGCCGCTTTCCTACGATCCGCGTTCGGGGCGCGCATCCGCAGAGTTCCAGATGGTCCTGCACTATGAGCTCATCGATCGGGTCAAGGGCTTCCGCCGCGCCGAGGGGAAAGGAGAGCTGGACCTCTTTCCGTCCTTTACGGAGGAGATGAAGGGTAAGGCGAGCATCCGCTTTCCTGAAGCCCTGCAGGTTGCGGAAACAGGGGGCACTACCGCTGATCTAGATTTGACGCTCGAACTCAGCACTGCTGTTTTAGGTTCCATCCGTAAGATCTCCCTCGTTGGGCGAGTGAGGGTTGACTGGACGAGGCTTAGACAACCGGCGCAGGTTCTCAAGATTCAACCTGTGTTCATCGGGACCGGGCCTACGGACCCAAACCGCACTGGAGTAGCCTTCAATACCCTCATGACCCGGGCTTCGGAGCTATGGTCCCGCTGCGGCACCGTTCGCTGCCTCAAATTCGAGGTTAATAACCCCATCTATCTCAACAAACCGGCGTACAAAGTGCTGGAGAGCGAGACAGAGGCAGCGAGCTTGCGGGCTGAGGTGAGTGTGGCCGATGCTGTAGAAATCTTTGTGGTTGAGCGCATGACGTTTGCCTGCTCTTGGGGTGGCGGAGCTTGTTTCTCCGCGGGTACAGCTTCAGCGAAGATCGTAACCTGTGATCAGCAGCTCAATGTTCCCGCGCCATGTCCCTGCCCAAGCTTCTGCCCCGCCACGTGCCCTCCCTGTCCTCCCTGTCAAACCGGCGCGGTTAACTCCTACCACCTGGCGCACGAGCTTGGGCATGCCTTGAACCTCGACCATCCTGGCCAGCCGTATGGCCTTGCGGCGGTGACCGTGGGCTCCAATATGGAGCCAAGCGGCTTTTGCTGTGATAACCCCAACGTGCAGTCGGCCAAGAACTGCCGTAACGCCTCAAATCCGCTCCTTTATTGGGGAACAGCGCTATGTTTTGGGAGGCCTGATATCATGGACTAAGCAAGCGAGAGCCCGCACTATGATTGAGGGCCATAGTTTCACGTGATGCAAAAGAAGGGGGCCGGGATGGCCCCCTTCTTCATTTTCTGAGCGGCTTAATACTTCCAGCTTGTGGTATCGGCGCCCTTTGGGGCGGTTTTCGTGATGTAGTCGGCCACGACTTTGACAAACTCCGCGTAGGAAATTTGCTGGCCTGGCTGTGATGGGCTTTCCCCGCGCCAGCAGTGGGGCTTGCGCCAGCCGAACTCGAACGTGGCCTTGGCCGGCGGATTCGTGGTGGAATCCAAGAACTCCTTGAGGAGATATACCGCCTCGTTGAGGAAGTACGTGTCCATGTCCCCTACCGTGATATGGAGCTTTCCCACGAGTTTTGGCCCGAGCGTCTCCCAGTGCGTCTTGAGCTTGTAGGTGAGGTCGTAGTTTTCCCGCCAGTATTCCGCCACCGTTCGGTCGATAACGCCCGTATCCGGGTCCCAGATGGGTTTGGGGTAGCCGTCCTCGGCTACAGGGCTGAACACCGCCTCCCAGATAGCCCACTGCCCGCCTGAGCGGTCCCGCGAGCCAATGGCCTGCTCCCAGTAGACCTCCTGTTTGATGGTGAAAATTACGTTTCCATCAGCTTCTCTTGCGCTCGGCCGCTCCGCCTTGACCCAGCCATGGTTGATGTAGTACGCATTTTCGTCCTCATAGATGTTCACAAGCTGGTAGTAGTGGAAGTCCACGGGATCGGGGCACCAGGCCCAGCAGCCCCCGAAGAAGTCGGGGTACCAGATCTGCAGGGCCAGAGCCTCCCAGCCGCCGGTGGAGCCGCCGGCGAGGATGCGCGCCCAAGGCTCCCGAATGATCCGGAATTTTTCTTCGATGTAGGGAATAAGCTCGTACACAATGGCGTCTCCATAGGGGCCGAGGTTCGCGGAATTTACAGAATAAGAGGTGTCGTAATAAGGGGTGGCATCGCGGAAGGTCACGACGATCATGCGCGGGGCTTCAGCGGAGACCCAGAAGTTGTAGAACTCGCCGCGACCCTCCACGAACCCAAATGGTGCCCTGCGCCCGGGGAAATGCCCTTGGAGATAGATCACGGGGTAGTACACGTCGGGGTGCTCCTCGTAGCCCTTGGGCAGGAGCACATTGGCCCCGATGTACATGGGCTGGCCCCAAAACTCCGTGAGGAGCTTGCTTTGGATCTTCACGAATTTGACCCAGGCCGTGTCCCGCGGGTTGCCCTGTTGGAGGACCTCGCCCGGCTGGAGGGGTTCGATGGGCGGAATGACCTCGGTGATAAGGAGGCGGATGGTCTCCGGCTTCCCAGGGTCAAGGAAGAGCTTTTGCACTTGGCTATGGGCATTGCCTGGGGAGATCCAGGGATTTTGGCCCTCACCGGCGTCCTGGTGGAGGGCGATCACGTGGCCATCGGCACGGTGGAACACGGTGTACACGTTGAGGAAAGCCTGGACGTAGTACTCTCCAGGAGGGATCTCCGCGAGGCTGGGGAGGGGGTAGCCTCGTACTGCGGGATCGCCGTCGGCGATCACTACCGCTCCCCCGGGCGCAAGACCCTCTACGTCCTTTCCAAAGAACGGCACGCCCGTCACATCGATCTGTTCCCTGGGCTCACTTGATCCATCCTGGCTTAGGATGACATAAACGCGCCCCACTACCGGGACTTGGAGGCCAAGCGCGGCAATTCTTTCCGCAGCCTCTTGGGTAAGCACGATCTCGAACTTAAGCGCGGCTTGTGGAGAACAGGGGCATTCGCGGGCTTGGGCAAAGCCAAGACCACCCCCTAATACGAGAAAAAACAAGGCCAGCACAGCAGTTTTTCCCATTCCTTCACCTCCACCACATAAAGATTTGGATGGGTTTTAAATACGACAGCACTGGCCTAAACGTCAAGGGGGCGAATGCTGGATTGAACGGTGCCGAAGTGGCTCTGACAATCCCGTTTACTAAAACTGCAGGGAATAATCGCCGCTTAATCCTTCTGATTTCCGGCGGGGCGCCCGCAATGATTTGCTATTAAGAAAAGGCTTCAGCCGGCCTGTGGCTAAAAATCTCAGGCGGAGTGGCAAGGGGGAAGCATTCGGTGCCCATTTCTTTTTGCCCATTCTAACCTCGTGCGAGGTAAACTCCCTTTGTGAATTTCTTTACCCTTGGGCATTCGACGCGGTCGCAAGAAGAATTTCTTCGCATTCTTCAGGCCTACGGGATCGAGGTCGTAGCGGACGTTCGAGCCTTTCCCCGTTCCCAACGTTTTCCCCATTTCACAAAGGAATCGTTAGCTAAAGTTCTGGGAGAAGAAGGCATTGAATATGTGTGGTTGGGGAGAGAGCTTGGTGGTTACCGGAGGAGTGGGCTAGGCGAGGCTTCGCCCAACAAAGCTTGGAACTCCCCGGGTTTCCGCAACTATGCTGATCACATGCTTACCGAAGAATTCCAGAAAGGGGTGGAAGAGCTGTTTGCACTGGGCCAAGCCAAAAGGGTGGCCATCCTTTGTGCCGAGCGGTTTTGGTGGCGGTGCCATCGCCGTCTTCTTTCTGACTGGCTTGTGGCTCATGGACACAAAGTTATTCACATCGTGGATCTGGGCCACACTGTGGAACATGAACTTTCGCCGTTCGCCCAGGTGGAGGGAGGTCGGATAATCTATCCTGGTGGAGATCCATGGAGCCCTGGGTGCGAGAAGCGCTGCTGCAAGAAACTGTTACCGGGGGGAAAGCCCGCTGTTTGACGTGTGCGCGCCGCTGCCTTTTGCGCCCAGGGCAACGTGGCTTCTGTGGCACCCGCGAGAATCGGAATGGTCGCATCCATACTGTTGTTTACGGCCTCCTTTCCTCGCTCTCCCTCAACCCCATGGAGAAGAAACCCTTCTATCACCTTTTCCCTGGAGACCTGGCCCTCACTTGTGGCACATGGTCCTGCAATTTCACTTGCCCCTGGTGCCAAAACTGGGAGATTTCCAAGCGCTTGCCCGCGCCCGACCAGGGCGAGGGTTATTTTTCCCCACAGGCGTTCGTGGACCTAGCGAAAACGATGGGCGCCCAGGGGATCTCCCTGAGCTTCAATGAGCCTACCCTCCTTTTAGAGTGGGCGGTGGAAGTTTTCCCTTTAGCGCACAAAGCTGGTCTACACACGAGCTTCGTCACAAATGGCTATATGACCGAAGAGGCTGTGGAGACACTGGTTGCTGCTGGCCTTGACGGGGTCAATGTGGATTGGAAGGGAGGCCTAGCGGCTGTGAAGCATTTCTGTGGGGCTGAACTCGAAGTGGTGATACAGAATACACGCCTCTTCAAAAGCCTTGGGGTGCACGTGGAGATAACGACCTTGGTTATCCCCACGGT
>JANXBC010000076.1 GCA_025060555.1 Candidatus Bipolaricaulota bacterium
CGGTTTCCTGGGCGAGGAAGCGGCGGAAGCCGCCGCTAGTGCCGCTGATGCCCACGGCCAGACGGGCCTGGGGGTGGAGGGTGACGAACTCCGCGGCCGCGGCCTGCACGATGGGGCCCACGGTGCTGGAGCCGTCCACCACGATGGCCACGGCCTCCCGGGGGAGGGTGGGCTGGGCCGAGCTCAGTAGGGTTAACACGGCACTAACGCACAATGCAAACCACGCTCTACGCATTTTGCCTCCTTGCTATATAGATTTTTCAGCGCCATTATATGACAGGTGGAGTGCAGGACAAGGTGGACGCGAGCAGAAGTTCTTCCTAATGGGATATATCGTGCTCTCAAGGTGTTATGGTTGTCTGCAAACTATATATAGTGAGGCGAAGGTACGGAGATATCGAGGGCCGTCTCGGCGATGTTGTAGCCGTGCTCGCGGATGCGCAGGAGGCTATCGGCGGCGATGGAGAGGGGGAGGGCATTCTCCGGCTGGTCCCGGGCCGCGGCCTGCACCCACGGCCAGACCTCCTCCGGCCGCTCCTTCCCCTCCAGGACGGCATTAGCCCGCGCGGGATCCCGCTCCGCGAAGGCGCGGATGGCCTCGGCGATGACCCCGCGTGACACTTGGGCCAGCTCCCGCAGGCGATCGCCAAAGGTTGGCAGGGGGGAGGAAACCAGGGCCAAAGCAGCGCGGCATACTTTCACCGCGTGGTCCGCTACCCGCTCCAGTTGGTCGGATACGCTCTGATAGTGCCAAAACTCCTGGCGGGCTCGCCCCACCTCCTCCTCCAGAAGGAGGTCCCGCAAAAGGAGGCCGAATTGGCGGGCCACAAGGAGGGCTAAGCGGTCCACGTCTCCGTCCCGCTCAACCACGTCCTGGGCGAGTTCCTCGTCGCGGCTGAGGAAAGCTTGGAGGGCATCCTCCCACATGGCCTCGGTGATGCTATAGATCCGGCGGATGGTGCCGTCCACAGGGAAATCCCGCACGTTGGCCACACAGCCCAAAGTCACCGCAGATTGGGTCTCGCCAAGTATTTCCATCCCTACAAGGGATTGGGCAATCTCCCGGATCGTGCGCCGCTCCTCGGGGCGAATGCGCCTCCCCACCACCTCGATCACCTCGTACCCGGCGATGTAATGGGCGATGATGTCTCGCAAGAGCTGGACCGATGTTTTCCCGTCCATGACTATTTGGCACCGGTTGCGCTCGCGCATCGCCGGAGGAAGAAGCAAAAGTCCACCGGAACGGGTAATGACAAGGGAAAGGGTGCTACCTTGCTCCACCCCCAATTCCGTAGCCCATTCCTTCGGCAGAGTAACAAGATATGTCCCACCGCCGGTGACTTGAACCCGCCTTTGGTACACGACCTCCTCCTATAGACCAAAAACAAAGATTCGGTAAATCACAAAATTCTATGCACAAATGACTGGATTACCAGGGAATGGTTAGGGAAGCCGGAGGATGGCGAGGGTTCCATCTTCTCCTCCGGCAACGAGGAATCCCGCATCCGCACTAAACCCCACAGCGGTGACGAGGCTTGTGAAACCACGAATTCGTTGAACAAGAACTTCCTTCTCCAAATCCCAAAGAGCCGCGGTCTGGTCCAAGGAGCCGGTGGCCACCATTTTCCCATCCGGAGAAAACGCGACAGCCACCGTACAGCTTTCGTGGGCCCAAGCCTCGAAAAAGGTGAGGCCGCAGGCGGTATCCCAAACTTTAAGGATTTTTCCCACCCCACCAGCCAGTAAGAATCCATCGGAAGAGAAAGCCACATCCCAGGCTCGTCCAGGAAAGGAAAAAGCTTCCGCGCGGGTTTTCAAGTGCCAGAGAGCAGCGCGGTCGCTTCCCGCTGTGGCAAAAATCTCGGCACCGGCGGCGATCCCCCAAATCGTCCCCTCATGCGCGCGCAGGCTCCACAAGAGTTCGCCGCTCGTGAGGGAAAAGGCGCGGACCTGACCATCACTGCCGGCGACGAGGGCAAGGCCAGCGGCAAGGGCCACGGCACGCACCATAATCCCAAACCCTTGTATATCGCGAACATGTTCCCCTTTTGGCCAGCTCCACAAGCGCAGGAAATCCCAACCTCCAGCACAAAGGTACCCTTGGCCCAAGGCCAGTGCTTGTACTTGCCCGGCAGGGAAGGAAAGCGTGCGCAAGGTTTTTCCCTCATAAGTCATCTCCACTACTTGCCCAATTGTTCCAATGAGGACGCTATTCTCTGTGGTTACTAGATCGCCAAGCCATGTGACCGGCCGCAGGAAGACCAGTTCAGTGCCGAACGCACCCAGCGTCACCAGTCCAACAAGGAGGATGGTCACGGGACCTCCGTCCTCACTGCTGCTGGCTTATAAAACTTCTCCAGGTATTCGCGGAGCATGCGGCGAGTGCAAAACCGCGGAGCCACAGTTTTCATCGCCTCCTTCATCATCCGTACGAACCCGTGAGGAATGCCGTCTGGGCCGCGCTCGTAATAGAGAGGGATCACCCGGTCTTCCAGCAGACGGTAGAGATTCCCCGCGTCGCAGGCATTACGATCACCAGGGATCTCCCCTTCGCCAAAGCCCCAACCATTCGTGCCGGTATAGCCTTCCAACCACCATCCGTCCAGGATGGAAAGGTGAGGAACACCGTTGACACTGGCCTTCATCCCGCTTGTGCCGCTCGCCTCCAGAGGTGGAAGAGGGGTGTTGACCCATACATCCACCCCAGCCACCAAGAAGCGGGCCAGGTGCTGGTCGTACTCCTCGGCGAATGCAATCCTTCCCGCAAAATTCGGATCCTTAGCCAAGCGGAAAACTTTTTGGATGAGGCGCTTGCCCTCGATGTCTGCGGGGTGGGCCTTGCCGGCGAAGATGATCTGTACCGGCCTTAGGGGGTCAGTGACGAGCTTGCGTAATCGTTCCAGATCATAAAGCAGCAGATCGGGACGTTTGTAAGCCGTAAACCGGCGAGCGAACCCCAGGGTGAGGGCATGCGGATCGAGGAGGCTACCGAAGGCCAAAATGTTGGCCGCGGGTGCCCCTTGTTGCCAACGTTTTCTCGCCCGCGCCGCAAGCTCACTGATCAGGGCCTCTTTACGCTCCAAATGCACCGCCCAAAGCTCCTCATCAGGGATTTTTTCTACCCTTTCCCAAACCGCGGGATCGTCAGGACTTTCCCTCCAGTCTGACCCCAAATATTTGTCCAAAAGGCGCTGGACCCGCAGGGGTTCAATCCAGGTGAAGAGATGTATCCCGTTCGTGATAGCTTCTATGTTTACTTCTTCCCCCCTAAAACTTATCCCGCCCCAGATTTTTCGGGCTACCTCGGCGTGCTTTTGGCTCACCCCGTTCACGTAACGCGAAAGCCTGAGAGCAAACACGGTCATATTGAACCCAGCACCCGGATCTTTGGGGTGAGTGCCGAGCTCAAGCAGGGCTTCGCGGGGAAGACCATGGGCTTGGCAATAAGGGGTAAGATAGCGATCCAAAAGGGAAAAAGGAAACACATCGGTTCCCGCAGGAAGAGGGGTATGGGTGGTGAAGATCGTGGTTTCCCGGGCCCTTTGTATAGCCTGGGCAAAAGAGAGCCCTTCGTCCATGAACTGACGGATGCGCTCCAAAAGGGCGAACGCGGGGTGACCCTCGTTTAAATGCAGAACAGCCGGGCTGATCCCCATCTCCTTCAGAGCCCGCATCCCTCCCACACCTAGGACCCACTCTTGCTTAAGCCTTTGCTCCAAATCGGTGGTGTAAAGTTGTTGCGAGATGGCGCGATCCCAGGGGGCGTTTTCTTCCACATCGGTGGTGAGAAGGAAGAGGGGGATGCGGCCGATGCGTGCTTGGAATACTCGGGCCTTGAGCGGCGGATCGAACGCCGGGATGGAAAGGGTGAGGGGCCTCCCTTGAGCCGTGAGCACCGGCTGCAGGGGGTGAGCAGAATGATCCAACACCTGGTGGACGTCCTCCGGCCAACCGTCCTCACGAATACGTTGGGTGACGTACCCTTGAGAGTAAACAAGACCTACACCCACCATGGGCAGGGCCATATCGCTCGCCTCTTTGAGGGTGTCGCCAGCGAGGATCCCCAGGCCTCCGGCATAGATTGGTAGGGAAACGTGCACACCAAACTCCGCACAGAAGTACGCGATGGGACCAGGAAAATCCAGGCTAGGACGAGAGAGATCTGCCTGATACTCGGCCATCACCTCGTCGTAGAGGGCCAGAAACTCTGGGTCCTGCGAAGCCTCCACGAATCTTGCGGGTTGGATGAGACGGAGCATGAGCACCGGGTTGTGCGTGCTCTCCCGCCAAGCCTGGTAATCAAGGGCCCGGAACAATCGCCGCGCCCGTGGGTGCCAAGTCCACCAAAGGTTGTGCGCCAAGTCCACAAGGCCACGGATTCGCTCGGGAATGCGTTTTTCTTCCGCTTCGCTTAACATATCTTCATCTTAGGCGGTTGTCCTCCCCCTGGCAAGAAAGCCTGGTAACATTTTTCATAGATGCAAGACCGCTGCGTGGTGGAAAGAGGTAGGCAACCTTCGCTTCTTACCGATGAGGACCTTTGGTTATTCAACGAGGGCAACCATTCTTCGTTGTACGAAGTGCTCGGTGCCCACCCGATCCGCTGGCGTGGACAAGTCGGGACTTATTTTGCCGTTTGGGCTCCCGACGCCGAAGCCGTATCAGTGGTGGGCGATTTCAATGCCTGGGAGCCCGGGCGCGAGCCGCTGCGGCCCCGCGGCGAATCCGGGATTTGGGAGGGTTTTGTGCGTGGGGTGGGCCCGGGAGCGTTGTATAAATACCACATCGTCTCCCGCTACGGTTGGCAAGGGTTCAAGGCTGATCCGTTTTCGTTCTACATGGAAATGCCCCCGAAAACGGCCTCCATTGTTTGGGATCTTTCATACGCCTGGTGCGACGAAGCGTGGATGCGCGTGCGCGGCACACG
>JANXBC010000077.1 GCA_025060555.1 Candidatus Bipolaricaulota bacterium
TGGCTTCCCTGGTCCTGCGCTGCGACGACTGCATCAGCTACCACCTGATCCAGGCCAAGGAGGCCGGGGTGACGAAGGCGGAGGTGGTGGAGGCCCTGGCCGTGGGCCTGGTGGTGGGCGGGTCCATCGTCATCCCCCATTTGCGCCGGGCCTTCGAGCTCGTGGAGGAGCTTTGGACCGAGAGGTGAGCCACTGCGCCGTCCGCGCTGCGAAAGCCCGGCGTCAGCAGACCCTCTTGACAAGGTCAGGAGGGTGTCGTAAATAGAGACTTGCGTCGCCCATCTGAGGTGGAGACCGCCTAGGTCTGAAGTACTCGGGTGACGATCTTCTGCCCCTTCTTCTGAATGCGTTTGCTGTGAGTGAGGCGTGAGGCCCCCGGGTTTTCCGGGCTTGTTGGCTCCGGCCATGTTCCGGAGCAAAGGAGGGTGTTTTCGTGGGAGTCAAGCGTCTTGTGGCGTTGGGTCCGGAGGTCAGGAGGGAGTTTGACCTGGACCTTTCCCGCCTCAAGCCAAAGGGGACGGAACTGATCCCACTTTTTCGCGATCACGGCCTTCCGTGCCCAGTGGGGGCGCCCCGCCGCCTGCGCCGCGACCTCCCCGACCGCTTCATCTTCTTTGAGCCCGTGACGCTCGCCTCCTTTGCGCGGGCCAAGGAATTAGAGAGTCCTGAGAAGGCTATACAAAACCTATATGCGACTCTTGAGGCCGAGCTCGCCAATCGCGGGCGCGTCTACTACGCTGGCGCCACCATGACCTGGCAAGAGTTTAAAGAGCTAAGGCTCACCTTGGACAACCTGGTACGGCTCAGCGTGGATCGCCTGCTGCATCGCACCCCCGACTTCCGGCGCTACCGAGGCGAGCTCTACGTAAGGATCGAGGTGGACGTGCTCGTGGGACAACCCTTCCCGGCTAACTAGAGGTGTGGGGGCGGCCCACGGGCCGCCCCCTAATTTTTTTCTCCCCCTGGCGTAGGATCATAAACGCGGTGCCCTAACAAATCCACAACCGGAGGAGTCCCACCACCGCGGCGTAGGCCCGCGGCAGCCCTGATGTCTACCGGAATTAGGCAGCCTCCTACGGCCCCTTTGCCCTTCAGAAAAACCCCTAGAACTCCAGCTATGATTGCTCCTGGCCACGACCTTGTCTGGCGTAATCCCAATCCTGTCCTCGCTCGGTACCGCAGACGGAGAGCGGGGGAAATGAAAGCCAAGGTTCTTGTGGTCTACGTCAGCATGTGGGGTGCTACGGAAAAGCTTTTAGAGACAGCGATTGGCGAGCTATCCTTAGCTGGTCTTGATTTGGCAGTTCATGACCTTGCGCGAGCTGATCTTGTGGATAGCCGCGCACTTGTGTTTGGTGGGCCCACAGTATTGGGCGGGCTTCATCCCATGGCGGCCTTCGCTTTGGCGTTGATTCGCACCCTTAAGCCTCCCCTTCGCTTCGCCCTCATTTTGAGCTCCCACGGCTGGGCTGGCGGAGCCGTCCATTACGCCCAAGAAGCCCTAGCCAGTTTGGGCGCCGTGGATGTCCACGGCCAACCGGATAAAGAGGACATCCAGACAGCGAAAGAACTAGCTCATAAGCTTGTGGTGCGGATTACGAGTTAAAAGGGAGGGTATGCCGGAGATAAAGATCAAGCGCGTGTATTAGCCGGTAGAGGAAAACGATGGCCTCCGCATTCTCGTCGATCGGTTTTTGGCCGCGAGGGATTTCCAAAGAGAAGGCGAAAATCGATGTTATGGTTTAGGGAGGTTGCTCCCAGCACTGAGCCTTGCCGCTGGTATGGGCATGCGCCGGAGCGCTGGCCGGAGTTCCTGGCGCGCTACCACGCGGAGCTCGCGCAAAATTCCGCGGCTTTGGAAAAGCTTCTAAGGCTCATACGGCAGGGTCCGATCACCTTGGTCTTTGCCACTGCGGCGCTAAAGAAGAACAATGCAATGGCCTTCAAGCTCTATTTGGAGGCGAAATGGGCCAGCGCGAGGAATTTGAGTGCAAGCAGGAACGACTTTATGCTCTAGTGCTTTAAGAAGCCAACCTTCCCATCAAGCGCTTCTCAGCCCTGGATTTCGCCGTGTATGCGGACGCGTCTTTGCCCCGTAAAACCAAAGAGCTCTTGGGCCTTGTGGACTCGCTGGCCCTGGTTGCTACCATCTCATCCAGGCTAAGGAGAAGGGGGTGACTAAGGTCGAAGTGGTGGAAGCTTCGGCCGCAGAGCTTGTGGGGGATCCATTTTTACCCCCATTTGCGCCGGGCCTTCAAGCTCGTGGCGAAGGATGAGGGTTGGAAAAGCCGGCGTCTCCGGGGCCACACACCCCTTGAGGAAGGCGAGACGGCCCCGCAGGATCTGTGAAGGTAAAAGGAGTTCATGAGCGCGATCCTGGGGAAGGAAGAAGTGTATGAGGTGATTGTGATTGGGGGAGGGCCGGCAGGGGCGACGGCTGCCTTATATGCGGCGCGGGCTGGGCTTCGCACCCTTGTTTTGGACAAAGGCGTATATGAGGGCGCCGCCGGCCGCGCCCAAAGGATCGAGAATTTTCCTGGCGTTCCGGGGCCCATCTCCGGAGCAGAGCTCGTCCGCCGTATCCAGGAACAGGCCCAGTCCTTCGGCGCAGAATTCCGCAAGGAAAAAGTCCTACAGGCGGAAGTCCTAAGGGACCCAAAGGAGGTTTGGACCGCCTCCGGGACCTACCAGGCCAAGGCCCTGATCGTGGCCACCGGGGCCATGGGCCGAAACCAGTTCCTTCCCGGCGAGGAACGTCTCATCGGCCGCGGGGTGAGCTACTGTGCCGCCTGCGATGCGCCCTTCTTTCGCGGCGCAGTGGTGGCTGTGGCTGGGAATACCGGTGAGGCCGTAGAGGAAGCCCTTTCCCTCGCCAAGTTTGCTGCGCGCGTGCTCTTCCTTGTCCCTAGCACCAACGCGCTCGTCCCGCCCGAGCTTTGGGAAGAGCTCAAGGGGCATCCTAATGTGGAGGTGCGGATTAGTACGCGCATCCTCGAAATCGTGGGGAAAGAAAAAGTTGAGGCCATTCGGGTCGCCACGAAAGGTAGCGAGGAGATCATCCCTGTGGCTGGCGTGTTCCCTCTTCTCCAAGGGACGGCTCCGGTGGTGGATTTCCTGGGTGGACAAGTTCGCCTGGGCGAGGGCGGTTGTGTGCAGGTGGACGAGGGGATGCGCACATCTGTGCCGGGTGTATTCGCTGCGGGGGACGTTTGCTGCAAGCGCTTTCGCCAGGCTGTCATTGCTGCTGCGGAAGGATGTGTGGCCGCGGTTTCTGCAGAAGTTTACGTGCGCGGCCGTTCGAGCCCGCGCGCCGACTGGGGCAGATAGCCTGCACCATCCGAGTTTCCGCGCCGATGAAAGGGTTAACCACGGCCAGCCAACTCCACCGTGTTGGATGAGCGAGAAAAGGACACCCCGCTGTCGGATAGCTAGCCCAGAGTGCCGATAAGGGTCAGTACTGCTTGTTTCTTACGAGGGTCAAACTCCATCCGGAAGTTGGCAAGGAAGTCTGTACCAAGAAGACCAAACGGCTGTTCGACTAACCTCACGTAGGCCCGGGGGAGCCGGACGCCAAGGGTTGGGAACTCAAGGCCGGGCAAGATCAAAGCTTGTTCCGGGGCCCCATCAGCATCTGGGCGGTCCCTGAACTCTTTAACCTCAAGCGGAAGTTCCTCCATCGGCACAGCGCGGACTCTTCTGAGCGTCATGGTTCTTGAGCAGGGTTTTGCCCGTGAGGGCCTCGACCCCCGTGTTGCCGTGCTTATCGGGCTGGACCTGAAGCGCGGCCTCAAACCAAGCAAACAAGCTTTTCATCTCTGCCTGTTTTTCCTTGTTCAGGCAGATCGTCTCCTCGGCGAGGGAGAAAAGGATGTTATAGACCACGTGGCTCTCATGCCAAAGAGCAGCTTCCAAGAATTATCTAGGGGAGAGGATTCCACGATGACGACGTGTTTATGCGAAAGGCGCAAGAGTCGCGATCGCGCCATGCCCTTGGCACAAGGGAACGGCGGCGTACAATCGTCCCCGGAAGGCCGGCGGTCTTGTGAAAGGTGAAGAGGGTTCTGCGGACCGAGAGCAGTGGGGGAGCTCCTAAGCGGTTCGCGGGAGTCGGTTTGGAAGCGGAAAAAGCCGCAAAAGAGGGGCCTTTGGGTTCAAAAAAACTTGGAAGGGAAAACGGGTTTTTTGGGAGGTTCGCGGGAACCGGCGGCGGAGGCCGCAAGGGATGGGGCTTTCCGCGGCCGGGGTGGAAATCCCATCCCCACCCTGAAAGGGATTGTGACTGAAAAGACGGTGATGGGTGATCGGTAACGCGGGACAGGAAAAATGCGCCCTCCCCCTAGGGATCCGCCTCCCTCGCGAGGGAGGGGCCCACCCATCACCCTTCACGCGTCACTAGGCACCGCCTTTACCCCCACTCGGAGAGGGACGGCAACCGATAAAGCGATGGCGGGGAATTGACGACGCGCGGCGGGAATGCGTACCCCTCTCCCCCGTCGAAGGAAGGGGTGAGAGGATGGCTTCCCCCTCACCCTTCTCGCGCCTCCTAGGGCGCGCCCCGACGGCCGGGCGACCCACAGGGGCGCGGGAGAGGGTGAGAAGCCGCGGAAGGCCTAACCCCCGCCGGGTTGCGGCGGGGAGCCGGCGTCCCCTCGCGAAGCAAGTTCTATCCGCGCAACCTGCGTATCAGATTCCGAAAGGATGTCCGATCCTGAAGGGCCGCGAGATCTTTGCTCTCCCGGTAATGGGCGAGGGCTTTAAGCACCTTGGAGCGAAGTTCCTCGGGAAGGTAAGGGCACTCGTGGAGCCCGCGGCACAGGCGGGTGTCGAAAGCCCCCTCTAATGCCTCCT
>JANXBC010000078.1 GCA_025060555.1 Candidatus Bipolaricaulota bacterium
ACGGCGCGGCCGCGCCGGAGTCCTGGGTGGTGGACTTCAAGGACGCCATCAACCTCTTCCTCGTGACCAAGGACGTAACTGGCACGCAAGCGGCTCTAGTTGCGGCTGCTCAAGCCGCTTTGAGGAAGTAAAGATGGATGGGGATGGGCCCGGCCTTTGGGCCGGGCCCTTTTCTTGTCATGCGTCTTAAATTAAAGCGCGATGCACTTCTTAGCATTGCCATCGTCTTCCCCTCAGCATTGGCCATCCTCATTTTTGTCTACGGATTCATCGGCTTTACGGCTTATGTCTCCTTTTCTAACTGGAATAGATTAGTGCCCGATTACACCTTCGTGGGGCATGCTAACTATCTGCGCCTTTTTCAAAACCCCCGTTTTCTCATCACCTTGCGGAACCTCGGCGTTTTCACAGGCTTATTCGTTGGGGGCTCACTTATCCTTGGCTTTCTTCTTGCTGTTCTTTTGGATCGCCGTATCAAAGCGGAAGGACTTTTTCGCACGATTTATCTCTACCCATTAGCCCTTTCCTTCATCGTCACGGGGGTAGTATGGCGCTGGCTCCTCAATCCGGGCAGCCCGCAGATGGGCAGCACCGGGATCAACCGCCTTTTGGAGGCAATGGGGTTAGGGTTCTTGAAAACCGGTTGGTACACAGACCCTCGCATTGGGATCATCGCCGTAGCCATCGCTGCGATCTGGCAGATGTCCGGCTACGTCATGGCCATGTATCTTGCGGGCCTGCGGGGGATCCCGGAAGAATTACGGGAAGCGGCGCGGGTGGATGGTGCTACGGAATTGCAAATCTATCGTTTTGTCGTTCTTCCGATGCTTCGCCCGATAACTTTTGGCGCGTTAATCGTCCTTGGCCACATTTCCCTCAAGATTTATGACCTCGTGGTGGCCATGACTGGTCCCGGCCCTGGTTATTCTTGTGACGTTCCCGCCTATTTTATGTGGGAGTTAACCTTCCGCGCCAACCGCTTTGCCCAAGGGGCGGGAATTGCCGTCATTCTCTTAGCCATCGTCTCTTTGCTCATCGTCCCTTACCTACGGTATAGCTTGCGGCGCGAGGTGGAGGCGTGAAGATCCGGCCACTCCGGTTGCTTCTGTATCTTCTCCTCATCGGATTCGCCGCTTATTACCTCATGCCCGTTTATGTCCTTGTGGCCACGAGCCTAAAGAGCTTTGCGGAAGTGAATTTGTATCGGATGTGGGACCCTCCACGAACTTTTTCCTTGGAAAGCTTTCGCCGCGCCTTGTTTGGAGGAATGGGTTATCAAGGTTTGGCTTCCAATATTCTGAACAGCGTAATCATGGTTATTCCGGCCACCGTCATTTCCGCGGCATTGGGTTCCCTAAATGGTTACATTTTCGCCCGCTGGCAATTCCGCGGAGCGAACACCATTTTTACCCTTGCTCTCTTTGGCATGTTCATCCCCTATCAGAGTGTTTTGATCCCCCTTGTCCAGACCCTCCGCGCGATTGGTCTTTATGGAACCATTCCCGGCCTCATCTTAACCCACGTGATTTACGGTATCCCCATTACCACCCTCATCTTTCGCAACTATTATGCTACTGTTCCCAAAGAGCTTGTGGAGGCGGCGCGAATCGACGGGGCTGGTCTCCTTGGGGTCTACCGGCGCATCATGCTGCCTTTATCTCTTCCAGGCTTTGCTGTGGTGCTCATTTGGCAATTCACGTCCATTTGGAATGATTTTCTCTTTGCCGTCACAGTGGCGCAGAACCCTGCTGTGCAGCCGGCAACTGTGGCCCTGAACAACTTAGCTGGCTCGTTCATCGTGGAGTGGAATGTGCAGATGGCCGGTGCGCTGCTCGCCGCCCTTCCCACCCTTTTGGTATACGTTTTTCTTGGTCGGTATTTCATGCGCGGCCTTTTGGCCGGTTCCCTCAAGGGTTGAGTCCATTCCTACTCCACCCTAAAATGAAATCCGCGGGCGGATAGCTCAGCAGGTAGAGCGCTCCCTTCACGGGGGAGATGTCGGGGGTTCAAGTCCTCCTCCGCCCACTTATTTTTGTAACCATGTACGTTGCTGTAGAAGGTTTGCCGGCTGCAGGAAAAAGCGAGGTACTCGCTCTCCTCAGGCTATACTTTCCTGAACAGGTTCTTGTCCTGCCGGAACTAGTCAAGGAGGTAGTCGAGCGGAAAAATATTGATCTTTGTCACGCCAGATCCCAACTAACCAAAGCAATCCTGGAAAGCCTGCCCGCGCGACAAGCCCTCGTTCGGCGCGCGTTAAGCGAGAAGAAAATGGTTTTGGAAGATTCTCATTTAGCTGTGCATGCTGCGTACTCCGCAGTTTTGGGCGATGCGGAGTTCCTGGAGGCCTTTCAGCGACTGGAAGGACAGCTCCTCTGGCCAGACCTATTTCTTAGACTGGAGGTGCCCATAGAGGTCTCCCTTGTGCGGCAAATGGCCCGGGGGGACCTGCGCTATGCCGTACCTCAAGAAATCCTGGCCCCCATGGCGGCATGGCTTTCCGCGTGGCACGCGCGGCGGAAGG
The DNA here is from genome assembly GCA_025060555.1 of Candidatus Bipolaricaulota bacterium. GTDB lineage: Bacteria > Bipolaricaulota > Bipolaricaulia > Bipolaricaulales > Bipolaricaulaceae > DTER01. Next base: position 2,522 of record JANXBC010000078.1, read on the forward strand.
ACCGCGTGGAGGTCATAAACGCTGACTGCTCTCCGCAAGAGGCTGTATCTGCTGTTGTTCGCGCTCTTGGACTAGTTTATTCGAGCCGTCCTCAGACTGATGTTTTCCCGTACTTAATACTCCTAGGCCGTCCCGCCTCTGGAAAATCGGAGTTGATCAATTTTCTATCCTTATTGCCTGCGTTCGAGCGCGCCCAGGCTTACCACATTGGCGCTCTGCGCGTAATCGACGACTTCCCTTTCCTTTGGGAAAAGTTTCAGGAAGACGACATTTGGGAAGCCTTGGGATGTGAGAGACGCTTTTCTCGCCGCGCAGAAGAAAATTATGCTGTGGCTTGCGACCGGATTTGGGACTTTTTGCTCTTCCGATTGAACACGGAGCTCCGCAAGTCTTCCAGACGTACGGGGGAAACCGTGGTGGTGGAATTTTCCCGTGGTGGTCCTGCTGCCTACCGCCGAGCCCTTTCCCTTTTGGACCCCGATGTCCTGGCTCAAAGTGCGGTGCTCTACCTCCACGTTTCCTTTGCTGAGTCTCTTCGCCGAAATCGGGCGCGTTATGATCGTGACCATCGAGATGGCATTCTTACACACTCTGTGCCCGAGGAGGAAATGCTCCACACCTATCAGAGCGACGACTGGCATAACCTCGCTTCCGGTGACGCAGGATATCTGGCTATACAAAATACGCGTATTCCGTACATTACGGTATACAATGAACCAGAGCCAAAGAGCGTTGCTGATTTTTCTCGTCGGTTCAAGCCGGCGCTGGAGGAGTTGTACCATCTATGGAAGAACCGGTGAACGCGCAGAAGTGCTATCTTCTTTTGGGCGAGGCTCCCACGGAAGCGGCGGCGGCAAAAATAGCTGAGGTTTTCTCGAGCTGCCCCTACGTCTATTTCCTTTCCGCTTTCGGCCGCATGGTGGTCGGAGTTTTTTACCTGGAGGCTGATCGTGCTTGGTGGCTAGAGGCGGTGGCAGAGAACCCCGCGGTTACGTTGGGTTTGGTGCGCGCAGCAGTGTATGTAACCGATCAACCAGCTTTTCCATTACAAATGGAACCGCGCGTTTCCCCCGCTGGAGATGCGGATCGCGCTCCCTGTGGCGCTTATTGCCCCGAATGTCCGCGTTACGGTAAGGAATGTTTGGGGTGCCCAGCCTCTCCATTTTTTCATGTTCCTAAGTGATGTAACGTTTTCTAAGCGCTCATTTACGAGGGATTCCTTGATAATGCTTCCGGAGCTTTGCCCGGAGAACGGCGACTTTTTCACAGAGGACGAAGTCGAATCCAAGGCTTTGTTGGTGGAATCGGACCTGAGGAACGCAAGCTACTTTTAGCTACTCCTCCGTGGTTAGCTCAATTCCCTCTGTTTCTGGCTCCACGGCTGCTCTCGAAGCATGAAAAGTGAGGGCTTTGCGCGCGGAAACCAAATAGCCGGTGAAGCCCACCATGCGCTCCAGGGGCCGCACGCCCTCCCGCTCCCGCACGAGCATCCTCCGCTCCAGGATCTCCACGGCTTCGATCCACACAAAGCCGTTTTCCGCGAGGGCCTTCACGGCCTGCTTGAGCTGCTCGGCGGTGGGCACAAGGAGGGCGAGGGGGCGCCCGGGGGCCAGGGCCTCCCGGGCCGGGGGGATGGCCTCCCAGGGCGTGGGCAGGTCCAGAAAGACCGCGTCCACCTCGCGCACGGGGAAGGGCTCGCCCGCGGTGAGGATCTGGGCCTCCACCCGCTCGGCGTACCCCAGCTTCTTGATGTTCTGGAGGGCGTTGTAGAGGAAGTCGGGCCGGCGGTCGTAGGTGTAGACCTTCCCCTGCGGCCCCACGAGCTGGGCCAGGAGGATGGTGAAGGCGCCGGAGCCCGTGCCCATCTCGATGACCCGGGCCCCGGGGAAGAGGTCCAGGGCCAACACGAGCCAGCCCGCGTCCTTGGGGTACACGATCTGGGTTTGGCGGTGGACCTTCATCATGCGGTCGGCCACCCGCGGCCGGAAGGCGATGAAGGGGTGCCCGGTGGAGGAGAGGACCTCCGTGCCCTCGGGCTTCCCCGCGAGGTCGTCGTGGCGGATGACGCCGCGGTGGGAGTGGAAGGCGCCGCCGGGGGCGAGGGTGACGAGGAAAGTGCGCCCCCGGCCGGTCTCC
>JANXBC010000079.1 GCA_025060555.1 Candidatus Bipolaricaulota bacterium
AGAGGGGATCCAGGCCCACGACTTCGGGAGCGATGATCTCGTTCACGTTGCGGACGGCCTGGAGCACACCCTTCCCACCGTAACGCTTGTCCTTGTCTCGAAGCTCGAGGGCTTCATAAGTGCCGGTGGAGGCGCCGGAGGGCACCGCGGCCCGGGCCGCGGTGCCGTCGTCCAAGAGAACTTCCACCTCCACCGTGGGATTTCCTCGTGAGTCCAGGATCTCCCGCGCCCAGACGTCCTCGATGATCGCCATGGCATCACCTCAAAAGGAGTGTAGCGGTCAGAGCGGGAAGGGGCCAGGGGAAAGGTGTCTTCTACAGACGTCCTTTGAGCCGAGGGTCGAGGGCGTCGCGCAGCCCATCGCCCAGGAGGTTGAAACCCAAAACGGCGAGGGCGATGGCCAGGCCTGGGAAAATGGCGACGTGGGGGGCTACGCGGATGTAGACCTGGCTGCGGCCGAGCATAGTGCCCCACTCCGGGGTAGGGGGCTGAGCGCCCAAGCCCAAAAAGCCCAAACCTGAGGCCCACAGGATCGCGGAGGCCAGTTGCAATGTGGAAAGGACGATGATAGGGGCCAAACAGTTACGGAGGATATGGCGCCAAATGATGGCGAGATTTCCGATGCCCAAGGCCCGTGCTGCCTCCACGAACTCCTTTTCCCGGAGCTCCAAGACCGAGCCCCGCACCACCCGCACGTAGGTGGGGACGAAAGAAATACCCACGGCGAGCATGGCATTCCAAAGCCCCGGCCCCAGGATGGCCACCACCACGATGGCCAAAAGGATCCCGGGAAACGCCAGGAGAATGTCCACCCCGCGTTGGACGAAAAGATCGAACAGCCCTCCGTAAAACCCGGAAAGCGCTCCAATCGGGACGCCTACGGCGAGCCCGATGGCCACAGAGATGAGGGCCATCATGAGGGAAACCCGCGTGCCATGAATGATGCGGGAGAGGAGATCCCGGCCAAGCTCATCCGTGCCCAAGGGATGCAGGGCTGAAGGAGATTGGAGTTTTTTGGCCAACGAGAACTTATAGGGATCATGAGGAGCCAAGTACGGTGCAAAGATGGCGAACACCGCGAAGGCCAGGATCACGACTGCCCCGAACAGGGCCAACCGGTGCCGCAGGAGCCGACGAAAGGTGCTCATCGCTTAATCGTAGCGAATCCGCGGGTTGATCACGCCGTAGAGCAAGTCCACAGCGATATTGATGAACACGAAGCACGCGGCGATGACGAGGACCGCTCCTTGAATCACCGGATAGTCGCGGGCGCTTACGGAGTCCACCACGAGACGCCCCACCCCAGGCCAGGCGAACACGGTTTCCGTGAGGACGGCTCCGGAAAGAAGGGCACCAAAACGTAAGCCGATGATGGTGACGATGGGGATGAGCGCGTTGCGCAGGGCGTGCAAGAAGATGGCCCGGGATTCCCGTACCCCTTTGGCGCGCGCGGTGGTGATGTATTCCTGGCGCAGGACCTCAAGAAGGGTGGAGCGGGTGAAGCGAGCCACGAGGGCCACGGAGGAGGCGGCTAAGGTCACAGCGGGAAGCACGAGATGGCTGAGCCCACCGCGGCCGGCAGCGGGCAGCAACCCCCACCGCACGGAAAAAAGGAGCATGAGCATGAGGCCCAACCAGAACACAGGCATGGAGAGGCCCGCAAGGGACATAAACATGCTGGCGTGGTCGAAGACGGAATAAGGCTTGGTGGCAGAAATGGTGCCCACAAGGATCCCCAAAAGCAGGGTGAGGAAGAGGCTGGCGGCGGTGAGCTCCAGGGTGGGGATGAAGCGGATCCACACTTCTTCGGCCACAGGAAGGCCTGTGCGGATGGACCGGCCCAAATCCCCGCGGAAAAGTCCGGACAAGAAGCGCGCGTACTGGACATGCATGGGCAAATCCAGCCCCAGCTCTTTGCGCACACGCTCGATGTATTCCTGGGTGGCATGGACACCGGCCATGGCTTGAGCGGGGTCGCCCGGAAGAACCCGCACGATGCTGAACACGATGAACGTGACTCCAAGCAGGGTGGGGATGGCCACAAGAAGTCGGCGGACAAGGTAGCTCAGCACGAAAAGGGGCCCGCCGGGCCGGCGGGCCCCTCCCCCTTTTTCAAAGCTTTATTCCAGCCAGGCGCGGTGCGCCAGGATGTACTCGCGCGGGTGATGAATGAGACCCTTCACTTTGGTGCTTTGGGCGTTGATCTGGACCTCGTAATGGAGGAAGATCCAAGGCGCGTCCTCCCAAAGGACTTTAATGGCTTCAGCGTAGATGGCCTTACGGGCCTCGGGATCGGGGGTCACACGACCCTTTTCCAACAAAGCATCGACCACAGGGTTGGAGTAGAAGCTCCGGTTGCTCTTGGGCGACCACTCGCTGGTGTGGAAGAGCGGGAACAACCCGTAATCGGCGTCGAGGGTCACGCAGCCCCAGCCAAGCATGAACATGTCAAACGTGGCCTCGTGCACGGGCTTCCGAAGGAACGCGAGGTATGCGGCCCACTCCATGGTGATAAGTTCGGCCTCAATCCCCACCTCGCGGAGGTAGGCTTGCACGGCCTCAGCAATGGCTGCGTCCATCATGTACCGGCCGGTGGGATGGTAAAGCGTGACCTTGTAGCCCTTGGGGATCCCCGCCTCGGCCAAGAGCTTCTTGGCCTTCTCCGGATCGTATTCGTAGGGCTTCTGCGGGCTGTACCCGAAGATCAAGGGCATGATGGGCGCATCGGAGACACCGCCGGCTCCGCCCAGGATCTCCTTCACGATGGCCTCTTTGTCCACAGCGTAGTTCAGGGCCTGGCGCACGCGCTTATCCGTCCAGGGCGCACGCTGGTAGTTGTAGCCAATGTAGATGGTGCGCACGCTCGGGACTTTCACCACTTCGAGCCCCGGCATGGCGCCCACCCGCGGGGCGTCAAGCGGAGGTACACGCATGATGGCATGAACTTGGCCGGTCTCCAAAAGCACGAGGCGCGTGGCGTCGGAGGGCACAACCTTGAACACCACAGCATCGACGTAGGGCTTTTCACCCCAGTACGCGTCGTTGCGCACAATCCTCACGTACTCGCCGCGCACCCACTTGTCGAACTTGAACGGGCCCGTGCCCACCGGAGCCATAATCTCCTGCCCCTCAGGGAGCTCCGCGATCTGCTTGGGGCTCACTATGGCCACGAAGTTATGGGTGAGGTGGGCGATGATCGGGGCAAACGGCATGTCAAGGTTCAGACGCACTGTGTATTCATCCACCACATCGATGGTCTGGACCCTAGGGAAGAGGAGGAACGCAAAAGTGGCCTTGCGGAAGCGCTCCAAGTTAACCTTCACAGCCTCGGCATTGAACGGGGTGCCGTCATGGAACTTCACACCCTTGCGCAGGTACAGGGTCAAAGAACGACTGTCCGCAGAAAATTCCCAGGATTCCGCGAGAAGCGGAGCTACCTGCAACTCCTCCGTCATGGTGAGGAGGGTTTCCGCAATGTGGGTCAGGACCATGCCCGCCGGCGCCGAAGTGATCTTGTTAGGGTCCAGGGATTCAGGGTCGGTACCGAAGGCGATGATGATTTCCCCACCCACCTTGGGCGCCTGAGCTGCACCCACAACTCCTAAACCAACAAGCCCGCAAAGCGCCAAAAGCCAAAACCGCTTCCTCATAAGGGATCCACACCTCCTTGATCTTAGTATGGACGGGCCTTCCGTTTACCCTTCCCCTGTCCATCACCTCCATGGCCTAGTGGGATGAAGCGCATTATACAACTCGGATTGTGCAGGGAAAGCCCCCGCCGCCTTTTAGCTTTGGGTCACACCCGCTGGGTGAAGCGCGGGTCCAACGCGTCCCGGAGCCCGTCGCCCAAGAAGTTGAAGCACAGAACCGTAAGGAAGATGAAAAGGCCGGGGAAAAGGGCGATGTAGATGCCGTTGGGATAGTACAGGAACTCTTGAGCCCGGGAGAGCATGTTGCCCCAAGAGACCGCAGGCGGCTGGATTCCCAGGCCCAAAAAGGAAAGACCGGACTCGATGAGGATGGCTTCGCCCACCATGAGCGTGGCCTGCACGATGAGGATATGAAGGGCGTTGGGGAGGAGGTGGCGCAGGACGATCCGGGCCGAGGAAGCGCCCACAGCTCTGGAGGCCAAGGCGAACTCCCGCTCTTTTAAGCTCAGGACCTCCGCCCGCACCAACCGAAACGCTGGCATCCAGGAAAGGAGGGTGACGACCACGATGATGATCACGATGCTTTTGGCCGGGCCGAGGGCCTCGGCAAGGCGCACCGCGAGCGGGAATTCCCGGCTGGCCAAAAGGCCGCTCAGGATCAAAAGGAGCGGGAACTGGGGAATCGAAAGCATAGCATCGGTGAATCGGCTCATGAGGACGTCGAGGGTCCGGCCCACGTAGGCCACGCTAGCGCCCAACAGCCCACCGAATAAAGTTGAGGCCAGCGCAGCAGCGAAGCCCACAAGAAGGGAGACCCGCCCTCCGTAGAGGACCCGGGTGAGGATGTCCCGGCCCAGATCGTCCGTGCCGAAGGGGTGAACCCCGCAGGGCCAGCCCACGAAGCTCCGTTCCCTTGAGCAACG
>JANXBC010000007.1:0-18696 GCA_025060555.1 Candidatus Bipolaricaulota bacterium
ATTTTGCCGAGTTCCTTGACCGGGGTTAGCTCGCCCACCTTGGGGTACTCCCCCTGCCCACCAGTGTCGGTTTGCGGTACGGGCTCCAGACCAGCTGGCTAGAGGCTTTTCTCGGCCGCTGAACCGTTCCCCCTTCGCCCCTTACGGGGCTCGCCATCACGCCTCGCCTCTTCGCCCCGCCCCACCCTCAGCGGGCGGGACAGAGCGGTTTCGAGGAGACGGATTTACCTATCCCCTCTGGCTTGACGCTTGGACGGGCATAGCCGTAAGCCCGCGGGGAAAGTCCGGCGGCGTCCCCCCTTCGCTCATGACGCGGGTCTGGAGGGGCCGGAATGTTGACCGGCTGCCCATCACCTACGCCTTTCGGCTTCGGCTTAGGTCCCGCCTAACCCTGGGCGGATCAGCCTTCCCCAGGAAACCTTGGGCATTCGGTGGGCGGGATTCTCACCCGCCTCACGCTACTCATGCCGGCATTCTCTCTTCCGCCTCGTCCACCGGGCCTCGCGACCCGGCTTCGACCTAGTGCGGAATGCTCCCCTACCGCGCGGCCCAAGAAGGACCGCACCCACAGCTTCGGCACCGGGCTTAGCCCCGATGAGTTTTCGGCGCGCAGCCGCTTGACGGGTGAGCTGTTACGCACTCTTTAAAGGATGGCTGCTTCTAAGCCAACCTCCCCGCTGTCTGGGCGACCGCACCGCCTTCCCCACTTAGCCCGGATTTCGGGGCCTTAGCTGGTGGTCCGGGTTGTTTCCCTCTTGTCCACGGAGGTTATCCCCCATGGACTCACTCCCACGGACCGACGGCCGGTATTCGGAGTTTGATTGGGGTCGGGAGTTGCCCCCCTTCCCCAGCCAGTGCTCTACCCCCGACCGCCTGCACGTGAGGCTGACCCGAAAGCCATTTCGGGGAGAGCCAGATATTCCCAGGCGCGATTGGCCTTTCACCTCTACCCACAGGTCATCCGATGGCTTTGCACGACCAACCGGTTCGGGCCTCCGTGCGCTGTTACGCGCACTTCACCCTGCCCATGGGTAGATCGCCTGGCTTCGGGTCTGCGCCCGGTGACTCGTCGCCCTATTCGGACTCGGTTTCCCTACGGCTCCGCGAAAGAATCGCTTAGCCTCGCCACCGAGCACAACTCGCCGGCTCATACTGCAAAAGGCACGCGGCCACCGTTCCCCGCCCCCTTGCGGGAGCGGTTCCCGGCTACCACTGCACTGTGAGCGGACGGTTTCACGTTCTATTTCACTCCCCTCCCGGGGTTCTTTTCACCTTTCCCTCGCGGTACTGGTGCGCTATCGGTCAGCCGGGAGTATTTAGCCTTGGAGGGTGGTCCCCCCAGATTCACGCCGGATTCCCCGTGTCCGACGCTACTTGGGAACGACAACCCAGGAGAGCCTCCCCTTTCGCCTACGGGACTATCACCCTCTCCGGTCGCCCTTTCCAGTGGCTTTGCTGGCTGTTCGGCTAGAGGAGACTTTTGTAACTCCCTGGGAGGTCCGCAGCCCTCCCCGTTGCCGCCCCACAACCCCCCACGGGCAATGCCTGCGGGCTTCTGCACCCGTGAGGTTTGGGCTGTTCCCCGTTCGCTCGCCGCTACTAGGGGAATCTCGGTTGATTTCTGTTCCTCCCGCTACTGAGATGTTTCACTTCGCGGGGTTCGCCTCCAGGGCTTACTTGGGATTTCAGCCCTGGATACCGTGCCTCAACGGCACGGTGGGTTTCCCCATTCGGGAATCCCCGGATCATAGCCCGCTCAGCGGCTCCCCGGGGCTTATCGCAGCTGGCCACGCCCTTCATCGCCTCCGGCTGCCAAGGGATCCACCGTCCGCCCTTACCATACTTGCGCAGCGAACGCCCTATTCACTTGTCAAGGACCGCGGAACAAGCACCCCATTATACGCCCGCACCTTCTGCGGACAAGGGGCACGCTGGATTATACCGAATCAGCCGGGGGGCGCCAGCCCTCCACCACCCTGTCCGGCCAAATCCCCTCGAGATCGTAAAAGGACCGCACCTCCCGCGGAAAAAGGTGGACCACGAAGTCTCCATAGTCCAGGAGGACCCAGCGGCCATCGGAGAGGCCCTCGGTGTGGCGGGGCGCAATGGGGAGCTTCTCCATGAGGTGCGCGGCGATGGCCCGCACATGGAGCGGGTTTTCCCCCTCGGCAATGAGGAAGAAATCGGTAGGGATTGAGGTCTCCCGCAGGTCAACGAGAACAAGGCGGTCTCCCTTTTTGTCGAGGATGAGGGCGGCTGCCCGCCAGAGGAGATCCATCTCAACCACCGACGTCAAAACCTGCTCCGACCACCAAGAGGAGATCCGCCTCAGCCGGCCACCCGCCGATTCTCTCCAGACCAAACGCTTGGGCCGTGGTGACCACTGTCTCCGGCGGTAGGAGCTCCCGCATAAGTGCGGCCTTGTCCTCTGCTCCCGGCCCGACAACGAGGAAGGCCTTGGTATAGTCGTAACGATCAGCATTCCCCACGCCCACCACCTTGAACCCCCGCGCGGAAAGCCATCCCGCCGTGCGTGTGGCCAAGAACCTCTCCCGCGTGCCGTTGAGGACCATGATGCGCACCTCATCCCGCGTGAGCGGAGCGCGCCCAAGCACCAACTTGTCCCGCAACTTGCGAACCCTGAGGAGGTCCGGCATGAGACGGGAATCTTCCACCACAACCGGCACCAACTCCAGCTGTATTGCCTCCTCCCGCAAGCTCAATGCCCGCCGCCAAAATTCCCGCACCTCCCAGCCCTGGCCCACACAAAGGACTGGGAGAGCCTCCCTTTTGCGGGACCAAAGGCGAAGGATGAGGTTTTGGAGAAAATCGCGCGCGAGGGAAAAGCGGGCGTCGCCCGCATACCACACAGCGTAAGTCAAAAAATCTCTTGCTCTTTGGCCAAAAAGGAGCTGTTCGCCCGCGGGAAAATCCAAAAAAATCCCCCGATTTTGATCCTGATAGGTGAGGCGCTCCTCTGGGCACACCACCACCCCACCCGCAGCCTCCACAACCTTGTCAAAGTGCGCGGGTTCCACAACCATCGCCGCGAAAAAGGCGAATTCCAGGAGGGCGGAGAGACGTTGGTTTGCACTGCCCTCCCCGTCGGCGGCGCAAATAGCGCTGAGGGTAGTCCATTTTCCCCGCGAGGGAAGAGCCAGACCTCCAGGGACAAATATAAAGGCCATTCGCCCCTCAGGGAAAAGGCTTATTGCCAGAGCCAAATCCGGCGGAGCCCCAGGAGAAAGGCGGACAAGCCAAAGGAGATGCACCGGCTGGCCCTGCCCGAGGGTGCGGGTCACCTCAGTGCGCGTGAGAGAAAAGTAGAGAGCTAGCCCAATTGCGATGAGCACCAGGCCAACCACCACGAGGATCCGACGCATCGGGATAACTTAGCGTTAACTGGGCGTTGTCGTCAAATGGGGTTGCGTTTTTCTGAAAGCGGGGTAGGCTAATTTTGATGAAAAAGCGGGATCCTTACGTGGAATTAGCTTGGCAGGCCATCGCGGCCTGGGTGAGGGAAGGCCGGCGGGTATCCCCGCCAAATGACCTTCCCCCTGAGTTTTTCTCCACACGCGCTGGAACATTTGTGTCCATAAAAAAGCACGGGATATTGCGGGGATGCATCGGCACTTACCTCCCAACCGAGGAGAATCTTGCCCAGGAGATAATCGAGAACGCCATCCGTGCGGCCACGGAGGACCCCCGCTTCCCTCCAGTCCGGCCGGAAGAGCTGCCCGAGCTTTCCATAACCGTGGACGTCCTTTCCCCACCGGAGACCTGTTCTGAGAGGGATTTGGATCCCAAAAGGTACGGGGTGATCGTGGAAAAAGGATGGCGGCGGGGCCTGCTTCTCCCCGATCTTCCTGGGGTAGATACGGTGGAAGAGCAACTCAGGATCGCCAAAATGAAGGCTGGCCTCGCTCCCCATGAACCGTGCAAAATCTACCGCTTCACAGTGGTGCGGCATCACGAGGAATGAGGGCCTTCGTCCATAGCCTTGGCTGTCGGGTCAACCAGTACGAAGCGCAGTTCCTCGCGGAGAGCTTGGCCACACTGCCCGGCGAGGGTGAGATCCACGTGGTGAATACATGTACGGTGACAACGCTTGCCGATCGTAAATCCCGGAAGCTTGTGGCCCAACTTAAGCGCGCGCATCCGGGAGCGTTGGTGGTGGCGGTGGGCTGCGGGGCGGACGGGACAGGCTTGCGCCGAGCCGGTGCAGACCTTGTGGTGGGCAACAAACACAAAACCCGGCTCGCCGCAATCTTGTCCGCCTATCTTCGTGGCCAAAGTTGGGAAGAGGGGGAGTGGCCGAAGCTCACAGAAGAACAGGTCCAGGGGCCTTTTCCCCGCGCCCGTGCCCTCCTCAAGGTCCAGGACGGCTGCACGCAAGCCTGCACGTTTTGCCGCACCTGGCAAGTCCGTGGTCCTCTGCGGAGCAAGCCCCCGAAAGTCGCGCGCCAAGAAGCCCAGCGCTTGGCCTCGGCCGGCCATCAGGAGATCGTGGTCACCGGAATAAATTTGGCTCAGTACGGACTCGATCTTCCCGATACTCCTTCCCTTACGGACCTTTTACGGGAGCTCCTTCAAGTGCCAAAAATCCGCATCCGCCTGACTTCCCTCAATCCGGAAGGGGTGACATCTGAACTCATCGCGCTTTTTGCGCGCGAACCCCGACTTTGTCCTTATTTGCACATGCCCTTGCAGTCAGGAGATGACCGCGTGCTTTCGGCGATGGGGCGGGCCTACACCGCTGCGGAGTACAAAGAAAAAGCGCGCGCATTCTTAGAGCAAGTCCCGAAGGCCACACTGGGGGCAGACGTGATGGTGGGTTTCCCCGGCGAGGATGAAAGGGCCTTTGCGCGCACCGTGGAGCTGCTTGCGGAGTTGGTGCCCCTAAATGTGCACATCTTTCGGTATTCGCCGCGGCCGGGCACGCCGGCGGCGCGGCTCGCGGGGCGGGTGGCGGCGAAGGAGGCCGCCCAGCGCAGCGCCACCTTAGCCGCGCTGGCGCAAAAATGGGCACAGGAGACAAAGACGCGCTTCCTTGGGCAGGTATTAGAGCTGCTTGTGGAGGAAAAGGAAGGGAGGGTGTGGGTGGGGCATACGGAGAACTACATCATGGTTGGTGTGGCCGGGGTGGAGTTGCCTCGCGGTACAATTGTGCCCGTGAGGCTTTGCGCCCTTGAGGAGGATCGCGTGAAGGGGGTGGTGGTAGATCGCTCGGAAAATTGCGGAGATCACCCTTCCTAGTCAGGATGTGGTTTTAGGGGTGCTTGGGCAATACAACCGCAATCTGCGCCTCATCTCTCAGGCTTTTTCTCAAGCGAAGATTGTCGCCCGCGGGGACCGCATCCTCATTGAGGGCGAGGTCGAGGACGTGGAGAAGCTGGAGCGGATCTTCGGCAAGCTCGTGGAGGTGGCGCGCACAAACCGTATGCCCTCCGTGGAGGAGGTGCGGTACCTCATCAGCCAGGTGGAGGAGGGCGGTGATCTCACCGGGGTCCTCACCGACGTGATCCAGGTTACCCACTGGGGGGAAGCCATTCGGCCCAAGACCGCGGGCCAGCGGCGCTACATCGAGGCGATAAAGGAAAACGACGTGGTGTTCGCGATTGGCCCGGCTGGCACGGGCAAAACCTACCTCGCGGTGGCCATGGCCCTAAGTTATCTCCAGCAAGGGAAGGTGAAGCGGATCGTCCTCACGCGGCCCGCGGTGGAAGCCGGGGAACAACTGGGGTTCCTGCCCGGTGACATCTTCCAAAAGGTCAATCCTTACCTGCGCCCCCTCTACGACGCGATCTACGACATGATCCCCGCTTCTGAACTGGATAAATACATCCAAAGCGGGCGAGTGGAGATCGCGCCCTTGGCCTTCATGCGCGGCCGAACCCTCAACAATGCGTTCATCATCTTGGATGAGGCTCAGAACACCACCCACACCCAGATGAAGATGTTTCTCACCCGCTTGGGATTCGGATCCAAGGCGGTGGTGACCGGTGATATCACCCAGATCGACCTTGTGGGGGTGACTTCTGGGCTGACGGAGGTGCCCCAGATCCTTTCCGGGATCCCCGGGATCGCCATCGTTTATTTGGACCGCGCGGATGTCGTCCGCCACCCGTTGGTGAAAGCCATCATCGAGGCGTATGAGCGCAGCGAACGGGAGGAGCGCAAAGGGGAGGTGAGCGGCGGTGAGCGTTCCCAAGGAAGTTCGCGAGCGGGTGGAGAAACTCCGTGAGGAGATCCGACGTTACGACTATCACTATTACGTCCTCAACCAACCCCTCATCTCCGATGCTGAATACGACAAGCTTTTCCGGGAACTTCAGGAGCTGGAGAAGAAGTATCCCGAGCTTGTGACTCCGGATTCGCCCACCCAGCGGGTGGGGGCCCCGCCCGCCGAGGAATTCGCCCAGGTGGAGCACGCCATCCCCATGCTCTCCCTCCAAAACTGCTTCAGCGACGAGGAGCTGGAGGAGTGGGACGATCGAGTGCGGCGGCTCCTGGACGGGGAACCGGTGGAGTACGTCTGCGAGCCCAAGCTAGATGGGCTTTCTGTGGAGCTTGTGTATGTAGACGGGGTATTCACCGTTGGCTCCACGCGCGGGGATGGCCGGGTGGGCGAGGACGTGACCAGAAATTTGCGCACAATCAAACAGGTGCCGCTTCGCCTTTTCCCCTTGGATGGGAAGGTGCCCAGGCTGTTGGAGGTCCGGGGGGAGGTGTACATGGAGAAGGAGGCTTTCCGCCGGCTGAACGAGGAACGGGAACGCGCGGGTGAGCCCCTTTTTGCCAACCCCCGCAACGCCGCGGCGGGAAGCCTCCGGCAGCTTGATCCCAACATCACCGCCTCCCGGCCGCTCAAAATCTTCCTCTACGCCCTGGGCCGCGCCGAGGGGATCGAGATCCGCTCCCAGGTAGAACTCCTCACCATCCTTCCAAAACTCGGCTTGCCGGTGAACCCTCTTTGGAAGCTCTGCAAGACCCTGGAAGAGGTGAAGGTTTTCTATCGGGAACTTCTGGCCATGCGGCACCAACTCCTCTACGAGGCGGACGGGATGGTGGTGAAGGTCAACGACTTCGCCCAGCGGGAGATCTTGGGGGAGGTCTCGCGGGCCCCGCGTTGGGCCATTGCTTACAAGTTTCCTGCGGAGGAAGCCACGACCCGCGTTTTGGACATCGTCGTGCAGGTGGGGCGCACCGGCGCCCTCACCCCCGTGGCCATCCTCGAGCCCGTGGAGGTCTCCGGGGCCACCGTGTCCCGCGCCACCCTGCACAACGAGGACGAGGTGCGGCGAAAGGACGTGCGCATTGGAGACTGGGTCATTGTGCGCCGCGCCGGCGAGGTCATCCCTGAGGTGGTGAAATCCATTCCGGAGCGGCGGACAGGGCAGGAGCGGGAGTTCCGCATGCCCGAGCGTTGTCCGGCTTGCGGCGGCCCGGTGATCCGGCCCCCAGGGGAGGTCGCGTACCGCTGCGAAAACCTCTCCTGTCCGGCGCGCATTAAAGAGTCCATCCGCCACTTCGCCTCCCGGCGGGCCATGGACATCGAGGGCCTGGGCGAAAAACTCGTGGACAAACTCGTGGAGACCGGACTTGTGCGAAAACTTTCGGATCTCTACCGGCTTAAGAAAGAGGATCTCGTCAACCTCGAGCGCATGGGTGAAAAGTCTGCGCAGAATTTGCTTGAACAGATCGAACGTTCTAAGAACGCTGGCCTGGCCCGGCTCATTTTCGCCCTCGGAATTCGCTACGTTGGTGAGCACCTCGCCGAAGTTTTGGCCGAACATTTCTCCTCCCTGGAGGCCCTAAGCCAGGCGGACTATGCGCGCCTCACGCAAATCCCGGAGATCGGCCCACGGATTGCCCAAAGCCTCGTGGACTTCTTCAAGAACGAGGAAAACCTTCGCCTTGTGCGGGAGCTCAAAGAGCTTGGGGTGAAAACCGAGGCGGAAAAAGCCAAAGAAGGCCCGCTTTCCGGGAAAACCTTCGTCTTCACGGGCGCGCTTTCCTCGTTCACGCGGGAAGAAGCCCGCCGCCTTGTGGAGTCCTTGGGAGGGCGGGTGGCCTCCGGTGTGTCCAGAAAAGTGGACTACGTGGTGGTGGGCGCGGATCCCGGGGATAAATTAAGAAAGGCCCAAGAGCTTGGCCTCACGATCCTGACTGAAGAGGAGTTCCGAAAACTTATCGGGCGTTAAATGGAGGCCAAAAGCCTTCGGTAAAATTCCAGGGCTTTCTCGCCCCACGCTTCCTTCAGGCGTTTCAGGGCGCGCGCCTCGATCTGCCGCACACGTTCGCGGGAAATCCCGAGCTTTTCCCCCACCTCCGCCAGGGTGAGGGGGCGCGGTCCCTCCAAGCCATAGCGCCACCGCAGAATTTGCGCATCCCGGGCGGGAAGCTTCTCCACTATCTCCAGAAGCTCCTCGCGGAAAAGCTCGAGCAACGCGGCCCGCTCGGGGGTCGGCATTTCCTCGTCCGCGACGAGCTCCTCTAAAGAGGTACTTTCCTCATCATCAAGAGGAACATCCAAAGAAACCACATTGCCCACGGTCTCGTGGACGCGCAGGAGTCGTTCCGCCGTGAGACCTGGGGCTATGAGGACATCCTCCGTTTCCTCAATCCCTTCGGCACCGAAGCTCGCTTTTAGGCGTTGGAACCGCACAATGGCCCGAAAGAGATAGGCGGGAATGCGAATCATCTGGGACTGCTTCTCGATGGCCTGACCGATGGCCTGGCGGATCCACCAGCGGGCATAGGTTGAGAGGCGAACGCCGCGGTTGGGGTCGTAGCGGTCCACCGCTTCAATGAGGCCAATGTTCCCCTCTTGTATGAGGTCGAGGAGGTCCAGGCCTGTGTCGCCGTACTCCTTGGCCACAGAAATCACGAGGCGCAAGTGGGAGATGATGAGGCGTTCCCGGGCTGCCCGGTCGCCGCGCTTCATGCGCCACACCAGCTCCTTCTCCTCGGCCTCGGAGAGGATGGGCGTGCGGGCTACCTCCGCCAAGTACAGGCCAAGGACATCCACATCCTCTTCGGCCTCGACGAGCTCCTCTTCCTCCCGCGGCTCCTCCATATCAGGGGGAGTGTATCCCTCAGCTTTGGCCAGGCAAGACTTGCGGTCCTGGGGAAATCGGTTATAGTGGTCTTTGCAGGACCGTACGAAGTGCAGCATCCGAAGTGGCTGTTGGGGGTTTCCCCAACAAGCAGTAGGGGCGCATGGAGTCGGTCGAGTTTTAAAGAAAGGGGGGAAACACCCAATGGCCATAGGAAAAGTGAAGTGGTTTGACGAGGCCAAGGGCTACGGCTTCATCGCCCAGGAAAACGGACCGGATGTGTTTGTCCACTTCTCGGCCATCGATATGCCGGGTTTTAAGACCCTGCGAGAGGGCCAGGTTGTGGAGTTCGACGTCGAGCAGGGTCCAAAGGGCCCGCAGGCCAAGAACGTGAAGCCTAGGTAAACGCGCAGTTGTGCGAAGGGAGGAAGGGGGCGAAAAGCCCCCTTTCTTTTTGCCCCCTCCCGTATAATTCGCCAAGTTCGCGGGAGGAGGTCATGAAAAACACGGAGATTGAGAAGCTTTGCATAAACACCCTGCGGTTCTTGGCCGTGGACATGATCGAGCAAGCCAAGTCTGGTCACCCCGGTCTTCCCTTGGGTGCCGCACCCATGGCCTACATCCTGTGGAGTCGCCATCTTCGCCACAGTCCAAAAAACCCAGACTGGCCTAACCGAGACCGCTTCGTCCTCTCCGCTGGACATGGCTCAGCCTTGCTTTACGCCCTCCTCCACCTTTTTGGCTATCTGCCCCTCCAAGAGCTCCAAAACTTCCGCCAATGGGGGAGCAAAACCCCTGGGCATCCGGAGGCCGGGCTCACCCCAGGAGTGGAAGTGACAACAGGACCGCTGGGCCAAGGGTTCGCCAACGCGGTAGGCATGGCCATAGCTGAAGCCCATCTTGCTGCGCTCTTCAATCGACCCTCTTTCCCCATCGTTGATCATTACACTTTTGTCCTCGCCTCCGATGGAGACCTCATGGAGGGGGTGGTGGCCGAAGCCGCCTCCCTCGCCGGCCACCTCAAGCTTGGGAAACTCATCGTCCTTTACGATCGGAACTTCGTATCCCTGGCGGGTGCCACCGCCCTCACCTTCACCGAGGACGTACGCACGCGCTTTGAAGCCTATGGCTGGCAAGTGCTGGAGGTTCCCGATGGTAACGATCTTGAGGCCATCGACATAGCCTTGCAGGAAGCTAAGGCCGAGCGGGAAAAACCTTCCCTCATCTGCGTGCACACGGTGATCGGTTACGGTGCGCCTACGAAAGCAGGGACTTTCCATGTGCACGGCGCGCCCCTCGGGCCGGAGGAAGCCCGTGCAACCAAGCGCAATTTAGGCTGGCCAGAGGAACCCCTTTTCTACGTGCCCGAAGAGGTCCGTGCCCACTTTGCAAAGCTCCGTGCCCAAGCGGAGTCCCATGAGACCGCGTGGCAGAGGCTCTTCTCCCAATACGAAAAAACCTATCCGGAACTCGCCCGTGAGTTCCGGCGTCGCATGAGCGGTGAGCTTCCGCCCGCGTGGGATAAAGACCTTCCTTCTTTTGCGCCCGGAACAAAGGTTTCCACCCGCAAAGCCTCGGAAACCGTGCTTCAGGCGTTGGGCGAGCGCATCCCAGAACTTGTGGGTGGATCGGCGGATCTGAACCCCTCCTGTTTCACCTGGCTCAAGGGAAAAGGCGATTTTCAGGCTCCGGCCGTGCCCGGTCCGGTGCAGGGTGCGGTGGGCGGAAGCTGGGATTACTCCGGCCGGAACATCCATTTTGGTGTGCGGGAGCACGCCATGGGCGCCATCGCCCTGGGCATGGCTCGCCACGGCGGGGTGATCCCGTTCTGCGGCACCTTCCTCGTCTTCTCTGACTATATGCGACCACCCATCCGCCTTGCCGCCATGAGTCACACCCGCGTGGTCTTTGTGTTCACCCACGACTCTGTAGCCGTAGGGGAGGATGGTCCCACTCACCAACCGGTGGAGCAGCTCATGAACCTCCGCTGCGTTCCGAACCTCACGGTGATAAGACCCACGGATGCTAACGAGGTGCAGGAGGCCTGGGTTGCTGCTCTGCGGCGAAAAGACGGTCCCACGGCCCTCATTCTCACCCGCCAGGATATCCCCGTTTTGGAGCGCACGAGCCTTGCTGGTCCAGAAAATCTCCATCGCGGCGGGTACGTGCTCTGGCAGGCCCGCGAAGGAAAGCCAGAAGTAATAATCATGGCCACTGGCTCCGAAGTTCACCTGGCCCTTGAGGCCGGGAAAAAGCTCGCTCAGGAGGGGGTCAATGCCCGGGTGGTAGCCATGCCCAGTTTCGAGCTGTTTTTAGCTCAATCTGCGGAATATCGGGAAGAAGTTTTGCCCAAGGAGGTGCGGGCGCGGGTGGCCGTGGAGGCCGGCTGCCCCTTGGGGTGGGAGCGCTTTGTCGGCCTAGATGGCGTAGTCATCGGCATTTCCCGCTTCGGCGCCAGTGCCCCCGGTCCGATCGCCCTAGAAAAACTTGGGATTTCCGTCTCCGCTATAGTCCAAGCGGCAAAAGACCTGCTGCGGATAGCGCCTAAAGCCTAATTGCTCGCGGCTGCTTGGCGCCAATTAAGAGCGTTCCCGGCCGTGCCGAATCCGCGAAAACTTTTGCCCACTTAACCAAAGAGGTTACTCCGTGCAGCTTTTGCAGCCTCGGCCATTAGCACCAAGTCATAGGAATAAACCAAAAAATTCATGCCCGCGCTACGCCAACGGCGCAGGTCCTCAAGGTTTGCGGTGTGCAAACCCACGGACACCTTGTGTTTTCGCCCAGCAGCCAAGACTTTGGCGATGGCCTCCTCCACCGTGGGGTGACGGAACTCACCGGGTACCCCGAGGTCCGTGGACAGGTCCAAGGGGCCGATGACCACCGCGTCCAAAAGGCCTGAGGTCAGGATCTCCTCGATGTTCTCCACGGCCCTTTGGCTTTCGATCTGGCCCACAAGGGAGACCTGGGCATCCTCGGCGGCAAAGAACTCCGCGAGCTTAGGAAGAGTTTGGGCGCGCTGGCGTTTCGGCCAGGAAATGGTGGCACCTCGGCCACCCCGCGGGGGATAACGCCCTAAGAACACGAGTTCCTTGGCCTCCCCTACAGTATCAAGGTGGGGAAGCCAAATGCCGCTGGCCCCACAGTCCAGTGCCCTACTGATGAAGGCTTTATCCAAGGTGGGCACGCGCACGAGAGCCGGAAGCCCCCGCGCTTGGGCGTACTGCAAAAGTTGGCCGACCGTGGCCAAATCCAAAGCGGTGTGCTCCATGTCCAACACGAAGAAATCCAGGCCAGCCCAAAGGAGGGCATCCACCACGTTGAGGGTTAGGGCATCGCGGAGCATCGTCCCGAAGACAGGTTCTCGCTTCTGCAGCTTTTCCCGCAAATTCATGCCTGCGCCTCCTTGCGACGCATGCGCTTCACCAGACTCCAAAGGAGGGGGAGGACCACGCTAGCCAGTCCCACGCTGAGAAGGGCTGCGGAAATAGGACGGGTGAAGAAGACGGTGGGATCACCGCGGGACAGGGCCATGGACTGGCGGAAGGATTTCTCCGCAAGGGGGCCGAGGACCAGGCCGAGGATCAGCGGCGCTACGGGCAGGTTCACCCGCCGCATGATGTACCCCAGGATCCCAAAGACCAGGGCGATCCAAACATCCACGATGTTGTTGTTGAGCGCGTACGCCCCGACGAACCCCGTGACCAGGATGAACGCGGACATGACCGGCGCGGGAAGGCGCAGGAGCTGGGTGAGGGGCCGCACCCCCGCCGTGGCCAGAATAAAACCGAGGAAGTTGGCCAGCCAAAGGGAAACGATAAGCCCCCACACAAGGCCCGTGTGTTTGGTGAAAAGAAGGGGACCAGGCTGAATCCCGTAGATCATGAGGACGCCTAAAAGCACAGCGGTGGTCTCGGAGCCGGGGATGCCCAGGCTCAGCATGGGGATCAGGGACCCCCCAGCGGCGGCGTTGTCCGCCGACCCCGGCCCAGCTACACACTTCAAATCCCCTTTTCCCACCTTGCTTTTGTCCCGGGCCAGCCGCGCCTCCAACGAATAGGAAAGGAAGGCCGCAGTGGTGGCCCCAACCCCGGGTAGGATCCCCACGATCGTTCCTAAAACTGAACCGCGCAGAATTGCCCCAAGGGACTCCTTGAATTCCCGCCAGCGTGGGAGCATCCCTGTGAGGCGTCCCCGATAGAACTCCAGGGGGCGGATGCGCTCGAGATTCATGAGGGCTTGGCTTATGGCGAAAAGGCCGATCAGGACAGCGACAAAATCGATGCCGTCCAAGAGCTCGATGCGGCCGAAGGTGAAGCGGGCCACACCCGTAACGGGGTCCATACCAATTGTTCCCAAAAGGAGGCCGATGCAGCCGGCAATGAGGCCGCGCACCACCCCCTCCTCCAGGCCGGCGATGGCTAAAAGCCCAAAGAAGATGAGGGCGAAATACTCGGGCGGAGCAAAGGCCAGGGCCGCCCGGGCTAAAGTAGGAGCCAAGGTCATGAGGACGATCAGCGCAAAGGTTCCGGCGAGGAAGGAACCGATGGCCGTGATCCCCAGGGCCAGACCGGCCCGGCCTTGGCGGGTGAGCTCATAGCCGTCCAAACAGATCACGGCCGCAGTGGAGGTCCCAGGAACGCGGATGAGGATGGAGGTGATCGATCCCCCATACATCGTGCCCATGTAGATCCCGGCAAGGAGCATGAGGGCGGTCTCGGGAGGAAGGCCGAACGAGAGGGGAAGGAGGATGGACACGGCCATGGAGGCGTTGATCCCCGGGAGGATCCCCACGATCACCCCAATGAGCTGGCCTAGGATGGTGGCGAGAAGGTTCTGCGGCTGAAGGAGCAAGCTGAATCCAGTCGAGAGATTGGCCCAAAAGTTCATACCTTACCTCCCCCAAAGGCCCAGGATGCCGGTGGGCAAGGGCACGCCGAGCCACTTTTGGAAAACGCCCCATTCCAACCCGGTGATAATTATTCCCGCAAGGAAACTTTTGCTCAGTCGCATCGCCCAAGGACCACGGGTTTTGAACCCCACCACGGCCACCACCAAGAGGAACGTGGCTGGGATGAACCCCAAAAATGGGACCACTACCAAATAACCTGCGTACCCAAAATACCAAGGGATAAGGTGAATCCCGCGGACCTCCCTTTCATTCGGGGATTTGCGAGACTCCCGTACAAGCCAAATAATGGTGAGCAAAGCAAGAAGAGAAGCGACGAGGATGGGGAAATGGGCTGGCCCCACTTTTGACGCGCGGGCAAAAGAGGGAAAAGGCAGATGCAGGGATAAAGCGACCCAAAGGCCGGAAATGCTCAGGAGACCGAGGCCGCTAAGAATCTTAAGCCAGTCCACCACGCCTCCTAGAAAAGGGAGCGGGGCGGACATGCCGCCCCGCTTCTTCCTCTCACTGCCCTAGGGCCTGGAGCACGTCCTTCACCGCAGCCTCGTAGTCCACGAGGATCTTGGTGAAGTCCGGGCCTACCACAAGCGCCGGTTCCAGGTGCTGGGCCTCAAGATACGCTTGGAAAACATCGGATTGCACAGCCTTTACTGCCCAGTCAATGAGGATTTGCACGACTTCCGCGGGCGTGCCCTTCTTTACCATGAAACCCCGGAACTTGGGAAGAGCCACATCCCAACCTTTTTCCTTTAAGGTCGGCACATCGGGAAGGGTCCGGACCCGCTCGGCAGTAGCCACCGCTAGGATGCGCACCGCACCCGCATCGAGCTGCCCTTTGACTTCGCTTAGCTCCGCTACCTGGGCATCGATGTGTCCCCCCAAAAGGGAGGCGAGGATCTCCCCGCCGCTGTCGAAGGGGATGAAGTTGAACTCAACCCCAGCCACTTGCGCAAGCTGCATCCCCACCACATGGTCATCCGAGCCCGGCCCAAACGTGCCCACCTTCACCTCTCCTGGGTGGGCTTTGGCGAAGTTCACCAGGTCCTCGATGGTCTGGTAGCGGCTGTTTGAGGCCACCACGATGTACTTGGGGTCGTAGCCGAACATCAGGATAGGCTCGAAATCTCGGAAACTATACTGGAAGCCCGGGGTGGTGAGGGGCGTGAAGATGAGGTTGTTGGTGACGCCGAGGATGGTGTAGCCATCGGCCGGTTTGCCCTGGACGTAGGTCATCCCCACCGCACCGGAACCGCCGGGTTTGTTCACCACGTAAAGGGGTTGGGGGAAGCCCACGGTCTCCAAGGCTTTGGCGAACGTGCGGCACATCACGTCGCTTCCACCACCCGGCGAGGCCCAGGCCACGATCTCCACCGGCTTTTCCGGATAACCGGCGAATGCCACACTACCCAGGATCCCAAGGAGTGCTGCCAACGCGACTGCTTTGCGCATAAATTCACCTCCGTGAGTTTTTCTCAGGCTCTGCTGCCGCGTTTTTTGCCCCCTGTCTCACCCCCTTTACTTCCGGCCAGAAGCTTGCTTGCCCGTACAGGATTGAAGATCCCGCATGGGCATAGGCAAGCAAGACGCCTTCCTGCTTCCTCTGCAGAAACAGCTCCTCTACGCACGCGCTCCCGCAGGCGCTCCACTAAAGCCGCGGCCACCATGTGATGTCCACACATGGAGGTCACACCCAATACCTCTTCATCCGGAAGAAGATCGGTGCGACCGAAGACGCCGATGGAGTAGTTCACCGTGTGAGGAGTAAGCCCAGCCTCTTGGCATGCCGACAAAACCTGAGAGAGCTCGCCAGCGATGATGACAGAAAGCCCAAGGTCAAGTTCTTTTAGGCGACGGAGAAACCGCACAACTTGCTCGCGGCGCGTGAAGACGCCGCGGAGCCGGGATTGCACGGTGAGGCGGGACCGAATCGTTTCCTCGGAGGTGCACACGATGGGGCCGGTCTTCACGTCACCCCAGTTCTCGCTACCCAGCTCTTTCACGACCTCCATGACCGTGCGCAATTTTTCCGGGATGTTCTTGTCGTTGATGCCTTTGGCGTGGTAGACCTGCCAAACGAAATCCATCTCCTGGTATTGGCCGAAACGGTGAAGGCTATGGGTCACGCTGACCTCCTCAGAAGCGGACGAGAGGGCGGCCAAGCCCCACATTGACCTTCCCCCGGGTCGGCTGGGGCAATCCCACCTTGGCCAAACTCTCAAAAAGGTAGCGGTTTTGGCCCTCGTCCCACACGGAGACGATGCCCAAGGAGAAGACTGTGTCGATCTCTTTGGCCACCTGTTTTAGGGCCTCAAGCACGGCGGGAAGTTTTTCTTTGGGGCAAAGGGCCTCTACGATGATGGAGAGGACCCGGGTATCCAGAAGATCGTCACGGAGCCGGCCGCTTGTGGGGTCAGTCATTATTGCCGAAAGCGGGTTCTCCTCAGGCGAGGCAAAAACCACCCCCACCTTCGCCAAAGCCTGCGTGATCTTCTGCACGTCTCGGAGATAGGTCCCAATCCCCGGCCGCCCTACGTCAATACAGATCCCGTAGAACCCAGGGCGGTAGCGCCCCGTCACATCGTTGGTCTTGGCCTCCTCTGTGCCCCGCCCGGGAACCCCGGTGTCCTGATAGGTCTCAGTGGGGTCGCTCAGCACGTGCTTAAACACAGCGGGATAAGTCTCAAGAGGTGTGGGTTCAAAGCAGCCGTTTGGGCAGACCTTGTTGCGGAAGCAAACCCAGCACTCCGTGCACTCGTCCGGCGCGATGTGCGCTTTCCCATCCCTGAGTTTTATGGCTCCCACGGGGCAGTAGTCCAAGCAAATGCCGCATCCCACACAGTTTTCAGTCTTGATTCTCATGGGGTTTCTCCTTGCTCCCTTCGTAAAGCTGCTGGATCTGCATGTCGAAGTGCAGCTCCATGGCCTGGGTAACGGCCTCCACATCGCGGGCAAGAAACGCCTGAAGAATGGCTTCGTGCACGGCGAGCATGGCGTGGATGTGTTGCGGATCCTTGCGATAAAAGCTCACGCGCATGGCCCGCCACAGCGGCTGATGAATGGCCTTGAGCACCTCGGCAACCACTTGCACCACCGCTGGACTATGGGTAGCCCGCGCTAAAGCCAGGTGAAATTCCTCGGCAACGCTCAGGTATTCCTCATACTTCCCAGCCAAAGCCAAAGTTTTTTTCCTTTCCCAAATGGTGCGGATGTGTTGGTCATCCTCAGGGGTGGCACGTTTTACGGCCAGACGGGCGGACCCAACCTCCAGGACGCGACGCAGAGTGAGCACCTCAAGCGGGCTTTGACTGGTCTGCAGGACTTCTTGGGCTTTGGCGAGGAGGAGTTCCACGGGTTGGGTGAGGCGGAAGGTCACGTATGTGCCGTCGCCTACACGGCTTTCCAAAAGGCCGGCGAGCTGGAGAGCGGCGATGGCCTCGCGCACGGCTGGTCGGCTGACCCCTAATTGGGCGGCAAGCTCGCGCTCCGAGGGGAGACGATCACCTGGGCGGAGCTCCCCGCTGCGGATCTTTTGGGCGATAGCTTCCACGACAAGGGTGCTTTTCGTGGGGACGGGTTCAGGCACAATGGGCTGAAACAGCGCTCCTTTCTCCGCTCGTTTCGGCATCGCTAAAAGTTTAACCGGTCTTACCGGTTAGTCAAGTCAAAGGGAAAGCCCGCTCACCACCCCCACCACAAGCAAAACCACCGCACTCGGCAGCAAAAGACGACGCCAAGTCCTGAATAACCCCGTCCGCATGTACTCCGCGGAGACGGCAAGACAGGGGTGGAGCGGGGAGAGAAGATAGCCCAGATAGCAAGCCTGGTAAATCAAAGAAAAGCGCCAGCCGTCGAGAGCCTTTCCCGTGGCCAAGTACACCGGGATCACCACAGAAAGCGCGGCCTGCTGCCGCCCCGTTGCTAGTCCCATGAGAAAACTGAGCCCCAGAACAAGAAAAGCCAACGGGAAAGGAAGAGCGGCCATGGCTTTGGGAAGCCCCGAGGCCTGAAAGGCCCCAAGGTACATGAATACCCCCACCACGATGAGGGAAAACCGCCAGGGCTGGCTTTGCAGGAAGAGACGCGGGAAACCTTGGATCCCTGGGCCCACGCATAGGGCCAAAAGGAGGCTAGCGGTGAGGGCCAGGGCTGTAGCAACCTCCAGCGCCGGAAGGGCCACCGTCCTGCGCAACGCAAGATCCAAAAAGGGTGCTAAAAGCAGGACCGCCAAGCCCCACCAAAATCGGCGTGTATCCCCTCCCCTATGGCCTCCCTTCGGCCCGGCAAAAGGAGTCAAAAGAAAGAGGGCGCCGACGATGAGCAAGAAAAGAGCCCACGGAAGCTGCCAAAGGATGGCTGTCCAAAGATCGAGGCTTGCCAATTTAGCTCCGGTGATCAACGCGGAAGACAAGGGATAAAAAGAAAGAAGGATATGCCGGAACCAGACATTGGCAGCGGCGCGCTCCTCCGGTTTCCCGCCCCCCAAATTCTCCAGGATCGGCGCGGAAAAAAGCGCTCCCCCTGGGACGGGGAGGAGTCCAAACAGCGCCGGGGCCACCACGTACGCCGTCCTCCTTCCCCCGGGGATTCGCGCCACAAGCCCGGAAAGGAGATCCCCCGCCTGCAGGGCCGCCCCAATGAGGGGGATGATGCCTGCCGCATAGATGAGGGCTAATACACCTGGATCGCGCAGAACCCGGCCAAAGACCCCGGGCAGAAGGGAGAGCGGGGATG
>JANXBC010000007.1:18706-29028 GCA_025060555.1 Candidatus Bipolaricaulota bacterium
ACCAGCGCTAGCCATAAATTCCATCGAGCAAAAACGAGGACGAACAAAAGCGAGATCCCGAAAGCAACCCAGAGCATAAACGTGCCCAAGTCTAACCGAAGAACGCGCGGGGAAAAGCTTTACCGCGGGGAAGAAGCTTCTTGCCCAAGCAGGGAAAAGAGGGTGGGGAGCGCGGCCTCCATGGCCTCTTCTCCGGCGCGGATGTTCTCCTTGGCCCGCAGATAGCTGCGTTCCTCGCGAAATGCTGGACGGATATAGATTTCCGGTGGTTCGAGGATCAGCTTCAGCCGCAGGACCTCCTGAACGAGGATAGCCGCGGCTTGGTTGAGGATCTCAAAGATACCCGGCAAGGGCCGGGACGAAGGCCGCTCCCGGCCATACTCCGCCAAAACCTCCCCAAGGCTTGCCGGTACCCAAGGCCGATGCAAGAGTCCCTCCCGCAGGGTCTGGCTGAGGAGTTCCCAAGGGTGGCGGCCTTGCGAGGCGCTGATCGGCCGGGGCGCGGGATTCGTGTCCACAGCGATGACCACCTCAGCCCCAAGCTCGCGGCAAACCCGCACGGGAAGAGGCTCTACTAGGCCACCATCCACAAGGAGCCTCCCTTCCCAGCGCACCGGCTGGAAGACCCCGGGGATGGCGGTGGAGGCGCGGATAGCCTCGACAAGCGGACCAGAACGCAGGACCACAGGTTTCCCCGTGTCGAGATCCGTAGCCACCGCAGCGAAGGGCACGGGAAGGTCCTCGATACGCACCTCTCCCAAAATTTCGCGGAGATAACGGCGCAGGCCACTTCCAGAAGTAAGGCCTGTGCGAGGGAAAGTGGGGAGGAAACTCTTGAGAAGCTTAGCACGGCTTGTGGTCAGCCATTCTTCCTCAATGCGGGCCAGGGGGAGGCCCGCGGCGTAGGCTCCGCCCACCATGGCCCCAATGCTTGCCCCCGCGATCGCGGAAACCTTAATGCCCTCGCGTTCAAGGACTTTGAGGACCCCCACATGGGCTGCACCGCGGGCCCCACCCGATCCCAATGCTAACCCCACCCTCTTTTCCATCGCTTGGGCTTCAGAAGCTTAGGTACGGCAAATTCGCAGGCTCAAAGTATGTGTCAGGAATATCCGCGGTGGAACGCTCGGGGATGCGCACCTCCGCCCACGAGCCCTTGAGCAGATCCTCGACCCGGAGGAAAGCTGGACGCGTGCCCACCTCATCCGTCACGAGCTCAGGCACAGTGAGGATGCGAGCGAGCTTCCCATCCTTATCATAGAACTCCGCCCGTACCACGATGTACTCGCTACGGTGTACCCAAAGGAAGATTTTGAACCACTCAGCCTCAACCCCCTTTGGCACTAGTTCTAGCTTCCATACCGGATACACATCCACAGTCTCTTCGCCGATGAGCCTGGCCATGTAGCCCTCGCGATAGCTAAAGCCTTTGGAGATGTCCTCGTAGGTGATCCCGCTTCCCGCCAAGAACTCCCCCTTCCGCTCGGCTTCGCCCTTGAGCTCCTTAAGGAGAGCGAGCTCTGGCAGATACAGCCACATCTGCGCTGTTCCTTCCTCGGGCACGTGGGCAAGAAACAGCGTTCCCGCCACATCCGCTGGTGCCGCATAAAGGAGGAGAAACTTCACCGTTCCATCCGGGTATTCCTTGGCCCAAACGCGAAAGGCGTAGTCCACCGTGGGTTGCCCTTTTTCCTGGATTTCCACAACCAAGGCCGCGTAAAGGGAGCCGCGGCCGGTGCCAAAAAACCCTTGCTCCTCCACGCGCTCCAAGATCTCCTCTGCCGTTTGGGCCAGAGCCAACACCCCGAAAAGCACCGCCAACACCCCTACGAGACGTTTCATCTTCTCCCTCCTTCCTTCCCGTTTGCACCGCGGCCGGGGTTAGTGGCCCCGGCTGGGCCGAGCTTGGCCCTAAAGAGCTTGGCCAAAGTCCAAGGCTGGTATAGCTTCGGTGGGATCCAGGCCAAGAGCGCCGGAAGCACGAACAGCGCGCCCAGCATGCTCGTGACCATGGTGAGAGCAATGAGCCAACCGAAGGTGTTCAGGGCCCCGAACCGCGAGAGGAGCATAACGAGGAAACCCAAGGCCAGGGTGAGGGCGTTGATGACGATCGCGCGTCCGGAGGTGCGGAAAGTTTCCACCAAAGCGGTGCGGTGATCTAGGCCCGCGCGCCGCTGATTACGATAGCGGCTCAGGAAATGTACGGCGTAGTCCACGCCGATTCCGACCGTCAAGCTCGCGATCATCACCGTGGCCATGTCGAGGTAGGCACTGGCATAGCCCATGACCCCGAAGTTCCCGGCCACAGCCACAAAGAGGGGGACCAAAGAAAGGACGCCGGCGCCCAAGGAGAGAAGGATCACAGCGACAATGAACCCTACTGCGCCAAAGCTTGTGCCTAAGCTCACAAGCTGAGAGGCAATCAGTTTCCGGGAGAGCTGGATGTACAAAGAGGGGGAACCCGTGATGTACCAATCCACTACCGAATCCGGTTTCTCTTTAGCGACGAATTCCGCAGTGGCCTTGATGAGGGCGTCGTAGCCGGCCAGGCCCACGGAACGCACACGGGCGGAGATCCTCCCCACCCGGAAATCGCGGGTGGCCATGGAACTGGTGACCTCGCCCCCGCCCATCTCGTAGAGGAGCAGGACCTGGGCCACAGCCCTGCTGCTTTCGGGGACGATGTAAAACGCGGGGTCATCGCCCCGCAGCGTGAAATAGGACTCCTTGACAAGGTCCGCCAAAGAGGAGGTAGAACCCACATCGGGATGAGCCTCCAGAAAACGCTGGAGCCGATCCATGAACCGCAACACTTCCGGGTCCTTGAGGCCATCCCGACGGCCGGTATCGATGACCACGGACAGCTCCTGGCTCCCACCAAAGGTCTTGTCCACAACGCGCAAGCCCTCCACCACGGGGGAATCCTCGCGGAAATAGCGGGTCACATCAGACTCCACCTTGAGCCGGGGGATTCCCAGGGCCAAAGCGCCAAGCGCTGCCGCTGCCAAAAGGAGGAAAAAAACGGGATGAGCGGAAAGAAGGCTGGCAAAGCGATGCGCGCTTCGCATCTCCACCTGGGTCACCCGCACTTTGGGCACAGGGAGAAGGGCGAGCAAAGCGGGGAGCATGATCATGGCCAAAAGGAAGCAGGTCAGCACACCGAAAGCGGAGAAGACCCCGAATTCCCTTGTGGGGATGAGGAAAGAAGAGAGGAGGGTGAGGAAACCGGCCACAGTGGTAGCGGCTGCTCCCAAAACTGGCACGAACATCTCGCGGATCGTGGCCCGCACCGCCTCCCTCTTCGCTTCGCCCCGGGAAACCCGCTGGAAAAACTCGTTCACCACGTGAATCCCGTAAGCCGAGCCCACCGCGACCAACACCACAGGCAAAAACGTGGAGATCATCGTGAGCTTGCGCCCAGTTAGCCCGACAAGACCCATCGTCCAGATCAACCCCACCATGACCACAGCCAGGGGCAAAACCACACCCCAAACGCTCCGGAAACTGAGGAAAAGCACGAAAACCACGACCAAGACCACAATCGGCAAAAGCAACGCCAGGTCCTGACGCATGTAGCGGTTCACATACACAAGGAACGCCGCGTTCCCAGAGATATAGAAGCGTTCGGGTCCAGCATATCTTTGCGCGATGTTTTCTAGCCGGGAAAGGATTTGGGCCTCCAGGTCCTCGCGGGTTTCCACCGCTGCCGAAAGACGCAGAACAATGATGGCTCCGGTGCCGTCGGCGAGGACAAGGCTGTCGCAGATCATGCGCTCGCCAAGGACCTTGGTGCGAAAGAGCTCCGCATCCTCTGGGCTTTCCGGGGGCTTGGGAAGGATGGGGTTGACGAGGAGCGCGGCCGCCGTGCCCTCCACAACCTTCACGTTCGCCGGGGATACAACCTCTTGGACTAACCCCTCCTCCCTCAACTTCTCCAACTCCGCCGTAACCGTGTAAAGCTTCTGCAAGGAGGGGAGGTCAAAAACGGTTCCGCCTTCCTCGGCGACCATCGCCAGCATGAACACCGATTGCCCACCAAAAAGGTCCCGCGTCTTCTCGTACTGCTCAACGATGGGGTCGTCGCTTGGGAGCATCTTGGAGTAATCGGCCTCAAACCCGATGCGTGGGAGGAATAGAGCAAACCCCACGGTAATCAGGGCGATCACCGTCAAAGTCCAACCCGGATGGTCGGTGACGAAAGAGAAGAACCTCGTCATGGCCGGCCAAAGACGCCTAGGGATCCGAAATGGAGGGCAAGAAGCAAGGGGTAAAGATCCTCCGCGGGGCCGCGAACTTCCCGCACCCCCAAGAAGGCCTGAGCGAGCGCGGCCTTAATTTTTTGTGCCGCTTCCTGCAAGGGCTGGGGAAGATTGGCCTCCAACCCTGGCGGGCAAAACCAAATGTACGGGCCCTGTGCGGGTATATAGACCACAAACAGGACAGGCTCGCCCGTCCACGGGGTGGTTGGGAAATGGGTGATGGCTTCGAACACCAATCCGTGGGGCTTAAGGGCCCGCACGAGGGCCAAAAGGCGCATGGATTCCGCCAATGTTTGCGATTGGTCGATCACAAGGACGCGGAGCTGAGCGAATGCCCCCACGCCAAAAAGCAATACCAAAAACAACGCCTTTCTCATGCTTCCTCCTGATCCGGGCGCAGCGCCCGCCACGCGAACTCCGCGAGCTCGGAGGGGCCCAAGCGCCGAAACTCCTCGGCCACCGCGTCCTGGGCCGCCGCCCGCACCGTCACCACCCCCGCCATCCCCAATAGGGCGTACGCCGCCAAAAGAGGATGGGTAACCCGGATCCTTCCCGCGCTTGTGGCTTCAGCGAGGATCTGGGCGATGGCCTGGGCGTATTCCTCAAGAAGCAGGCGGAGTTTCTTCCACAAGGCCGGATCTTCCGGGGCCCAGGCCCGACTAAGGAGCTGCACGGAATCAGCATCGCCATGGATGCCGGCGAAGTGAAGCTCCATGACGCGGCGGAGGATTTCCTGGGCTGGCAGACCCTGACGCATGAGCTCGCGCGCCTGCGCCAACCTCTCCTCAAATTCCCGGCGCACCACCGCCAAAAACAGCTCGTCCTTGGAGCGGAAGTAGTGGTAGAGGGAGCCGATGGAGACGTGGGCGAGTTTAGCGATGTCGCGCATGCCGGTGGCGTGGAAGCCCTGGCGGGCGAAGAGTTTCTTCCCTGCCTGCACGATGCGGTCAGCCATGGGTTCAGTGGCCATATCGAACGTTCGTTCGATATTACCCGGTATCCATGGAAAGTCAAGGACCGAACTCGTAGCCACAGGCGGTACACCGCCAGGTGATCGCCCCGGAAAGAAGGTTGAACCGCACGGGGATCACCAATCCCAAAGGACATTTTGGACAGGCAAGGAACCCAGTCTCCGCCTGCACCGGGCTCCCCACCTCTACGGAAAACCGGCTGGGAATGACAAGAGGAAGTTCCCTAACCTCAACAGCAATGGGATCGGCAAGACCCACCGGCTGCGCGAGCTTGACGCTCACCGGCCCTTCCAGGGTCAATGGTCCGGCAAGCCTCACGGGAATGCCCTCGCGCATAACCCGCAAAGAGAGCCCGACAAAAAGCCCAAGGAGACCGATGACTGCCAAAAGGAGCGCGTTTAAAAGCCAACGGGACATGGCCCACCTCCGCGGCAAGGGTAGTGGGCTGGAAGGGGGAAGGCCAAAAGGAAACGCGCCCGGGAGGACTCGAACCCCCAACCCTCGGCTCCGAAGGCCGATGCTCTGATCCTATTGAGCTACGGGCGCGTAATGTGGCCCGCTGGCATGTCCTCGGCCGCTACGGATCTGTCCTTCAGAACCGTCCTCTCCTACAACTGCCAGCGAACCAGCTGGGAGGAGCGACGGGACTTGAACCCGCGACCCCCGCGTCCACAGCGCGGTGCTCTCCCAGGCTGAGCTACGCTCCCCTGGCGCGCCCGGGAGGACTCGAACCCCCGACCTGCGGCTTAGAAGGCCGCTGCTCTTTTTCCTTCTGAGCTACGGGCGCCTTGGAGCGGGTAACGGGAATCGAACCCGTGTCTCTGGCTTGGAAGGCCAGTGCTCTACCATTGAGCTATACCCGCCCAGAAAGTCGGAGAGGGCGGATTCGAACCGCCGACCTCATGGTCCCGAACCATGCGCGCTAACCAGACTGCGCTACTCTCCGACCCACCTTATTTTACCCACCTAGGGCAGGAGGATGAACCGCGTTCGACCAGATCGGATCACCGTGAGGAGGACCTCGTCCTGTTCGCTTAGCTGAGAAACAATCCGGTTCCAGTCCGACGTGGAGGCCACGGACTGACGGTTGACCTCCACGATGAGGTCGCCCACCTGCACCCCGCCCCAATACGCCCGCGAGCCAGACTCCACCGCAACCACCACGACCCCCGCGCTTTGCGTGATACCGTAGCGGCTTCTGAGCTCAGCGGTCAGGTCCTGCACAGTCAGCCCGAACTTGACGACCCCCTGGCTTGGGCTTGGGGCCATGGCGCTCTCCGCCGGCCGCTCCTCCAGCACCACGCCCACCGTCATGGTCCGCTTGTCCCGCACCAAGGTCAGGCTGACCCTCTCCCCGGGCCTGCGGTACATGATGGCCATTTGAAGATCGTTGCTGTCTTTGATCCTCTCCCCATCCACGGCGATGATCACATCCCCGGACTTGATCCCCGCCTTCGCGGCGGGGGAGTTGGCCACGACCTCCGTGACCAATGCGCCCTCCCGGACCCCAAGCTGCCGTTCCATTCCGGGGATCACATCTTGGAGATATACCCCAAGCCAGGCCCGTGTGACCCGCCCCTTCTCCACGATCTGAGTCAGAGCAAGCTTTATCTCGTTGATGGGGACAGCGAAGTTGATCCCCTCCACCGCTATTCCACTGGAGGTTTGGCGGGCGATGATGGTGTTCATGCCCACCACTTCACCGTAGGCGTTTACAAGAGGCCCTCCGGAGTTGCCCGGGTTGATGGCGGCATCGGTCTGGATCATGCGCCGGTAATAGCCGGAGCCATCGGGCTTGGGCACATCCCGGTTGAGGGCGGAGACAATCCCCAAGGTCACCGTATGGGAGAAACCCAAGGGGTTGCCGATGGCAATGACCCAGTCCCCGATCTCTAGGGCACTGGAATCGCCCAAGGGGGCAGCCGGAAGATCTATCCCATCCACCGCAAGCACGGCGAGGTCCAGAAGCTCATCGGTCCCGATCACCTGCGCTGTCCAAGACTCACCACTTTGGGCGGTGACCACGATGGAGGTTGCGTTCTCCACCACGTGGTAGTTGGTGAGGATGTATTTCCTTCCGGCGTACTCGACGACAAAGCCCGAGCCCAAAGAGGTCTGGGTCGTGTCCGGTTCACCGAAGAAGCGGCGTAGGAAGGGGTCCTGGAAGAACTGATCCCACCAAGTGGAGACCTTGCGGGTCGCCTCCACTTTGACCACGGCCGGGGCCACCTCTCTGATCGCCGCTTTGATCGCCGCCTGTCCAGAGGCGGCGATTGCCTCTTGAACACCCTGGGCCAAGGCAACACCGGCCAACGCCACCGCCAGCATCACTGCCCACACCTTTCTCATAGCTCCGTCACCTCCGCCTTGGTTTTAAGCAGACCTGGTTGAAAAGGCCATGTAGTTTTTGTGAAACCTTGGTGGAAGCCCTATTACACCGAGCCTATGATACTGAGGTAATGACGGAGTCCAAGGGAAAGGCTGTTGCCCTCATGTCGGGTGGGTTGGACTCGGCTTTGGCTGCGGCGTGGACCAAACGCTTGGGCTTCCCCGTGGTTGGCCTCCATGTGGTCACCGGCCTTGTGGACCAGCGCGACCTCGTGCGAGCACAGGGTGCGGAGCTGGGTGTCCCTGTGCGCATTTGGGATGCGGCGGACGAGTACTTGGAGGTCCTCAAAAATCCGCAATTTGGCCGCGGGCAAGGCATGAACCCCTGCCTGGACTGCCACATCTTCCTTCTGCGCAAAGCCAAGGAATTCATGGAACAGGAGGGCGCGGCGTTTGTGGTCACCGGCGAAGTGCTGGGGCAGCGCCCGATGACCCAAAACCGCCAGACCCTCGCGCTCATCGCACAAGCCACGGGGTTGGGGGAGAAACTCGTGCGCCCACTCTCTGGAAGGCTTTTGGGACCAACTTTTCCTGAACGGATGGGCTGGGTGCAGCGCGAGGACTGGCTTGATCTGCAGGGCCGCTCCCGTAAACAGCAGTTGGGCCTGGCGAGAGAACTAGGGATAAGTCGTTTCACCCCGCCCAGCGGCTGCTGTGTCCTCGTTGACCCGGGGTTCTCCGCCCGCTTGCGGGATCTGTTGCGGGAAAAGGGGGCAGAGGCCATAACGTGGGAGGATCTCTCCATCTTGCGTCTGGGTCGGCACTTCCGGCTCGGACCGAACCTCCGGCTGGTCGTGGGAAGAGATGCTCAAGAGAACGAAAAACTGATGGTCTTTGGCCGTAATCGCTATGTCCTGATGTTTTCGGAGGTTCCGGGTCCGGTGGGGCTCATCTTGGGTGAGCCAAATGAAGCTGACCTCTTCCTTTGTGCGCAAATCGCGGCGCGCTATAGCGACGCCCCTAAGGATGCCCCTGTGCGCGTGCACATCCGTCGCAACGGCGAGGAAAAGGAGCTTTGGGTTACCCCCCTTTCCCCGGCCGACCCCCGCCTCGTTCAATGGCGAATAGGCGTGCCAAAGCGGCTATAATATAGGCACTATGAAAGGTTTCATCGTGCGCACTAAGGCGAACAGCATAAAGGTCTTGTGTGCCGAGTGCGTAAAGCGCTCGGAATTTGCGGAGTACTTGCGGCCCTGGAGCACGATGATCAGCAGCCGTTGTGTGAAGTGTCAGCGGCGGGTCCTGGTGAGCGCTGAGGAATCCCCGCCCCAAAGCGGCAAGAAGTGAGAGGGTCAGACGGGCTGGAAGCGGGCGCGAAAATGGCGGAGGGGACCAGTCCCGGCGATAAGGCGAAGCCCGCGGATTTGTTCGCGCTTTTCCCTAAGTTGTGCGAAGGTCCGCACGACGTGCTCTAGGTGTTCTGTGGTGTAGACCCGCCGGGGCAAAGCCAGCCGCACAAGCTCTAGCTTGGCCTCTTCCCCGAGCATGCCCGAGCCGACCTCCACTGCCCGCACCCCACCTTCCAAATACAATGCGCAAACCAATGCCTGACCGGGAAATTGGTCGCGGGGGATATGCGGAAGAAAACGAAGAGCATCGACGTATACCGCATGCCCTCCCGGTGGCCAGTACACTGGGACGCCTATTTCCCGCAGCTTTTCCGCAAGCCAACGCACCTGTCCAACCCGGTCGCGGAGGTAATCCAGATCCAAAGCTTCCCGTAAGCCCACGGCCAAAGCGGCCAGATCCCGACCGGCTAAGCCTCCATAGGTAGGGAATCCCTCCCAAAGGATCAATCTCTCCGCGCATCTTTCGTAAAGATCTTGGTCCCGCACGGCGATGAATCCACCGATGTTGCCAAGCCCGTCCTTCTTGGCAGACATGAGGCAACCGTCCGCTAGGGAAAACACCTCCCGGGCGATTTCCGCGGGCGCCCTTCCCTCCTGCCGTGGCTCCCGCTCCCTGATGAAAAATGCGTTCTCTGCGTGACGCGCCGCATCGAGGATGAGGGGAACTCCGTGAGCATGCGCCATTTTTGCCACAGCACGAATGTTCGCCAAAGAGACAGGCTGACCGGCGAGCGTATTGTTCGTGATGGTGAGCATCACAAGTGGAATACGGCTTGATTCTTTTTGAAAGAGCTTAGCCAAGGCCTCCACATCCATGTTCCCCTTAAATGGATGCGCGAGCTCAGGATCAAGCCCTTCTGGCACAGGGAGATCCACGGGGTGTGCGCCAAGGGCAAGGAGGTTAGCGCGGGTGGTATCGAAATGAGCGTTGCTTGGGACCTTGTGCCCAGCACAAACTGTTACGGAAAAGAACACGTGTTCCGCGGCGCGGCCTTGATGGGTGGGAAGAACGTAGGGATAGCCTGTGATTTCTTGCACTGCTTCTTGGAAGAGTTCGAAGGAGCGGCTTCCCGCGTAGGCCTCGTCGCCCTCCATGAGCGCGGCCCATTGGGCCTGAGACATGGCGCCCGTTCCGGAATCCGTGAGGAGGTCGATGTACACATCGGAGCTTTGGAGGTAGAACAGGTTATAGCCGGCGTTGGCAAGAAGTTTTTCTCGTTCTGGCCGCGGGGGGAGGCGGATGGGCTCGACGACCTTGATTTTATAGGGCTTTGGCCACCATCCCTCGTCCATGGGCTCGATGATACCCCAAAAAACCTGCCCACTTTCCTACCCAAACTTTACTACCCTGGAAT
>JANXBC010000080.1 GCA_025060555.1 Candidatus Bipolaricaulota bacterium
ATCACCAGCTCCTCATTTTTAAATACCCTCAGGGTGGCCTCATACAGGATGTCTTTGGCTTCCTCGAGCCATTCGGAACAGTGGTCTACACTGAAGTGAGGGGCATCGTGGATGCGCACAGCCGCGAGATTAACGCGTTCCTCATAGCGCCCGGGGTAGGCATTTCGCACGGTGACTTTCTGTTTAAGCAAGACTGTTGGCTTTTCATTCTCATCAATATATAAGCCCAGCGGCCTCCATGCCTCAACAGGGTTCTGGGCGCCCTTTAGACGGATAGCGGTGTCTAGATAATCTACTGTCCTTAACACGGTGGCCATTCGTTCCTTCCATTCGTCAGTTCCTCTTTCAACCTTTGCTGTGAAATGCAACAGAGTTGTCAGCGTAACTATGTACACATTTCTGTCTTCGGTTGCTAGTAAATCACTAACTGCTGAGGGGTAATAACTAGCAGGGTGACCAAAGAGGTTGCCCCCGACATCTTTATAATAGTTCAAATGATCTTCGAACCGTTGTCGCTCAAATATTGTGATCGACCGGTTTACTGTTTCTCGGACGTATTCTAGCACAACTACGTCCTCAAGTGGTTTGCCCTCAAAATAAGGTGTAACGTATTCTTCAAGCGCGTAGCTTGCGAGGGTCTCCAAAATTATCTTGGCTAGCCATTTCAAAGCCCCAATGATCAGCGGCAGGAGAGCTTGGGGTTCTAGGCCTTGAAGTTCCGGCTTGCGGACGATGCGGGCATACTCCAGCGCCGCAGCCCTAATGAACTCCTTAGCCCGGGATTCCTTGGCTTCTGGGGGGAGTCGGGACACCCCAATTGATAGATGAGCGGGGAAGTAATCGGGGCTTTTGAAGAGAAGTTCGCGGAGTCTCGCTAATCTCGTATGTGCCACAGCCGCATATTCCTCGGCGAACCTTCCCTGGCGCTCCGCCTCCGCAAGCCTCAGGAAGATGAGCCCCACTTCGTCCAACGAAAGACCAAGCACATCTTCCATGAGCTTTTGCAGCATTTCGAAGGTGATCGAGGGTGGTGCAACGAAACGCGGTTTTTGCTGGATTGCGTGAAGTTCAGCAGGGGTAAGCTTGTCATATCCAGCAAGGAGAAAAAGTTGGGATGAATCATAAAGACCTACAACCCCGTAATCTGCGTATCGTGCGGCTTTGTTGTAAAGCTCGAGCGTTAGCTCAAGATCCGTCTTGAACCGAAGGAGGATGTTGTCCTCTGGGTAGTCAGCAAGCTCCCAACAAAAGATGGTCAAGCTCATGCCCGTCAAAGGTTCCACGCCCACATGGGACATGGGTTCCGGGCGAGCAAGCTGAACAGGATAGATCACGTCAACCCAACCGAAGCTTTGGAGGTCGCTCCAGGCGCTCGGCCTTTGGCCTCCCGCGATGACCGTGTACGTCTCTTTTGAGCCCTGTTTTTTAAAAGTGCCCGACTCCAATGCATGGGGCAAAAGCCACAAACTTTCGGGATCGATCACGAGCTCGGACGAGGCGAGGCTCCGCACCTTCGCCAGCGCCAAGTAGGTAGCCCCTTCAACGGGGTGATAGGAGGAAGGTGGGGGGTAAACCGCTGGCAAAGAATGTGGGGAGAGGGAAGAGTTGCATCCGGTCACGAAGATGTACGCTATGTTCGTGGCCTGATCTACAAGCGCCGGGCCGCAGGCAACCTGATCCACGTGCCGCTTGAGATCCAGCTCGAACTTTCGGAAGCGCCCGTTTTTCCTAAGCTGCTCAAGCAGGGCAGCCCCGCTGAACCAAAGGAAACGCCTCTCCCCATCAGGATAGAGGTGGAGGAGCGCGTCCTCGCCCTCCTTCAGCACAGCGAACGCCTCTTCCCTTTCGGGCAGGGCAGCGTACATTAGGAACGGAGGAGAGGAGGAGAGCACGGGACTGGGTTTCACGGCCCTTTTTGTATCCCATTTGGATTCAAGGGGTGGTGGGAAGGTTTCCCCTTGGTCCTTTTGGGTGAAGCGCAAAATGAGGATCTGGCCGCGCGCGAAGGCCAAGGCCTGCTCGGCCCCGGGTTCCCTGTGCCAACCCCGCGCCTCCAGCTTCTGGATCAGAGCCTGCACGGAAGGAGAAGCAAGGGCCCTCTCCAAAAGCGCAGCCTGACCAGCCTCGGATAGGGGGGAAAGGGTCTCCCGGGACTCGGAACGCGGGGGCGATACAGGATGGGGGTCACCTGCGGGGGAGGCGAAGAGCATGCAACCAGACAGGAGAAAAAACACAAACACAAGCCACCCTAGACTTACAAGCCTTCTTTTGGCAATCCGCATCTTCACCTCCCTTCCTTTATCAGTATATATATCCCTCTCAACCTTGCCACGCTTTTAGAAATTCAGTTGCAATCTTCGTCGTCTTTGCCTCCTAACCTAGGGGCTTCTCCGTCGCCTCCACGCTGCTTCGTATTAAACCGAGCCATAAGCGCCCTAGTCCGGGTGTGGGGGAAGAGCTCTGACTCGCGGGCGTTTCCCAAACGAGTACTGTCCCGTCGAGAGAACCGGAGTAAAGCCGGGTCCCATCCGGAGAGAACAAGAGCCCCAAAACGGCCGCGGTGTGGCCCCGCAGGGTTCTCCTAGGAAAGCCCGCCTGGGTCAGGTCCACCAGCACCACCGCCCCCGATTCCGTCCCATAGGCCAACCTGTCCTCTTGCGGGGCGAAGGCCAGGGCGGTGACCTGCTCCTCATCCCACATCCCAACCCGTGCAGCCCTTTCCAGGTCCCAAATCTGCCAGCCCAGGCACTCCGCGTCCTCAAAGGAGCCCAACCCCACAGCCAAAAATCTTCCCGCAGGCGAAATGGCCAAAAGCACGGGCATGCATTTTTCTAGGGGCAGGACGGCCCGACGGCTGGCCCCCTGTAGATCCCACACCTCCACGCGGTTTGGGGTGCCCACGGCCAGAAGCCCACTTTCCGTGCTGAGCGCCAAGCTCCGAGGCAGCCACGGGCAGTCCTCCACTTTCCACGTACGAAGAAGCTGGAGGTCGTGACCGCGCCAAACGCAAACCGGACAGGAAGGAGGCGCGCCAGGTCTCGGGAGGTCCCCGCAAAATCCTGCGACGAATTGCCCGCAAGCGCTCACCACCAAAAGCTGGAACCCCCAAGGCCAAGGCAGGCTTCCCCTGACCCCGGAAAGGGCTGTGCGGGTGATCCCCGTGGCGAGGTCCAACGTGCGCAGGCCCTCCCGTTCCCCTACCACCAGGAAATCCTCTCCCAGTCCCAACGCGACCACGAGTTCGAAGCGGCCGACGAGGGAGCGGACGCCCCGGGTGGGAAGATCCCACAGGTGGACGGTCCAAGAAGATCCCGTGGCCAGAAGCGTGCCCGCCGGGGAAAGGGCCAGGGCGTACACGGGGCTCCGCACCTCCTCCCACGAGCGGAGGAGGGTTTTGGTCCGCACATCCCAAACTTTTAGGGCCCCATCCCGGCCAACCGAAAAGAGACTGTCCTGGAACAGGGCGAGCCCGATCACCTCTTCCCCGTGGGCCGTGGGGATCCACTCCTCCGTGTGGCGGGACAGATCCAGGAGGACGAGGGAGGGGCCGAGGGCCCCGGCCAGCCGCGTCCCCTGTAATGCCGTCTTTCTTAGGGCCAAACCCGCGCGCCCCCCAATCTCCGCTTCGGTTTCGGGATCGAGGATCAGCACCTGCCCCCCGCCGAGCACCAACTCCCCGGTGGGGAGAAACGCGGGGCTCGCCAGCTCCCCGGCAAACCTGCGCTTCCAGCGCACCTCCCCTCTTGGGAATTCCAAAAACCACAGTTCGTTTTCCGCGAGGACCACGAGAGCCCCTCCAGGGGAAAAGGCCAGGTCCGTAAGTTTCTTGGCGGGCGACTCCCAAACGATCTCCCTGCGGCCCTGGACGGGATCCACCCCGTAGACCTTTCTCCCTGCGGCGATGGCCAGGGTCTCCCCCTGAGGCGACCAGGCGAGCCCCTCCACCGCCTCCGGGAAGGTCAGGGTCCTTTGCTCTTCCCACCCCTCCACCTTCCAGAGGGTGACCGCACCTCCCACGAAAGCCACGGCGAGCGTTTCCCCATCTGGGGCGAACGCGAGCCGCTTGGCCCATGCCCGATGGGGAGCGAGGAGCACGTGGAGCTCCAAGCTCTTGGGGTCGCGGATTTCCACGCCGATGGAAGTGCCCAGGGCCAGGAAGCGGCCGTTTGGGGAGAGGGCGAGGTCCGTGGGCACGCCCCAGCCCAAGCGGTCCACGGCGCCGGGAGGGAGCCCCCCAGGCGTCTGGGCCAAACCGAACAAAGTCCAGCCCAAACCCAATGCGCAAAGCCAAGCCCTCGACATCGCGCACCTCCTTCGGTCGCCGCATTATAGGCGTTCGGGTTTGTCGGGAGCCCTTTCCCCGTCTACCTTTAGGGGATAGAGGAAAGCTGGCAACAGGGGGTGAAAGGGTGTACAGCGTGCGGGAGCTTGTGGGGCTCCTTGGGGTTTCCACGGAGAACCAGGTGCGCAACCGCATCGAGGCCATCCGGGACCTCCTCCTTCCCCATCTTCGCCGCGGCCCCAACAACCAGCTCCTCCTCACCGAGGAGGGCCTGCGCCTCCTTA
>JANXBC010000081.1 GCA_025060555.1 Candidatus Bipolaricaulota bacterium
TGGCCCCCCGCGAGCTCTACTACAGCCACAACGACTTCGCCATCCGCACCCACAACCTGACGCCCGAGGAGTGCCCCAACGCCCACGCCCATCTGCAGCACCTCCTCCTTGGGGCCAGCGAGGCCGTGCCCATCCAGGGGGGGAGGCTCGCCCTGGGCCGCTGGCAGCGCATCTTCCTTGTGGAGCTGGACCGGCCCAGGGAGCGGCGGGTGCTCGTGCAGGTGGTGGGCTGTGCTTGAGGGCCTCGAGGGGATCCCGGCGGGCGAGCGGGTCCTGGTCCTCCCCCACTGCCTTCGCCCAAGCGGCCGCTGCCCGGGCCGGCCCTCCCGCGCGGGCTTCCAATGCCCGCCGGACTGCCCGGTGGAGGCGTGCCCGATCAAGGTGTTGCGGACGGAGGCGGAGCGGCTGGGTTACAAAGGGGTGTGCGTGGCGCCCGGGGGCGCCCTGGCCTTGCGCTACGTGCAGGAAAAGAAGCCGCGGCTGGTGGTGGCCGTGGCCTGCCAAAAGGAGCTTGTGGAGGGGGAGGAGGCCGTGAAGGGGTTGGGGGAGGCCCCGCGGGTGCTGAGCCTCCCCTTGGCCCGGGACGGGTGCGTGGACACCACGGTGGACTTAGCAAAAGCCGTGAATCTCCTGCGTCAGGGACTCGATGCTTCTAACATGCTTCAGAAGTAACGGCCACAAGGGGAAAGGAAGGAGGTTACTCGAAAATCGTTTTGCATACGAGATTTTCTTAGATACCCCAATTTTTCTGCTGCAGCGGGGTTCCACAGGGTTTGGTAGAGCCTGTACCACCTGATTTTTCCGGGACGAAGTCAACCCCGGTTTGCGCAAAGCTCCGGACGGTGGCAATCTTCGCGTTGCGGAGAAGTTCCACGCTGCTTACCAATTCCCCTCTCCCACATCGTCCTGGTCATCCTTTGCTAGACAAGGGCTGAGAAACGAGGCGTCGCGGATCGACCTCTAAAGGGGGAAGACTCTTCCTAATCATCCTTAGGCCGCAGTAAGCAAAAATCTCTGCGAAGCTGAGCTCCTCTTGTTTGCGCAAAGATGCGCTTCAGCTGCGGTTTTAAAGGTATAGCGACAATGCCCATACGGGAAAAGGCGAATTCCAGCAAACACCCTGGCCATGTACAAACTGATTACGCCAGAGAAAAAGATGAGTTCGCCGTCGAAGGAAAGCCATTGTGCCCCAAGTTTTTGCCAGGTTGAGACACGATTGTCCATTTTCTTGCCTTGAGTTAGAGTGATGAGTATGCGGGGTTTTCTTCCTTTAATCCTAGCAGGGATTTGGGGGCTTGTGGGCCTTTCCTCTTTCCCAACAGAACTTTTCGATTACGTACGCACTTGCCGT
The DNA here is from genome assembly GCA_025060555.1 of Candidatus Bipolaricaulota bacterium. Classification (GTDB taxonomy): domain Bacteria; phylum Bipolaricaulota; class Bipolaricaulia; order Bipolaricaulales; family Bipolaricaulaceae; genus DTER01. The sequence continues at coordinate 1,352 of JANXBC010000081.1, forward strand.
GGTCAAGCGCTTTGGGATGTAGTGCGCCGGCCGGAGCCCCAGGGCCAATCATGGGAAATCCGTCTACAGTCTCAGGTTTGGCACGATACGGTCTGGACACACCGGCTCCTTGTCGTCGAACCCAGCGATCTTGTGGTCAACGATGTGGTCCTGCTTTACGTAAGCGCTGACCCTTATCCAGGCGAAGAACTTTTGGCACTCGCTGTGGCCAGACTTTCCGGCCTGCGCGTGGCCATCCTCAACTCCGTGCCGAATCAGCCCATTTTGGGCTTGCGTGAGGACGCCCTCATCGCCTACACCTTCGAGCGCTACCTTACTGAAGGAAGCCCGGATTGGCCCCTTCTTTTCCCCATGGTGCAAAGCGCAGTGGCCGCCATGGATGCCCTGTCCTCTTTGGCTCCGCAGCTTTGGGAGGGACAAGTACGCGGTTTCATCCTGGCCGGAGCTTCCAAGCGTGGCTGGACCGCATACCTCGCCGCGGCCGTGGACCCAAGAGTATTGGGAATCATCCCCATCGTTTTCGACTTTTTGAATATCCCTGCTCAACTTGCGCGCCAAGAGGAGCTTTTGGGTGGACCATCGCCCATGCTCCAGGACTACACCGCGCGGAACCTCACAGCCTTGGCGAATCCAGCCCCGGAGACGATGCGACTCGTTTGGCTTGTAGATCCTTACACCTATCGCTATGCCTACACTATGCCCAAACTCGTGGTGGTGGGCGCAAACGACCCCTATTGGGTCACAGATGCCACCAGCCTTTATTGGTCAGGACTTCCTGAGCCCAAGCTCCTCTATGTCGTACCTAATGTAGGCCACAATGTGATCTTTGGTGGCAAGGTCCTCACTACAGTGGCGGCGTTCGCCCGGGCCGTGGCCTTGGGCCACCCCCTCCCGCGTGTACAGAGCAGTGTTCGTTATCAGGAGGACTGGGTAGAGCTTGTAATACAAACGAATCAGAGGGTTCTAAGCGCGCGGGTCTGGCTCGCTGAGGCCCCTACGCCTGATCTTGACCGAGCGCGTTGGCGCGCCCAAGAGCTTCCCGGGGACGGGCAACGCTTCGTGGCTGTGCTTAAGAAGGGATCCGGCTATTGCGGTTTTTTCACTGAGCTTACATTGGAGCTAGAGGGACTGGAGGTTAGTTTCTCCACACCAATTCGAACTTTGGGGCCGTAGTGGTGGAGGCGACGGGACTTGAACCCGTGACCTCTGGCATGCCATGCCAGCGCTCTCCCAGCTGAGCTACGCCCCCAACTCCACGAATATTTTCCGGGCAAGGAAGCCTGAGTGCAACTCACTGAACCACTTCGCTTGCAGTATCAACAAAGAGGCCATCAGTTCATCAAAGTCCCAACACGGCGCCTTATCTACTTTCCCTAGGATTTTCACAAACCATGCGATTGGCCTTCCCCGCTTTATTGGGGGTATCAGCGCAATGCGCACCAAATCTTTAGGGGCGGAAGGTCATCGGCTGCCACGCCGCCTTGCACTGTCACCACGCCCGAACCGCCTCAAGGCGAAGGAGCACGGCTAGCTCAGGCAATACCAAACATTTCCGCCGGTCCACCAAGGAGCGAGTAACACGTGGGTTGGTTAGACTGGTGCGGAGGTGACTTTTCATGAGCAAATTTTGTGAGTCTTGTGGTGCACCGCTTTCGAGCCCGGAGATGCAAGGGCCTTCTTCCAAGTACTGCAAATACTGCACGGATGCGGCAGGAAAATTGAAACCACGGGCCGAGGTGCAGCGAGGTATTGCGGAGTGGCTCAAAACCTGGCAGCCTGGGATAACCCAGGAACAGGCCATTAAGCGCGCCGACCACTATATGAAGGCTATGCCGGCTTGGGCTGAAGATTAACCCAAAGGCCCCGCGTGTGGGCGCGGGGATTGCCGGGCTTCCTTTTCCTTGACCTTCGCGAATCCCCAAAAAACTTAAGCGAGCCACACGTTTTCCCAAACAGAGAAGAAAATGGCAAAATAGCGGCTAGAACGAGAAAAAACAGCTCTCTTAGGGGATCAAGCGCTTGCTAGCTTTCGGTTCGCGAGCTTTCTCGGCACAAACCCTGTTCTAGACTTGCTACCCAATCGCGTTTTTTCCACAGTGCACAGCGGCCATCGCTTTCATCTAAGACGACCCCACTTTCTCGAATGCGCTGTAGAAGCGGGGAGCCAAGGGCTTGAGCGTAGGATTGTTCTCGCAGATTTGCGTCTGTATAAGGAGAGAACGGGCAGGGCTCGAGATCGCCATAGGCGTTGATGTGGACAAAACCTCGCCCCGCGGCCAGGCATCCCCCTGCCGCCACCTCATCGTAGGGAAAGGCCACGAAGATCGCGGGCAAGGAAGCTCGTAAATCCGCAAGTGTTCGGCCAAACTCCCGCACCTGCTCAGGCAAAAGCTCCAGATTTTCAGTTCCAGCTACAACCGGTACATAGTTGATATAGAAATAAACGTAGCAGCCGCGCTTCAGAAGACTTACAAGAAATTGCTTTTTTGTAACCTCCTCAAAGTTGTGGCGGGTGAGAGTGATAGAAGTTCCGAAGGGAATGTGCTCTTGCTGCAGACGGGCCATAGCTTCCGTCACAGATAGGTACGTGCCAGCCCCGCGCCGGTGATCGGTTTCCCTTTCCTCCCCTTCCAAACTTATTATAGGGACCACATGGGGTTGCTTTTTCAGCTCTCCGATTTTCTGAGGATCCAAGAGAGACCCGTTTGTGAAAAGAAGAAACAGCAATGTGGGGAACTTTGCCGTGAGAAAAAGGAGTTCCTCCCGCAAAAGGGGCTCGCCCCCAGCGAGGAGGACCGCCATCGTCCCCAAATCCCGCGCTTGCCGCACAATATCCTCAACCTCGCGTGTGGTGAGCTCGGCCCTAGGAAGGCGGTGTAGAGCATTGGAATAGCACCCCGCGCAATGAAAATTACATTTGGCGGTAACACTGAAGATGAGGAAGGGCGGGGCTGAAATCCCTTGCGGGATTAAGTGGGCACGCCGGCGCGCACCTATCCATTGCCGGACTACCACCGGTGCTATGCGCCAAAAAAGCCGCGGGTCCCTCCACAAGATCCTGAGAGCCCTGCTTACAGTGTGCAGAATGGATATATCGAGCGATTTTCCTTCTTTCAAGTGAGCTTCCACCTCCCTGTAAATACTGGTGGAAAAAAAGTTTTTGTCAAGGCTAAGAAAACCCGCCTAAGATCACCGT
>JANXBC010000082.1 GCA_025060555.1 Candidatus Bipolaricaulota bacterium
CCGACTCCCGCCTCATGGACCCGCGCCTCCTCTCGCGGGACCACTACGAGGTGGCGCAAAAGACGCGGGCCATACTCCAACGTTACCAAGACCTTCAGGACATCATCGCCATCATGGGGATGGAGGAGCTTTCCGAGGAGGACCAGATCACCGTGTATCGGGCCCGCAAGATCCAGCGGTTTATGGCCCAGCCCTTCCACGTGGCCGAGCACTTCACCGGGCGCAAAGGCGTCTATGTGCCCCTGGAGGAGACCGTGCGCGGGTTCAAGATGATCGTGGAGGGGGAGCTCGACGACGTGCCGGAACCCGCGTTCTACATGGTGGGCACGATCGACGAGGTCCTCGCCCGGGCCAAGCGCTAGCCCCGCAGGCCCTCCAGGGCCGGAAGCACCTCAGCCAGGCTGGACACCTCCTTTTGCGGGACTTGAAGGGGGCTCAAGGGCCTCTGTTGGGCATAGGGGCCGACCAAAACGCGCAGCGTGGACATGCCCAGGAGCCGGGCGGGGAAGATGTCGTGGTCGAGGCGGTCGCCCACCATCACCGCCTCCTCCGGGCGTACCCCCAAGGCGTCCAGGATGATGCGGAAAAAGAGGGGGCGGGGCTTGGCCACGCCCATCGTGTCCGAAACCTCCTGCCAGCAAAAGTGGCGAAGGAGCCCAGCGTTTTCCAGGAGCTCCAACGCCTTCGGAGGCTGATTGGCGGCGAGGGCCAAGACGTAGCGCTCCGCGAGCTTTGGGATCGCCTCTTTCGCCTCCGGCCGCACGAACACCCCAGGCAATTCCTGTTGGAACGCCGCGTTGCGGGCCCGAAAGGCCGCCAAAAGGCCCCTGAACTTCGCCAAATCCGGGCACACAAACCGCCACCCTACGGAAAGCCAGGGGTTGGGCTCGCCGCGCGCAAGCTCCTCTTGGAGCACCGCAGCGAACTCCTCCCGGGACACCGTACGGCCTGCGCGGGCGAGCTCCTCCAGCACAAGCTCCGTCCAGGCCTGGTATTCCGCGTCCTCGTTGAACACCGGTCCGCCCAAATCCAAAAGGATGGCCCGAATCATTTGATCCCCATCTTCTTCGTGGCGATCTTCTCGGGGAGCATGTAACGAATGGATTCCTCGGCAGAAACTCCGCGCCGGGCCGCAAGGATACAGACTAAAGCGTGGCCGATAGCCAAATGCGCCGTCTGGATCCGTGTGCTCGAGGGACCCTCTGGCTTAGCGTTGCTTTTGATCACCACATCCGCATTTTTCCCCAGTGGGGTATCCAGGTTTTCCGTAATGGCCACGGTGAGGGCCCCTTTGGTTTTGGCTAGCCGCACTGCCTCATAGACAAAACCCGTACCACCTGAGGCGGAAATCCCGATAAGCACATCTTTGTCGGTCAATTGATCGGCGATAAACCGGGCCAATCCCCCTTCTTCCTCACCGGTTCCCTTGGCAAAAGAAACGGGAAGAGCTTGAGCCATGTTGTTGGTAATGCATAGGCAGGGAACCCCGGTTTCATAGCATTGCCCAGCGATCTCCTCCGCCACCAGAGCCGAGGCCCCTGCGCCCGTGGTCACAATCTTCCCGCCCCTTTGGACGCGCTCATGGATAAGCTCAAGGGCCTCAAGAAACCCCTCTTTAGCGGTGACCAAGGAGGAGAGAATCCCTTCCGCTTCCAGACGCAAAGCTTTCTCGAACATCTCTTCAGAGGTGCTACAGCCGGTGAAGTCGTAGCCCACCATGAGTGGCCGATTCACGTCGATCACTTGGCCCACAGAATCGATGAGCACCCGCCCGTTCCACTCGTGCTCCTCAAACTCTAAGGTTGTGCCTGGCAAATCCCCAATTTTCAACTCCTTTCCGGTAAGACGTGCGATGAGACTGGTTTTTCCTGCGTTAAAAATCCCAAGGACTATAATACGTGATCCTTCCGGGAAGCGTTTTTCAATTTCTGCTACAACTTGGGACACATTTTCACCGGTAAGAAGGGACATCGTGGGAAAGCTCTGTCCTAGTTCTTCCCAAACTTTTTGCACGGTCTCCGGGCGCACCAAATCGAGCTTGTTCCCTACAATCAGGAGAGGAAGGCGGGCCTGCTCAACGGCCTCCAAAAAAAGCCAAAGCGTGGGGATTTGGGGGTCATATAAATTCACAAGGAGCACAGCGCCGGTAGCTTGACAAGCTTCGAACGGGGTGAACATCTTCTTTGTGACCCTAGTGCTCATCAATCACCTCCGCAAACCTAGGGGCAAGCGTACTGTCAAGCCGGGGATCACCAAAGGCGCGCGTCCCATGCCTAAGTCTTTTTGGTGGCACCGGTAGAGATCAGAATAGTAGATTATCCGGCCTTATACCCGATTTTGCGTAGGAATGCGACGCGCTCAGATTGGTCTTTCTCGGTCTCAATCCCTTTACTCTTGATCCCGTCAATCACCCCGAGCACACCGCGACCTTGCTCCGTCTCGGCCACTATTACCTCTACTGGATTCGCTGTCGCACAGAAGATCCGGCACACCTCTGGTACCATTTTTATTGCGTTCAGCACGTTGATCGGGTACATCCCGCGCATCAAGATAAGAAAAGCATGACCACAACCAAGAGCAAAGGCGTTTCTTTTCGCAAGATCTACGAGTTCCGGATCTGTGCCGGACCATCGCACTAAAGCCGGGCCGGATGATTCGCAGAAGGCCAGACCGAATCTTGCCCCCGGCACACTGCTCACCATGGCCTCGTGCAAGTCCTCCACGGTCTTGATGAAGTGAGCTTGGCCAAGAATAAGGTTCACTTCCGCCGGTTTTTCAATCCTTACCACTCTGATCTCCATAACTACCCCCTTCAAAATATCATCCCTTACCACAGCATTTTACGCCTTGGCTAACCTATTCGGAAAAAGCTCCTGATCCCCAACACTCATCCCTTTCAACAGACGCTGCTCAGGTCCTACGCAAAAGGCGAAAAAGGGTGAGAAGCTATTGTGCAGGACAACCGCGAATCTGGTCTTGACAGCATGAAAGCACATGCCTAAGGAGCATCCCACCCTGATCTGATAGAGGTCAAACAGGGGCGGATATGCTACAGGAAAAAGATATGTAGCCGGGCTCTGCGGCCAAGATAATAAGCGCGAAATTTCCGACTCAGCCCGTCTCACCAAAGGGAAGCCTTTCCGCCGTGTGGATCCCGCCTACTGTGCTCCGGAATAAAAGCGAAAATTCTAAGATGCTCTCCACTTTCAAAAACCATGAGCTCCAGATCGCCAGAAATGTACCTCTACGGGATCTTGTAAATGTGGATGCGGCAAGTGTGTGGAAGCTAGGGCGTACAACCTTCTCCTAGCCCTGCACATCCTACTTCACTGTGCCATGAGCCTAGAAACCTGAGTCGATAAGCGAAATGATCGCCTGGCACGACTGCGATATCACGTGCACTTTTTCGCAACATCGCAAGGTTTCAGACACAATCCCCGCCATGTTCAGGCCCAAATACCACTTGCGCACCGGGCCCAGCGTCTCTTATGGAGATGCCTAAGGAACCCTTTCCCGCTTCCCACCGAGAGGGAAAGCTTAGGAATTCGGGCAGAGCAAGACCTTGGTATTGGGAGGAGCTCATGGGACACCGCAGTTGGCGGAATTGCGCGCTTTTTGGATCAACTTCGGCAAACGATGCGCACGATCAACGTGAAATCGCAGACAACCAAATGACAGCGGAGGAAGTTGTAGAATTCCTCTTAATGGTAGGGTTTACTTGGGGTGCGGTGCTACACTTTAGGTCTTACCCAGTCCCAGAGTGATCTCATGCGAAAGGTCGGGGTTGGCAAGGCAATTGAAGAGGCCGAGCACGCCAGGCCTATTCCTGAGCTGCGGGAAAAACCCGGGAGATAGGGATGGTGCGCGAAAATAATTTTGCTTCCTGGGAAAGCCGGTTTTCACGCTTCGGGTCAGTCCGTAACTTTTCAACATCGCGCAGCTTGCCCTCATCTAGTGGCTGACCCAAACGACCGGATTCGGCCGTGGTCCTTGGCCCAGCCAGCCTCGTGGCCGTCCTGCCCGGTGTGGTCTTCGGCTCCTTCGCGGGGCCCACCGTAGACCGGAGGAGTCGCCGCCAGGTCATGATCCGCGCCGACAGCTTCATCGCCGTGATTTCCCTCACCATGGCCTCCCTTTTTGGGCGCGGTGCAGGGGTTTTTCTCCGTGCTGAACAGTCTCGCGGCTGGCGCGAGCCCCTTAGGCTTGGCCCTGCCCGGATGAGGAACAGAAGTAAAATGGGGTATGGTAGAAAACCTGGCGTTTTGGGTGATCGGGGGAGTCGTCGTCTGCAGCGTCGTGGCTTTCCTTGCCACCAAGCCGGCCCCGCCGGGGGTCGTGGCCGAGCTCGATCTGTCCCGCTTCCTGGGGCGCTGGTACGCCCTCGCCCACATCCCCACAAGCTTTGAACGCGGCTGCGCCCACGGGACCACCGCCACCTACGCCCTCCTCCCCAACGGCCAGATCGAGGTGCTCAACGAGTGCTACGATGCCCAGGGGAAGAAGCGGGTGGCCCGCG
>JANXBC010000083.1 GCA_025060555.1 Candidatus Bipolaricaulota bacterium
ACTAGGTTTTTCAGCGTCCTCCGTTACTCTTCCTCAAGGCAGCCTCTCCCTGACAGCGTTATTTTACATACTTGATGGAAAGTTCTTCCCGCTCCCTCTAGCCGAATTCGCCGATTTATACACTGGCCTTGGGGCAGCAGGGGTAACGGTCACTCTCAGTGCGGCCGCGGGGGGAGGATCCGCGTCTGTTTCCGCGACAGTCTTAGGGATTCATGCCACAGCCGGGGCAGAAGTTCGTTTTCCTCCAGTAGCGATATTTGGTGGCGGAGACTGGCTGATTTTCTTCGTGCCCACTAACTGGGGGGCAGAAACAACATTTCCCTTCGGTGGGGGAACTTACCATCTGGGACTGAGATACGACTTTTGAACTAAGAGCGGAATTGGTTTGGAGGGGCCAAAATGGCCCCTTTTTCTTTCCTCTGGCGCGCCATTGTCCTTGAGTACGGACTTCGACATCCTCACACTCTTTATGTGAAATGGACTTTTGGGGTCCTCGTGGTAAGCGCTATCCTTTTCTTGACTCTACGCCTTTGGCCCTCAGCTACTCTTTCCCCGTACGAGACGCTGTCTTCCGCCCTGAACGCGCCAGAAAAACATCTTCTCGAACTTTGGAGTCTTGTGGAAAGAGAGGATGGCGCGGGTTGGATCGCTCGATTGGAGCTGAGCAAGGTCCTTTTGGCGCATGGCGAGGCTGCGACAGCGATACCCTTGCTGCAAGAAGCTCTTTCGCTTTGGGAATCACCTGAGGCTCGAAAACTTCTTGCTCAAGCTTTGGAGGCAAGCGGCCGCCACGAGGAAGCGTTAGCCCAATGGAAAAAACTCCTCCCCGATCAAACCGCAGCTCAGGCCGTTCTGCGCCTGGAAAAGGATAAACTTTCGGCCGCGCGGACACTCGTAGCTAAGGGCGCCTACTCCTTTGCCCTAACCGCCCTCGCGGGGTTGAATTCTGCGGAGGTCGCGCTCGTTCGCGCTCGAGCCCTGGCCGGGCTTGGCCAAAATGGCGACGCAGCTCAAGAATACGCGAAATACCTGACAAATTTCCCTATGGCCGCCCAGGTGCAGATGGAGTACGGCCAGGTCTTGGAACGCCTAGGGCAAACGGACAAAGCCATTGCCGCGTATCGGGCCGCCGGTGCTACCGGCGCTTATCGCCTTGGACTCCTTTTGGAAAGTCAAGGTGCCTCCAACGACGCCCTTTCCGCTTTTCTCCGCTCCGTTGATCCGGAGGCCAAGTGGTACGCGGCGCGACTCTTGGAAGCCCGGGGGCGCACAGCCGAAGCCCTGGCCCTCTACCAAGAGCTGGCGAAAAGTTCGGCGCGTGTCGCTGACGATGCGGCATTCCGGGCATACCTTATCCTTTCCCGCCAGGGTCAAGCTAAAGAAGCTTCTGCATACAAAGCGCTTCTGCCCCCCGCTTTCCTTTGGCTTTTGGGGGAAACTATTCCCACGCCCTCCTTAAGGCCTGATCCTTGGGGAGCTGTGCCTGAGGTGGTGGCTGTGGCTGAGGCGCTTGTGGCCCGGTTCCCTAGCCGCGGGAAGGAGTGGGCCTCTATCTCTTTGGAAATCGCCCTAAGCAGGGCCTCAGAAGCAGAGACACTGGCCATTGGCGAATGGTATGCCAAACACGGTGACTGGCGCCGCGCTTACACTTTGGCTTTCCGCGTTCTCTCCGCATTCCCTTGTTCCCGCGCTTACCGACTCGCTTATCCTAAGGCATGGGAGGAAAGCGTCCTGCGATGGGCGCAGGAGTATGGAGTTGACCCTCTTCTCGTTTGGGCAGTAATGCGCGAGGAAAGCGGTTTTCTCCCCACGGCCGTATCGAGCTCTGGGGCGCGAGGACTGATGCAGCTTCTTCCTTCGACTGCGCGCTGGATCGCCGAAGCAAAACTGGGGATCCAATACAAAGATGATCTACTCTTTGAGTCGGATTACAACATCCGCCTTGGGGTCTGGTATCTGCGCTATCTGCTCGATCAATTCGGGGGAAACGTGGCCTGGGCTGTAGCCGCTTACAATGGCGGCCCGGGGAACTTGCGCCGCTGGACAGCTGATTTGGCCAATCCCTTGGATTTTCCGGCCGCTTTACGCTCCGCGGAAACACGTGAGTATCTCGTGAAAGTCCTCAATTCTTGGCTCATCTACCGCTGGCTCTATAGGTAAAATGCCACTATGGCGGAAGAACGGGGGCAGCGTCTTCTTTGGGCTCTGATGCTTGGTTTTCTTATATTTATTGCCCAGCTCATCGTTGGGCTTCTCACGGGAAGCCTTGCCCTCCTTGCTGATACTGCCCATGTTTTCCTCGACGTCTTTGCTCTGGCTTTAGCCTACTTTGGAGCACGCCTTTCCCAGCGACCGCCCACAGCCAACTACACCTATGGCTTCCGCCGGGTGGAGGTCCTCACCGCCACGGTGAACGGGCTCACCCTCCTTCTCCTCATGGGCTTTGTGGTGAAAGAAGCCTTTGCTCGGTTCCGTACACCGCAGGAAGTTTGGGCCGCTCCCATGTTGGGAATGTCCGTAGCCGGCCTCTTGGGGAACCTCCTGATGGCTGGTCTTCTTCGCCGCCATGAAGGACATGACCTGAACATGCGCGCCGCCTTTCTCCACGTCCTTGGCGATGCACTAGGTTCGGTGATGACGATCACCACTGGCCTCGTGATCCTCCTTACCGGATGGAAACTGGCTGATCCCCTGGTTAGCTTAGCCATTGCGATCATCGTGGTTGTGGGCGCGGTACGCGTGCTTCGCCAGTGCCTACGCATTCTGGCCGAGGGAGCTCCCGAAGATCTCAATCTGCTGAAAGTAGCGCAAAGAATCGCCGCCATTCCCGGGGTCCGCGACGTACACGACCTACATCTTTGGAACATTGGTCCGGGATTTCCCGCGTTAAGCGCCCATATAGTGGTGGAAAGTCAGTCCATGGCCGAAGCTGACGCCTTGACCTCATCTTTGCGTCACCTTTTGCGCGAAGAATTTGGGATTTCTCACGTTACCCTCCAGCTTGAGGGGAGCTTTTGCGATGCCCCTTGTTGCGACAAAGTTTTGAAAGGGCAATGAATGCGCACACTCATCCTTGCAGGCGGCTTTGGAACACGCCTTTGGCCCATCACCTTGGACCGGCCTAAACCCCTTTTGCCCATCGCAGGAAAACCCCTTTTGGACTATATCATGGAACTAATCCCAAGCGAATTCCTCCCTGCCTTCGTCTCCGTAAACCAGCGGTTTATTTCTGCGTTTGAAGCGTGGGCAGTGGGAAAGCCTGTGAAGCTTCTCGTGGAGAAAAGCGCGCGAGAAGAAGAAAAGCTTGGGGCTGTGCGGGCTTTGGCCTGGGCGGTGAATAACCATAGCCTATGGGATGATCTTCTCGTGATCGCTGGGGACAATTGGCTCCGCTTGGATCTGCGGGAGTTTGTGGCTCACGCGCAGGGCCGGCCAGCGGTAGCCCTTTTCCCATTAGGTGATCCCACCCGCGTCGCCAAGCGTTACGGCGTGGCCCTGGTGGAGGGCGATCGCATCCGCGCCTTTCAGGAAAAACCGGAGAAACCCTGTTCAGATTTGGTGAGCACCGCCTGCTACTTTTTCCCCCGCCATGTTCTACCGCTCCTTTTCGAATTTGTGGAGGCTGCGCCCGCCGGCCACGACGCACCAGGATACTTTTTGCAATGGCTTTTAACACGAAAAGAGATCGCCGCCTTCACAAAAGTGGAAGAATGGCGGGACATCGGTGACCGCCTCTCCTACATCGAGGCGAATTTGCACGTAACTAACGGTAAAAGTTGGGTTCACCCTGACGCAGAAGTGCACGACGCTGTGATCGAGTGCTCGGTGATCTTGGGTCCAGCACGCATTTTCCGCGCGCACCTTGTGGAGTGTGTGGTGGACGAAGGCGCCCACATCGAGGGGGTGGAGCTGCGCGGTGCCTTGGTGGGGAAAGGCGCTTGGCTTCGGAGTTAATTCCCCTCTTGCTTTCCACTTGCGGCCTTATCCCTTGCTGGGGAGAGGGTGCTGGCGGTGGGCCATCAGATCTCGCCCCAGTTCCGGCCGATCTTCACGTCCACCTTGAGGGGCACGCGCAGCTCCCAAACGCCCTCCATGAGCTCGCGGATGAGGGCGCCGGCGCGCTCCGCCTCGCCCTCCTCCGCCTCGAACACGAGCTCGTCGTGGATCTGCAGGATCATCTCGGCCGGGAGCTTCCCCGCTTTCCAAGCGCGGTGGATGCGGAGCATGGCGAGCTTCATGAGGTCCGCGGCCGTGCCCTGGATGGGGGTATTGATGGCGTTGCGCCGATCCTGGCCGATCCCCCGCCGCTCGGGGTTCCGCAGGCCCGGCAGGGGGCGCTTCCGCCCCAAAAGCGTCCGGGCGAAGCCCGTGGCCTGGGCCTCCTCCACAAGCTTTTCCACGAACTCCGCCACCTTGGGGTAGGCCTGGAAGAACCGGTCGATGAGGGCCTTGGCCTCCTCCTGGGGGATGCCCACGTCGCGGGAGAGGCCGTAGGGGGTGATCCCGTAG
>JANXBC010000084.1:0-4152 GCA_025060555.1 Candidatus Bipolaricaulota bacterium
GGTGATGGTGAACCCGGAGGCTCCAATATCGACCATGCCGGCGATGACCGCGGGGATGATGGAGTCGAAGGCCAGGTTGAGGATCTCGATCTCGTACCCCTCCAGGACGGCGATCATCCGCATCACATCTAGATCGAACCCGAGGTACTGCCCCTTGGCCGAGACCCACTCGAACGGAGGCCAGGCGATGTCCGAGCCGACGATGAACTTCTCCACTCCAAGCCCGGTCAGACTCAGGAAAATCACTGCTGCCGCAAGAATTCTACGCATTTTCCACCACCTCCTTAGGAGAAACTCAAAATACAATATACGCTGAAGGACTCGCTTGGGTCAAGGGGCCGAATTGCCTCACTGAAACTGTTACCGAAGGGGTCATCGGTTCCTCAAAATTCAGGTTACCCAGACTCAAAGGAGGAGCCAATGACCCGCATGAGTATAAGGGAGCTTGTGGGAAGTTGGCGGCCCTGGTACTCACGGGCCAGCCGCAAGGAGAAGAGCCAAATCCTCGAGGAGTTTGCGGCTCTTACCGGCTACCACCGCAAGTCCGCAATCCGCCTCCTGCGCCACGGCTACCGCCCAAGACACCTGGACCGCCGCGGACGGCCCCGCGTGTACACCCCGGACGTGAAGGCCGCCCTTTTGCAAGTCTGGGAAGCCTGTGGATGCCTTTGTTCCAAGCGCCTGGCTCCCTTCCTCCCTGAGATCGTGGCCGTTCTCAAACGCCAAGGCCTTCGCAAGATCCGACCGGAGACGGAAAAGCTCCTTGTGCGGCTGGGTCCGGCCACTATCGACCGGAGGCTCAAAACCCATCGACCCAAACCGTTCCGTCGGCGCACGACCACCAAGCCTGGAATGCTCCTTAAACACCAGTCCCTGTGCGAACCTTTGCCGATTGGGATGAGGCCCGCCCGGGGTTCCTGGAGGTGGATCTTGTGGCCCACTGCGGGGAGAGCACGAAGGGCGAGTACCTCCATACCCTGACTACCGTGGACATCGGGACCCGGTGGTGTGAGCTTGCGGTTCTTCCCAACCGCAGCTAGCAGGCCGTGGGAGAGGCCGTGGACGCCCTGCGTAAGGCTCTACCTTTCCCGCTTCTGGGGATCGATTCCGACAACGATAGTGCGTTCTTGAACGCCAACCTTTCCCGGCATTGCGAGGCCCAGAAGATCACGTTTACCCAATGCCCTCCGGAAAAGACGATCAGGCTTATGCAGAACCCAAGTTTGACAGTGGCAGGGAAAAGAAAGCTGTTTAGAACCGAATAATCAGTCCTCTAAGGGGGACGTAGCCACTACGGGGAGGGAGACCACCCGCTTGGGTGGAGCGATCCCTGCGGCCTGGAACGCGGAGTACGCCTGGCCCTGAAGTTCGGTGCGCACCCGGTACATCCGCTCTTTCACCCTCAGCTCCACCGCCTTCACCCGGCGGAGATCCCGGAGCACCTCCCGAAAACTCGCCTCCACCCCGAGCTTCTCCAGCCTTTTCCGAAGCTCCACCTCCAGCAAGAAGGCAAGGAAGCAGATGGCCACGTGAGCACGAACCCTGGGTTCCGTCCAGTGGTAAACGGGCTCCACTTCCAGCTGGTCCTTGAGCTCCCGGAATGCTTGCTCCACCTGCCACAGCCCCTTATAGGCCAGGGCTACTTCCGCGGCGGGAAGCTCGGTGTTCGTGAGGAGCACGTACTTCCCGTCGTAGCGGGCCTCCTCCCGAAGCTTCTCCTCGTCGATCTCCACCGTGGCCTCCCGCACCTTGAGGAACCGCCGGTAACCCTTGTTCCCCACGAAGCCCTTGATCCCTTCCCGGGCAAGCTTCTCCTCAAGGAGCGCCACCGTCTCCTCCCGGGCTTTCCTGTCCCGCTCCGCCTCCTCCTCGTTCAGGCACACGATGTACCGCTTGTCTTCCCGATGAACCTCCTTCACCTTTAGGTTCTTGGCCACCTCCTGGTACCGGCCAGGCCAGGAAAGCACCTCCTCCGCCACCTCCTTGGCCTTCCGCATCCTCACCCCCACGATGTAGGGAAGCCCAAGCTCCTCCAAGAGGCCGAGGTTTTCCTCGGACACCGTGCCCCGGTCGGACACCACGATCACCCTTCCCAGCCGGAACCGCTCCTTCACCCTCCGGATCACCGCGGGGAACGCCCGCAGGTCCGAAGTGGATCCAGGGAAGATCTCGTGGGCGATGGGGAAACCCCCTTTCGTCATCACCACCGCCACCACGATCTGCCGCAAGTCCGGACGTCTGGCCCGGGAGTACCCATATTCCGCCAACCCCTCTGGTCCCTCCCCCTGGAAGCTCACCGTGGTCGTGTCGAAGAACGCCAGGTCCACCTCCTGGGAGAAGAGATCCCAATTCTTTCGGAACAGGTCCTCCTCCAACCGCTCCTTGTTTGCGTACAGCACATCCATGGCCCGGTAGAAGTGATGAAGGGCGAGGTCTCGGAACGCCGGCTCCTCCACCTCCTCGATCCAGTGGAACACCGAGAGCTTCGAGCAGGGCGCAAGAAGGCGGTTCACCACCATGGCGAACATCGCGTCCACCACGGGGAATTCGTAGCCCCGCTCCGCCACGTACCGGGTAAGGAATGCCTCCAGGCCCAGGTCCCGCCAGAGCTTCCGGAACACCAGGAGGGGGCCATATTCCTTGGCGCTTTCGCAGAACAAATCTTGGGCGGTGTCGATGACCTCTTTTTCTTGGGCGTAGCGGACGAGCCCCTCTAAGAGGGCATCCACCGTGCCCTCTTTTTGTAGCTCGTCCACGCGGCCCAGGTAGGCCACGACCTTCTGCCGGACTTTTCCCCCTTCCCGTACGGCCTTGACGATGTACAGGTACTCCCGCACGGACCCGTCCTTGTTGGCGAACCGCTTCACCCGGATGTACATAGCACAGTCATTATGCCGCTAAACCCCAGGGAAGTCAAGCCAATCTTCCATAGTATAGGCACTACAAATTACGAGGGGCGCCGACCTACGGTACGATCCCAAGGGCAATTCCGGGGCGTGTTCGGTCAAAAAGCGGGGGTTAGGTGTCAAAGTTGGGCAGAACAGAAAAACTGGTCGGCGGTACGGAAACGGGTGGGATACGGTAGGTACGAATCCCCGGAAGCCCTGGCCATAAAGACCGTCTACGCCGACTGGCAGCTGTTCTTGAACTTTTTCCAGCCTGTGCGGAAGCTCCTTTGCAAGGAGCAGGTGGGAAGCAAGGTGCGCAAGGAGTACGCCCGGGCCCAAACCCGTGCCCGAGGGTGTTGGCTTCGCCCTGGGTGAGGGAAGAGGGTAAGGCCAAGCTGAGGGAGCTCTACATAATGCTCAATCCTGTGGAGCTCCAGCGCAGGATGGAGAAAAATTGGAGCGGTTGAGGAGGCTTCATGGGTAACAAACATTTTGAGGCAACTTCCCGCCCTCGGTAACCCTTACTTCCGGGACATCACGACAGTCTTTCTTTTATAATGCAGGTATTACAAATTCTCAAGAGGCGCTGAACTCTGATACAATCGCAAAGGTAACCTCGTTGTTGAAAGCTCACCATTCTGCTACAGAACCGTCATCGGATCTCCATATAGGGTTAAACCAGTCCTTCCGCGCAGTGTGCGCGGCTTCTCGTACAACTTCCTCGTCGATCTGCACCCCCAATCCAGGAGCTCGTGGTAATTGGACAAAGCCTTGGTCCAAAGCAAAAACTTCGGGGTTAAGCAAATAATCAGTAAGCTCTAGTCCCTCATTATAATGGATACCTAAGCTGGTTTCTTGAACTAAAAAGTTGTGCGTTACAGCAGCGAGTTGAACACACGCAGCTAATGCAATAGGGCCTAGCGGACAGTGAAAAGCTACCAGCGCGCCATATGTTTCCGCCATGGTTGCGATCTTTCGGCACTCCGTAATTCCACCAGCATGTGAAGGGTCTGGCTGGATGACGTCTACAACACCAGCATCTAAATAAGGATGGAAATCCCAACGCGAATAAAGACGCTCTCCAAAAGCAATAGGGATATGTGTTAATTTTTTGAGAAAAGCCAAACGTTCGACGACAAGAGGCAACATCGGCTCCTCAAAAAATAAAGGGGAAAAGGGTTCTAAAGCTCGAACAAGCGTTGGTGCAAAAGCTGGAGAAACACGACCATGAAAATCTAAAGCCAGGCCTACTTCTTCTCCAATC
>JANXBC010000084.1:4162-4446 GCA_025060555.1 Candidatus Bipolaricaulota bacterium
TTTCGAACTCGAGCTACACAATCCACTATTTTGCCCACTATTCGCGGCGACTCTAGGAATCGTAGTTTCCCGCTGACATTCATTTTGAGGACAGTAAAACCTTGAGCTACCGCAGTCTGTGCCTGTTCCGCAACGTCATCGGGTTCGTCTCCTCCCACCCATCGGTATACTCGGACTCGGTCCCGGCACGCCCCTCCCAAAAGTTCGTATATAGGCACTCCTAAAGCCTTCCCTTTAATATCCCACAAAGCTTGGTCAATACCTGCGAGTGCGCTCATAAGTAT
>JANXBC010000085.1 GCA_025060555.1 Candidatus Bipolaricaulota bacterium
CAGGAGCGCCCGGTGCAGGGCCTGCCTCTTGAGCCCCTCGTGCGGGCCCTGGGCGGAATGGGCGAAAAGGACCGCCTGTTCGCCCTTTCCGCTTCCGATGGGGTGGCCGCCGTGTTGACCCACGAGGAGGTGCGCTCCGCGGTGCTCGTCTTCCGAATCGGGGGCGAGAGCTTTCCGGAGGCCCCGCTCCTCTTTTGGGATCCGAGCCGGCCCCCGGCGGCCCAGGTGAAAGGGCTCGTCCTGAACTGGCAAGGGGAAAGGCTTCCCGAGGTGGGGCTCTGGCCAGAGAAGGCGGTGTTGACTCTAGTTACCCCCGAGGGCGAGCGCCCCTTCACCTTGGCGGAACTTGAGACCCACTTTGTGGCCTGGACCTATCCCGGCTCGTACGTCCGCGGCTCGGGAGAGAAGGTGACGGCCCTCTGGACAGGGATCCCTCTTGGGGACCTTTTGGGGCACTGGCCGGCGGATACGGAGATCGAGGTCGTGGCCGCCGACGGCTACCGCATGCGCTACCGCTATGGCGCCCTTCAGGACGCCGAGGGGATGTGGCTTCTCGCCTTCAAACAGGATGGGAAGTACCTCCCCTTCAACCCCGGGTACTTTCGCCTGGTCAAGGCCGGGCCAAGGAACCCAAGCTTTCCAAGTGCGGCCTCAGCCCGCATGGTCGTGCGCATCGAGGTCCGGGGCAAATACCGCCCGTATTCCCTCAAGCTTTCCGGAGTGCGCACGCACGAGTTTTCCCGCTGGGATTTGGAGCTCGGGGTGGCATGCCCCTGCCGCGCTCGCGCCGTCACTTCCACACACAAAGGCGAGACCCGCGTGTACGTGGGGATACCGCTTTGGCGCCTCCTCGCCTATGTGGACGACGAGGTCGTTCCGGCGGGCCTGGGGCTCAAGTACGAGGACGCCGCGTTCAACTGGGAGTTGGCCCGGGGCGAGTACCTCGTGGAGATCCGCGCCGCGGATGGCTTCTCCCAGGTAATCCCCAGCGCCTACTTGGCCGGGGAGGACCGGTTCCTCCTGGCCCTCAAGGTGGACGGCCGCTTCCTTGGGGAGGCAGAGGGCGGGCCCCTCCTCTTCGTGTGGGATGACGGCGTCCCTGTTCCGGCGCGGCTCAAGCGGGTGAAGTGGGTCACGGAGATCCTGATCCGGCCGAAAGAATGAGGGAGAAGGCAGGGCCGAGCGCGGGCTTGGGCCCCCTCGGCCCTTTTTTCTTCTCTGCCTCCCGCTTTAGCCGGCTTCCAGGGTGAGGGACACGGCGTTGGCCGCGCATAGGGTTTGGCTCACCACGCAGCGGCCCACGAAGGCCTCGGCCTTTTCTCGCTTCTCGGGCGGAAGCCCCGCGATGCGCACGCGGACACGGAAGTCGCGCACCACCATGGGGGAGTCCACGAGCTCGGCCTCGGCCTGGACCTCCACCGGGCCGGGGAGGCCCTCCCGCTGGGCGAACATACGGGCGAAGATGGCCGAGCAGGCAGCCAAGGAGGCGAGAAGGAGCTCCGGCGGGGTAGGCCCTCCGTCCTTTCCACCTTTGTCAGGGGTGAGGTCTGCCAAAATCCGGTGCTGGCGGATCCCTAGCTCCACCTGAAATCCCTGCTTGGCCTGGGCTTTCACAAGCAATTTCGCCACTTTTCCTCCTTTCGGGAGAACCTTACCCGGCACCCATGTTTCTGAGCAACAGGCCGCGTTTGGCGTTGCGTGAGGATCAAAAGCGCGCGGGGTTCATTCCAAAGCTTTAGCCTCTTTTCCCTCCGTAAACGGCGCAAACTTTTTGCCTGTTACCTGGAAAAGCGCGGGTTTTCAAACCAAACTATAACAAAGTAGCTTTCCAGGTGGCCGAGCTCTTCCACATTGGCCACGAGATCAAGATCTTCACCCCCATCCAAGGGGAGAAGGCGATCCCACTTCTCGCCGTTGAACGCATCAAGCCCTGGAAAGCCCGAGCCCCCCGTGATCACGTGGGAAAGCTAACCCTTTCTGCTTGTTCCTGCCCTCCCACCGGGGCCATATTGCGCCCACGATGTCTACTTTCACAATTAACCTTAAGCCGATGAGGATGCAGGCCACGGTGAAGAACGCCGCGTAGACGGCGATCAACTGCGCGTAGCAGACCCGAAGCTGCCGGAAGTTCCCCACCCAAGCGAACGCCCGCTCGATGCGCCACCGCTCCTTGTGCTCCTCGTCCCAGGTCTTGCGCCGTCCCGTGCGGTTCCTCCGGGGAGGGATGCAAAGGATCACCCCCTTGCACTGAAGCCAGGCTTAGAACTCGTCGGTTACCCGCATCCGTTTCGTCCCTTTCCTCGCCAGACCACCTCTTCGCCCCCTTTCGGCCGGGACGAAGCCCCCGTCAAGGAATGCCCGTATCCACTCGATCCTCTTCTCTTCGTCCTGCGCTAGGCCGTAACGCGCGGTTCGTACTCCCGAGGCATATTTTGCTACCGATGGCCCATACGCAGGACGTACTGGATCCCTTCGATCACCTTCCGGACGTCCTCCGACGCGCCTCACGCGGAGTTGAGGGAGCAGAAGGGGTTCGATCCTTCTCCCCTAGTTATCCGCAAGCTCTTCTCGCCATGCCTTTTAGCATAGCAACTGGGCTCAGAGTTATGCGATAACTTCTAACGCAAAAGTCTCAGTCCGTGTTGAGAAGCAAGGTTGTTCCCTTTGCTATAATTTGAAAAGAAGGTTATATGACGGCCATTTCCCTTCTCGTAAAAGCTCTCATCTTTACGATCTCGACCGAACCCATGACCGACCAGGAGAGGCGGACCCTTGAGGCCTTAAAAGTAGCTGGGGCGCAAGTGTGCGAGCTCGACTGGTGGGAAGCGCGGAATCTAGTGGCAGAGATTGCTGCTAGGGGCTATCAGCTAAAGATGGATGGCCAGGAAGTTAAGGGGCTCCTCCGCTTCCCTGTTCGCGGTCCCCTGGCAGCCTTCAGCCCGCTCTTCAAGAAGCATGTCAACTATGTAGAGGCCTCTATCAATGGTCAGGAGTTCCTTCTATTGCTAGATACCGGATCACCGTTTACAACGCTCACCCCCAGAAGTGCTGTCGAGCAAAAGCTCCCAATCTCTATGGAGTTCAGGCCTAAGAGGAAAAAGATAAAGCATCATTCCATCCCTGCCTTCCTTGGGGAGGGAAGTATTAAAGTGGGCCAGGCAGAGGCGACAAGGGGGCCGATCATCGTCACCCAAAACAACGCACGGGCGAAGCTTTTGAACATCCCTATCTGGCACCATACTGGCACCCTGGGCTTCGATCTCCTCACCCAGTTCTCCTCTGTCACCATTGATTACTCTAACAGGGCCTTTGTCTTACGCCATCCGAATCTGGAGTATGAGCCTTCAGCAGAAGCGATAAAGTTGCCGTTCAGGGCCTTTCAATTTGGGCCCCTGGTTGAGGTCTATCTGAACGGGAAAGGGCCATTCTCTTTCCTTTTTGACACAGGAGCAAGCGACAGGAGCCTCCTTGTGGCCCCCAGATCGCGGTTGAGATGGGATTCGTGGGCAGGGTCTCAAAGCTGCGCCTTGCACAGGTGAAGATAAGGGAACTCCTATTCGAGAACGCTAAGGCTGAAGTGATCTTGCCGCCTGCAGAGCAAGAATTCCTGGGGATAATCCCGAGAGGCCTCCTCAGCGTTTATAAGGTGACCATAGATTTTAAGAAGAACCTGATCTTCCTCGAACGATGAGTCCTTCTTCAATAATTTCTTATTTCGATTCTTGAAGCAAGGCCACGATTTTTGATGACATTACAAATTTTAGGGCTGAGGGCATCCCTCCTGGAATACTTTTTCCGCCCCTCTCAAGCCACCCCAAAGCTCTGTAGCCTCCTTTCCCATTCCCCTTCCTGGCGCGCACTCCGGGTACACCCGCTTCTCCATCGCTCCAACAGATCCTCAAAGACCTTGGCCGCGTCCGCTTTCCTCACCTTGGGCACAAGTTATTGCTGCCACCCGTACCAGGGAAGATCCTGCGGATGGTCTCCCCATCTCAAGCAAGTCATCCGTGACCAAACCCCAAGACCTCGTAGGTTCCACGCTCTCAGTGACTGCTTCCTTGTGGATCCTGGCTCCAGGACGTGCGACCTTCACGAATAGGGCATCCAAATAGATCACGGCGTAGCACGGGCCGAAGGGCGTTGTCGGAAGGCTTGAACCCTCTCTTGGACCACGACGGTGATGCAGCAGACAGTGGTATGGGGGTAACGGTGGTCCAAGAGGTTCTTCCTGATCTTTCCGATCTTGAATACCGTACGATCACGAGGTCCGCTTTCTTGAACGAAGGCGTCCTATTC
>JANXBC010000086.1 GCA_025060555.1 Candidatus Bipolaricaulota bacterium
GCTCCTTATGGAGGAGCCGGAGCAGGGGCACAAAGGATTCCTCGACGCCCTTGTGGAACTCCTCGCATTCCCGGGGGCCGTAGTCGAAGCGCTCCCGCTCGCGGAACGCGTAGTCCCGAAAATTCTCGAAGCCCGCGTTTTTCGCCCGTCGCTCCCGCAGGGAAAGAAGCTCCTCGAAGATGCCCTCGATTTCGTCCTTATCGCGCAAACGCCGCTCGGCGATGAGCTCCCAAGCCCGCTCCCGCAGGGGGCGGTCGGGCTCCTCCAGATACTTGGCCATCTGCTGAAGGGTTTGGGAGCGGCCTTCGAACTCCACGGTCATGGCTCCAAAGATCTTTTGGTAGCGCTGGCCGAGCTTCTCCTCCTCCACCTTAAGGGGGATGTTCTCCTCGCGGAAGATCTGCACGGCGTTCTCCCATTTGCGCCTGAGGACTTCGTAGCGCGCGGGCGGGAGGTCCGGCCAGGCCGGGCTGTGGGTGAAGCGCACCCGCAGGCGATGCAGGGCCTCCTCCACGCGGGGCACGACGTTCTCCAAAAACTCCAGGTAAGCCTTTTCGTAGTCAGGGTTAGTGGTATCGCAAGTCATGCGGATGTAGCGGACCGCACCCTCTTCTTCTATAGCGGAAAGGAGCTCGGAGAGGTCAAGTAAAGCTTGCTCCACTTCTTTACGGGAGGAAAGGGGGCGTTTCTCCAAATCTTCGAAAAGTAGGGTGAGGGCCGGCCATTCGCCCGCGGGCAGGTCCGGGGGCAAGTACCGGCGCGGGTACTCGCGGGGAAGCTCCTCAGGGCCCAAAAATCCTCCAACCATCCCTAAAGTTTAGAAGTCATTTCACAATTGACCTAAGCCGATGAAGATGCAGGCCACAGTAAAGAACACCGCGTAGACGGCGATCAGCCACTCGTCACGTACCCGAAGCCGTCGGAAGTTTCCCACCCAGGCGAACGTCCGCCCCATGCCCTAGCGCTCCTTGTCCCAGGTCTTGCGTCGTTCCGTACGGTACCCCCTTGCGCCGAAGCCCGGCCTCGAACCTCGTCGCCGTTGAGGCATCACGCAGGGAAAACTGGACATTTTTCCGTTTCTGGAGAAAACCAAGGGTTTCTGGTTCAGACAGTAATCCGGCCCCGCAGCCGTGGGTCCAGGATGTCCCGCAGCGCGTCGCCCACCAGGTTCCAAGCCAACACAAAGAGGATCAGCGTCACTCCTGGATAAAGCACGATCCACCAATAGTAGTTCAGCCTGGGAATCCAGTTGCGGGCAAAGGAAAGGATCTGACCCCAGTCCGCATATCCTACCTCCGCCCCCAGCCCTAGGAACGAAAGGGCGGCGAAGGAGATCACGTAGGAGCCCACATCCATGGAGGCCATGACCATCGTGGGATAAATCGCGTTGGGAAGAATGTGACGGAAAATGATGCGCAAGTGGCCAGCACCCGCGGCCCGCGCAGCTTGCACGTAATCCCGCTCTTTGACGGCCAAAATGTCCCCCCGGATTAAGCGGGCGTATCCCATCCACCCGAAGGCAATGAGCGCGATCATCGCCGTCACCAACCCGCGGCCAATCGTGGGTTGAAGCACGGCAGCCAGGGTTATGGCGGCCACGAGGAAGGGAAAAGCTAGGAACACGTCAGTTATGCGCATGATGATCTCGTCCACGTACTTTCCGAAGTAAGCGGCCAGAGATCCAAGAATCAAACCAATGACCAGAGAGATGCCCGTGATGTAAAGGCCTACCTTGAAGGCCGTGCGCGTCCCCCACACTAATCCATAGTAGATGTCGTATTGTCCTTCCCCTGTGGTGCCGAAGGGACGCACCCGACAAATCGTGGCCTGGCGCGTGACAATGAGCCAAATCCCTTTTAGCGGATTGTTGATCCCCGGGGGTTGAGGCATTGGGCTAAACCCGCAGCGCGCAATGCGATAGGGCTCACGTGGCCAAGCCGGCGGAGCTAGCCAAGGGGCCGCAATGGCCACGCCCAAGAAGAACAGGAGCAGAACCAAACCAGTCAAAGACAACGGATTTTTGCAAAGTTTTAAAAACAGCTTCATTCGAGCCGAATCCTCGGATCGATCACCGCGTACAAAATATCTACAAACAGGTTGCCCAACACCAGGAGCGCACAGTTGAACAAGGCAAAGCCCAGCACGCTTAGGATGTCCAACTGGCTTGCGGCGTTGGCGGCCCAGCTCCCCAGTCCAGGGTAATTGAAGATGGTTTCGGTGATCACCACGCCGTTTAGAAGGCCGATGAGAAGGAGTCCTCCCACCGTGGCCACAGGGATCATGGCGTTCCGTGCAGCATGCTTGTAGATCACCACCCGCTCGGCCAGACCCTTTGCCCGTGCAGTCATCACGTACTCCTGACGCAAAGTTTCCAACATGGAGGAACGGGTGATGCGCAAAAGCAAAGCCCATTGAATGTAGGCCAGGGTGAACACGGGCATCACCAAATGCCGAAGGGCATCGGCAAGAACATCGGGTCGACCATTAAGGATAGCGTCGATGGTGTACATCCCCGTGAAAGTTTTAAATTGCCCTGCAGTCTCAAGACGCAGAACCCAGTCCGAAATGCGCCCCACGGGCAGCCACCGTAACCAGGCGTAAAACACCATGATGAGAAGGAGGCCGTAGACAAAGGAGGGGAAGGACCAGCCGATGAGAGCGAACACCCGGGTGGCGTGGTCCAGCGGGCGGTTGTGATGGATGGCGGAGAGGATCCCAAGCCAAATGCCCACGAAAATCACGGGGACCATGGCCCATAGCGCGAGCTCCAACGTGGCGGGGAAGTAATGGCCCAGCGCTTGGAGGACAGGCCGCTGTGCCGTTTGAGACCAGCCGAAATCACCACGTATAAGGTTTCCTAGCCAGCGAATGTATTGGATGTGAAAAGGCTTATCTAGGCCATATTTTGCGATGATTCTCGGCGCAGCGTCCGGGGACTTTGCCACGTCTGGAAGATACAACCTCACCCGTTGACTGGGTGGTAGGAACGAATACATGCCAAAAACGAAGAGGGTGACGAGGAATATCAGGAGCGGAAGGAGCAGAAGACGCCGCGCAATATAAGCCCACATGACAGATTGTAGTTATACCCTTCTTTTTCGAGCCAAGCAAGAGGGGCCGGGGTAACCCGGCCCCTCACTCCCACAGGCTTCCTGGCGGCTTAGCCCTTCCAAAGAACGTAGCAGTAGGTGCCAGGGAAGGCGGGGTTGTAGTACCAACCCTGCACCCACTGCTGCTCGTACCGGCGCACGAGGAGCTGAATGTGGGCCACGTTGATGGCGTAGTCCACAGCCAAACGGTTCAGCTCGAAGTACAGAAGCTCGGCCTTCTTGGGGTCCGGCTCCTTCTTGGCCAGGACCACGAGTTCATCGAACAAATCCTGGAGAGTGGCGTAAGTCTTAACCGGGAGCCAGGTTGCATACACAGGTTTGAACTCTACATTCTTGACCACATGGAAGTTCTGGCCGATGGCGAAGGCACCGGTACGGAACATGTAAGGATGCACCCAGTTGTGGGGGTGAGCGTAGTCCTCAAGCCAGCCAACGAAGAAGATGGCCAGCTGCTTGTCCTCCATCATCGCCAGGTAGGTCGCCCAGGCCAAGTCCCGCACCTCGATCACGATGGGATCCTTATAGCCCTCCTTGGCGCGGATTTCGTTGAAGGCTTCAATGTTCCCCTCCAGCATCTCCGCGGCGAACTTGCGCATGACGTTTCCGGTGTTGTAGGTGATGACCAACTTGAACCCCTTCTTCCAGGCCTCGCCGCCCCAGGCCAGGCGCAGCTCCTGCTCGGCCTTTTCAAGATCGAAGGGGTAGATAGGCTGATCAGGGTTATGGCCGAGCCGGCCGCGGATCACCGGCCCACCTACGGGCCAGGCCTCGCCCAGCCAAGCCTCCTTGATGTACACGTCCAAGTTCATGGCGTAGTTGAAAGCCCGGCGCAGGTGGAGGTCCGAAAGCAAATCCGGCTTGTCCACCCCGCCCAGCTGCGGGATGAAGGGGCTCCCCTCCGCTACCAGGAAGTTGAAGAAGCCGCTTTGAGCAGTGGCACCGGGAAGAGGCCCGTGCATCTTGGCCTTGCCCGCCTTCACCAGGGGGTCCATGGCCGCCACGTAGGCCCGCGGCACAGCGATCACGTCGGCATCGCCGGCCTCAAACATGGCCA
>JANXBC010000087.1 GCA_025060555.1 Candidatus Bipolaricaulota bacterium
AATTTGAACCGAAACTCGTAGTTTATGGGCGCGTCCATGGTCTGGCGGGAACGGATCACCTTCGCCGGGACCTCAGCGTAGCCCTGCTTTGGGGGGCTCCAATCGCCATGGTATTCGGAATCGCCGCGGCCGTGGGCATTGCGTTGGCCCACTTCTTCATCTCCGCCATCGGCGCATGGTTCGGCGGAATAGTGGATATCGTGGTGGACCGACTTACAGAACTGCGCATGATCCTCCCACTTTTGCCCATCCTCATCATGGTCGGGGTCCTTTGGAGTCGCAGCATTTGGGTTGTGCTTTCCGTGCTCATCATGTTTAACCTCATCGGTGGGGTCAAAACCTATCGGGCCATGTTTCTTCAGGCCCGTGAAGCACCATACATCGAGGCGGCGCGAGCATATGGCGCCGGGAACTTCCGCATTATCTTCCGATATTTGGTACCCCGCATGATCCCTGTGCTCATCCCCGCTTTCGTCTTGGCCATCCCCAACTATGTGTTTTTGGAAGCCACTTTGTCCATCCTAGGCCTTGGCGACCCCCTTTTGCCCACGTGGGGGAAAGTCATTTACGATGCCTACAGTCAAGGCGCCCTGTATAAGGGCCAGTACTACTGGATCTTGGAGCCGGCAGCGATGCTCATGCTCACCGGCCTGGGTTTTTCCGTGTTGGGGTTCACTTTGGACCGAATTTTTAACCCCCGCTTACGGACTCTATAGGAGGCTGAACACATGGATCAAAAAACATTACCCTCAAGCACTCCAAATAAGTCAGTCTCCGAGGAAATCCTTTTACGCGTAAAGGACCTGAAACTTTTCTTTCGAACAACTAAAGGCGTCGTTCAGGCCGTGGATGGAGTGAGTTTTTCCCTCGGACGACGTAACTCCTTAGCAATATTGGGGGAGTCAGGTTGCGGGAAAACTTCCTTGGCAAGAGCCATTCTTCGCTTACTGCCGCGTAACGTCCATACTTTTTCCGGGGAGATCGTGCTCGATGGTGTAGACCTCATGAAGATGAGCGATGAATGGTTCCGCAAAGAGATACGCTGGCGCAAGATCTCATTTGTCCCGCAAGCCGCGATGAATGCATTGAACCCTGTGCTCCGGGTGGGTTATCAGATCGCCGAACCGCTTGTAATCCATTTAGGAGTGGACCGCGAGCGGGCCTTCAATCGCGCGGCGGAGGTTGCGCGCGTGGTCGGACTCCCTGTGGACTTCCTCAATCGCTATGCGTTCGAGCTCTCCGGGGGCATGCGACAAAGAGCCATCATCGCTATGGCCCTCATCACCAACCCTCAACTCATCATTCTCGACGAACCCACCTCCGCCTTGGATGTTCTCACTCAGGCCAACATCATGAATTCTCTAAAGAAGATCAAACGGGAGTTCGACATAACTTACATTCTCATCACCCACGACATCGCGACCTCCAGCGAGCTTGCCGATGAGTTATTGGTCATGTATGCCGGACACCTTGTGGAGCACAGCCCGGCGGAACGTTTCTTCAAGGCCCCGATACACCCCTACGCGCAAAAGCTGATGGCCAGTGTCCCCACCCTGCGGGAAGAGAAAACGCTGGAGTTTATCCCGGGGCAGCCGCCGAGTTTGCTCAATCCTCCCAAGGGTTGCCGGTTTGCTCCCCGCTGTCCACGCCGGGTTGAGCGCTGTGATACTGAGCCGCCACTCTTCAGCGTGGACGCCGGCGGCATCGTGAAGTGTTGGTTTGCTGCGGGGTGAGAGCAATGCAACAAGATGGCGTGCTCCTTTCCGTACGGGATCTCCATACTTGGTACGAGCTGCGCAAATTTGGATTTATTCGGGCGGGATATGTGCGCGCGCTTGATGGTGTTTCCTTTGATCTGCGGTTTGGCGAAGCGTTGACAATAGTCGGTGAGAGTGGATCGGGCAAGACCACGCTCTTGAAAACCATCTTAGGTCTGGTGCCGCCGACAAAAGGCGTGCTTGAGTTCGCAGGCCAACCAGTTACCACGAAGAACCTTGATTGGCTACGTAGACAAGTGGGTTACGTCCAGCAAGACCCTTATGGGGCCCTTCCTCCATTCATGAACGTGCGCCGCATACTTCTTGAGCCATTGCTTGTGAACAAAGTCGGCCGCCCAATGGAGCGAGAGGCACGCATCCGCGAGGTATTGGAAGAGGTGCGCCTCGTCCCCGTTGAGGATTTCCTCCCGAAATTCCCCCACATGCTTTCTGGTGGGCAACAGCAGCGCCTTGTCATCGCCCGCGCCCTCGTCCTGCGGCCGAGGCTCATCGTCGCCGATGAGCCTGTCTCCATGCTCGACGCCTCCGTGCGCGTGGAAATCCTCGACCTCATGCGCCGTATCCAGCGAACCCACAACCTCGGGGTAATCTACATTACGCATGATCTTTCCACCGTACGCTACTTCTCGGAGTGGGTGTTCATCATGTATGCCGCAAAGGTCGTGGAGAAGGCAGACGTGCGGGAGATCGTACGGAATCCCCTACATCCGTATACGCGAGCGCTCCTCGCGGCAATTCCCGATCCAGACTACGAAAATTCCCTTCGTTTCAAAGACGTTCCTCCTGGAGAGCCCCCAAGCTTAGTGAGACCACCGGAAGGATGCCGCTTCCACCCTCGCTGTATCCACAAGATCGGCGGCTTGTGTGACACGGAGGTGCCCCCGGAGTTTGCGCCAGCGCCAGGGCATCGCGTGTCTTGCTGGCTTTATCGATGAAGGAACGCTCATGGCTTCTTATCATGCTTGGGGTCATCGCCCTCGTCGTTGGGGCACTACTCCCGTTTCTGATGGTGTTGCGCATCATTGCTTCTACTTTAGGGCTGAATTTTTTGGCCTTTGCCTGCCAAGTCGGGGGGCTTTTCTTGGGGTTGATTGGACTGGCTAACTATGTGCGGCCGGGCCGCCGAAACGGATGGCAATAGCCCCGCTTACCAAGGGCGGCTGCTCCGCGTGATCCTACGCCAGACTCCCAGTGGTACGCGAGAGTTGGTGGAGCACCCAGGCGCAGTGGCCATCCTCGTCACTGATGGAGAGGGACGTGTGCTTCTCGTGCGCCAACAGCGCGCTGGCGCCGGCAAAAAACTTTGGGAGATCCCCGCGGGAACACTCGAGCATGGGGAAAAGCCGCGTGCTTGCGCCATCCGCGAGCTGCGCGAAGAAACAGGCCTTTTTGGAAAACTCCAATTCCTCGGGGCAATTTACCCTACACCTGGCTATTCCACTGAACGGATTTACCTGTTTCAGCTTTTGGACACCCCTTCTTTCGCCCAGGCTGATCACGAAGTGGAGGAAGCTCGATTTTTCACAATTGACGAAATCTTGGAACTTGCCCGTCGTGGGGAAGGCGACGGAAAAACTCTCGCCGCCTTAGCTATTCTTCTCGCTGGGAAAAGAAGAAAAAAGCCTAATCCTCAAGCTTAGGTATGCGAACACCGCGCTCCTTGGCCACGCGGATGGCCTTTGCGTAGCCGGCGTCGGCGTGGCGGGCCACCCCCAGGCCGGGGTCCACGGTGAGAACCCGCTCCAGGCGGCGATCCGCGGCCCTGGTGCCGTCGGCCACGATCACCATCCCCGCGTGAATGCTTTTGCCGATCCCCACCCCGCCGCCATGGTGCACGGCCACCCACGTCGCCCCGCACACCGCGTTAAGAAGCGCGTTCAGGATGGGCCAATCGGCGATGGCGTCCGACCCGTCCAGCATCCCCTCCGTCTCCCGATAAGGGGAGGCCACGGAACCCGAGTCCAGATGATCTCGGCCGATCACGATGGGGGCCTTGACCTCGCCTTTGCGCACAAGCTCGTTGAAGAGGAGGCCGGCCTCGGCCCGTTCGCCGTAACCTAGCCAGCAGATCCGCGCCGGAAGCCCCTGGAACCGCACCTTTTGCTCGGCCTTCTCGATCCACCGCCGCAGGGACTCGTTCCGCGGGAAGAGCTCCACCACCGCCCGGTCCGTGCGGAAGATGTCTTCAGGGTCGCCGGAGAGGGCCACCCAGCGGAATGGACCCTTCCCCTCGCAGAACATGGGGCGGATATAGGCCTGGACAAACCCAGGGAAGGAGAAGGCCACGTCGTGGGGAAGGCCGCCCTTCTCGGCCTGGGCGCGGAGGGC
>JANXBC010000088.1 GCA_025060555.1 Candidatus Bipolaricaulota bacterium
TCCCGGAGGGGATGGGGAATCCGTAGGAGTTCGGAGGCGGAGGGCCAGGGCCCGGAGCTCCGGCACCGATCGGCACCCCAGCTTCCCCTTCAAGTTTTCCAAGTGCGATTCCACGGTTTTTTGGGAAATCTTCAATTTCTCGGCGATCTCCGCGAGGCTCAGGCCATGGGCTAAAAGACCGAGGATCTCTTGTTCCCGCGCGGTGAGATTTGACTCCTGGGGGAAACAAACCTCTCCCCGCAACACAGTGTTTATTGCCGAAAGAAGCTCCTCAGGATTAGCGGTTTTTTCCACGAACCCATGGGCGCCAGCGCGCCGAATCTCTTCGCTTAGGCCAGGTGTATCAAGAGCTGTGAGGACGAGGACCTTCACCTCCGGCAGTTCTTCTCTGAGCCGCCGCAGGCCCGTAAGGCCGCCTCCGGGCATGAGAAGGTCCCAAAGCACAAGCTCAGGTTTGAGTTCCCTTGCCTTACGCAAAGCCTCGTCGCCGTCTTTAGCCTCGGCCACAATAGAGAACCCCGCCTGAGCCAGTAATTTTCTTAGTCCCTCCCGCACCAGGGGATGGTCGTCAGCCACCAGAACCTTTCGCGGCATTGTTTTTCCCCTCCACACTTTTTTCATCAGCCCTTCACGGAATCTCCATGGGCTTCGTTATACTTCTTCTACCATGAGGATGCTAACTGGGGCGAAGTGGCTCACCTTCCTTTGCGCATTTTTTGCCGTTTTAGGAGCAGGAAGTGAGCTGACTCTTTCCCAAGCTGTGGAATTAGCGCTTGCCAACCATCCGGATGTTCGGCGCGCTGAACTCCAAGTTTCCTTGGCTGAACTCCAACTTGCGGCAGCTCAAGCGCAAAAAATTTTTCCGGCGTTATCCTTGAGCTTTGCTCCTTCCACCGAATCTTTGCCTCAGGCGAGTCTTTCCGCCACCTTGAGTTTGCCTATTGGCACCTCTAACAAACTTACCGGAAGGGTTTTATTCCAGCCAGGGCGAAGTTGGCAAACTTCTTGGAGCTTGGGATTTTCCCTGGGCTTGGATTTTGCAAACCCTATGGCAGAAGGGGAAAGCCTTGCCAGCTTAGCTCAAGCGCTAGGCGCGGCCCGCGCTTCCTTAGCAAAAACGAAGACCAACGTGATCATAAGTACGATCAGAGGTTATTCAGACGTTCTTTCCCTTAAGCTCAAGGCGGACCAAGCCAAGGCTGCGATGGAGAAAGCCGCCCAAGACTTAGCAGCGGTTGAGAAAAAGCTCGCAGCCGGGCTTGTGAGCGACCTTGATCACCTTCAGGCACGCCTTTCCTTCATCCAAGCTCAGCTTGCGTACGAGCAGGCTCGCACCAGTTATGAGACCCAAAAGATCAGATTTATCCAGGACTATTTAGGGCTCGATACGGATGTTACGCTTGTTCCCTTTTCGTTGGCCGAGGAAAAACTTGTAGCTGGGGCCAAAGAACTCCTTGGGTCGGTGGATCTAGAAGGGGCTGTGGAAGCGGCTAGCGAGGTACAGTCTGCGAAATCCAAGGTAGAGGAAGCGAAAAAGGCTTTGGAGCAGATGCGCCTTTCTTGGCTTCCCGTGCTTTCCATAGAAGCAGGGCTTGGCTCCGAGGGTTTTCGGCTCGGGTGGGCGTTACAGTTTGACCTTTTTTCCCCGGATCGCGGGGCGCAAATCAAGATCGCCGAAGCCCAGGTCCGCTTGAGCGAGCTTTCGCTGGAAACGGCGCGCTCCTCCGTACGCCAACAGCTTTCCGAGCGTTGCTCCACCCTAGCCAAGGCCCTACAAGCCTGGGAACGACTGCCCTTGGAGCAGGAACAGTGGGCATTGCAAGAGCAAATAAATCGCACCAAATATGCCGCCGGCCTCCTCAGCGAAAGCGAGTGGTTGGATTTTCAACGGCAGAAGGATGCATTCGTGCTGGAATCTAAGCAGCGCGTGGTGGATGTGTTTTTGGCTTATTTGGAACTGCAGGCGGCTTTGGGCGAGTCAGTGAACTGGGAGGATTGGTTGAAATGAAAGGCTCAAGAGGGCTTTTGCGGTGGCTAGTAAAACGACCATGGGCTCTTGGCGCCGTTTTGGCGGTGGCGATCGCAGGGGTGGTCTTGGGTCTTTCCCTGGGCCATAAGCGAACTTCCGCTACCTCTCAAAGCCTCGGTGCTACCGTGCGCGTGAGCCGGGGGGATATCACAAAGACAGTGACTGCCTACGGCAGCGTCGTGCCAAAACAGCAATATACCTTCACCTTCCCGGGCACGAAGATAAAGGAGCTAAAAGTCAGCGTGGGAGACCGTGTCACCCAGGGCCAAGTCCTTGTCCAGCTTGATAGCACCCAAGAGGAGCTTGCTTTGCTGCAAGCTGAGCGGGCATTGATAGAAGCCAAAGCCCAGGGAGTTCCCGCGGTCATCCGGGAGCGGGAGCTTGCATACAGCCTAGCCAAGGCTAATCTCGAGAATACCACCATCAAGGCGCCCTTCCCCGGGGTCGTCACAGATATCACCCAAGCTACTTCCGCTACGGAAAACTGGTCCCTCACCCTCATCGATACAAGCGAGCTTTTTGTCGAGGTTTCTGTGGACCAATTGGATGTGCCCTCCCTCAAAGTTGGTCAACGCGGGATCGCTGTAATCGAGGCCTTGTCTGACAAAACTTTTCCGGTAGAGATCCTGAAGATTGGGGGGAGGGCGATCACCCGGGGCTCAAGCACCGTGGTCTCCGTGACCACAAAACTTCTCCAGGTCAGCCCGGAGATCCTTGTGGGCTACACCGCGCGCGTGGAGATAACGGTGGCCAGCGCGCAGAACGTCTTGCGCGTACCGATCTCCGCATTGGTGCGAAGTGGCCGCGGGTGGACTGTGATGAAAGTTGTGGATAACCAGGCTGTGAGCCAACCGGTCACCGTTGGCATTACTTCTGACCTATGGGCTGAGATCAAAAGCGGTCTTCAAGAGGGGGATGTGGTTCTTCTCAACCCCTCTCGCACAACCACAACCCCCGCGCAAGGAGCGATGCCTCCGCAGGGCACGACCCCGCCAGCCATGCCGGGCGGGGGTTTCATCCCCCCGAGTGGGCCATGACCACCTTCGTCGAGCTGCGTGGAGTGGTGAAGGACTACCCCATGGGCCAGACGGTCTTCCGAGCCCTGCGGGGAGTGGACTTGGCGGTAGCGGAGGGACAGTTTTTGGCCATCACCGGTCCATCCGGGTCTGGTAAATCCACGCTTCTCCACCTCATGGGCGCGTTACACCGGCCTACCCAAGGACAGATCATTTTTGAAGGCGTGGATTTAGCCACCCTTTCCGCCGATGAACTTGCGCACCTTCGCAACAGCAAAATCGGGTTTGTTTTCCAGCAATTCCATCTTCTCCCCCGCATAACGGCTTGGGAGAACGTGGCTTTGCCCATGGCTTACGCACGGGTTCGGCCCGCGGTGCGCAAGGAGAGGGCCCTCGCGGCTTTAGCCCGTGTGGGCCTAGGGGATTTCGCCTACCACAGGCCCAATCAGCTCTCCGGTGGTCAACAACAACGCGTAGCCATCGCCCGGGCCCTCGTCAATAACCCTAAGCTCCTTTTGGCTGATGAACCCACGGGCAACCTCGATACCCAATCGGGTCGGGAGATCGTTGAGCTTTTCAGTTCCCTGCACAAAGAGGGGCATACGGTGGTGATCGTCACCCATGAGCCGGAGATAGCCGCGGTGGCCCAGCGCATCGTGGTTCTCCGGGATGGCCTCATCCAAGAGGAGCGCCATGGCCTTCGCTGATCTTCTGCGCAGTGCTTTCGGGGCGTTGAGTTCACACCGGCTGCGCACAGGGCTTTCTATCTTGGGTATTGTGATCGGGGTGGCAGCGGTGGTAGCCACGATCTCTTTGGTGAGCGGGGCCACGGCCCAGATGAAAGAGCGCATCGCCGGCCTTGGTATCCGGACAATCACCATCAACGTGTTCCCCACGGCTATCCAGTCAGCGGCTGCGGCCCGCGCGCTCACAGAAGAGCTCACGGAGCGGCTTGCCGCCGCAGATTATGTGGCGCTGGTGGTCCCCATCGC
>JANXBC010000089.1 GCA_025060555.1 Candidatus Bipolaricaulota bacterium
TCCCTTACCGGGCCCACGCAGTTCAAATTCGGCCACTCTCTCCACCGGGTGAAATGCGAATACATCAGAGGCACGACGGTCATGCCATCCGGGCAAGAAAAACGGCGGGGAACGTTCACTGAAATCTACGTTGTTCCCTATTCACTTATCGTTTTTTATGGGGTGGTCAACGAAAAAGCAGCCCAAACGACGCGGCTATCGGAGGAAGACCTGGAAGCAATGTTCAAGGCCTTATGGGTTGGACATAAGGCGTGTACTGATGTCCTCACAAGGTCAAAACTCGGCCACGAGCCGCGCCTACTTTTGGATATCGTGTATAAGCCCGAGACCTTAACGCATATGGGGGAGCTAGATAAATTGGTGCGGTTGGAATCCTCAAAGGCCGATGAGGAGATACGCGACATCACCGATTGTGTGGTCGTTCTCGATCCGTTGGTTGAGAGGGTCCGCCACTACAGGAACAAGATCGCGGCTGTGCGGTACAAACTCGGCGACCGCATTGCCATCCGACCATCCTTGGCGGAAGCTTTTGGAGACCTCCTGCAGCCTTTCCCCTGGTCCGATGAAGTATGAAGGTCGTGGCATTTGACATCTGGGGAGACTACGCGCACTTCCGGCGCTTTTTCACCACTGTGTCGGCCCTGACCTACTCTTTTCCCCCTCCCACGACGGTGCGGGGCATCCTCGGCGCCATTCTCGGTTTCTCCAAGGAAGAATATTTGGCCAAAACCGGGGACTTTGCCATCGGCATCAGGGTTTTAAATCCGGTGAAGCGAGTCTGGTTCTCCACAAACTTCATCTTCACGAAAGGCCCCTCTGGGGAGTTTGAGCCCAGCCTTATCCGGTCCCGCAAGCATGGACAAGGGGCGCCCAGAACTCAAGTCCGCCTAGAGTACCTCCGCTTCCCACGCTTCCGCCTGTACGTGGGAGGAGGGCAATATCTCCCCCAGCTCGAAGCCCTGCTCCAAGACCATCGCACGCATTTCACCGTTTCCCTTGGGCTCTCCGAACTTTTGGCGGACTTCCAGTATGTGGGGACTTACCTTGCGGAGCCCTTGCCGGCAGACACCTATCCCCTGGTCTCCGTCTTCCCCGTGGACAGTCTTCTCCATTTCCCGGAGCTAACACCGGAATTGCGCCTTGCTAAGGAAACGGTGCCTATTTATCTTGGGCTCGATCGCACCCCTATCCTGTTTCAAGACGTGGTGGTTGAGCTCCAGGGGCACCCCATCTGCGTTTCCCTCCGCGGCGCTCACCGGTTGGACAACGGCGAGGTGGTCTACCTATGGGCTCCGGCCTCTATGCCCACCCAGGCGTCCTCCTCGAGGAACACGCCAACGGCGCCCTCAGCTTAGTCCGCGTTGCAGCGGCAGACGCGCCACTTTGGCACGACGCTCTATGGCGCACCTCCCTGGAGCTAGCCGTTGCGCTGCATGACTTTGGCAAAGCCACCGCTTATTTTCAGGACGCCCTAAACGAAAAAAGGGTGAAGGACCGCTACTCCCAACATGCCTACCTCTCGGCGTTGTTCTTCCTTCACAAGGCTTTGCACATTTTTGGCGATGCTTGTGAGCGGGTAGAGGTTGTCCTTTTCCCTTACGTGGCGATCAAGCGTCACCACACTGATCTGTGTGACATCTACGCGGAGTTGAGCGCTCCCCAGGAGGAAGAGCTCGCGCTGTTGGAGGTACAGGTTCGTAGCATCCCCCCGTCTGCAGCCAATGCCTTCTTGCAAGCCCTCGACCTCCCCGCCAGTACGAAAAACAACCTCTCCTTTGATCCCGATGCGTTCTTGGATTGGCTAAGGAACGGAGCCCAAAACGTCTTCTCCCGCTGGCGGTGCTGGTGGCGTAAAACGTCGGATGCGCGTGTATTTTCCGATTTCTACAAGTTCCTTACGGTTTACTCTTTGCTCCTTGATGCGGACAAGATGGAAGCTGGGACCAAAGGCATGGTCCCAGAACGGCGCCACCTGCCCCCAGAGATCGTGACCTTATACAAGACCCAGAAGATCCGCGCTCAAAACCCCTTGGATCAGCTGCGTGACCAGGCCTACAGCGAGGTTTTAGCGCAACAGTATTCTGCAGACCAACACTTCTACACCATCACGTTGCCCACAGGCTTAGGCAAAACGCTTACGGGTTTGGCAGCCGCTTTGAAGCTCAGGGATACGATCAGAAGGGCTAAGAACTACACGCCTCGCCTGATATACGCCCTTCCCTTTCTCTCCATTATAGACCAGAACGCTTCGGTCTTGGAGGACGTCCTGAGAACCACGCTCAAAGATGCGGAAAGCGCGGTGCTCCTTAAGCACCATCATCTGGCGGAGTTGCGGTACCGCAGGGGGCACGGGGAGGCCTACCAGGAATTCGACTTCGCTACCTCCCGGCTCCTTGTGGAGGGCTGGTATTCCGAGATCGTGATCACGACTTTTGTCCAGCTCTTCAACACCCTCTTGGCCTGGCGGAACGGAGCCGCACGCCGCGTCCATCAGCTACAGGGCGCTATTTTGCTTTTGGACGAAGTCCAGGCCATCCCCTCTGTGTTCTGGCCCATCTTTCGGGAGCTTTTTACCTTCCTCGGCGAAGAGATGGGCGTGTACATCATCCTCATGACGGCCACGCAGCCTTATCTATTGCCCTGCGCCAGGGAACTCGTGCCTGACCCGCAGCGTTACTACGCTTCCCTGGATCGATACAGCGTGCTTTGTGATCAGGATCCCCTGCTTCTAGAGGCTTTCGCGGAAGAGGTGACCATCCCGCGTGGACGGACGTGTTTGTTCGTTGCCAACACCATAGGCTCGGCCCAACAGCTTTACGACCTCCTTAAGCCGCGCCTTGAAGGGCCGGGGACCTTCCTGTCCAGTGGGGTTGTGCCCAAGGAACGCCTCCAGCGGATAGAAAGAATGCGGCAAGGGCACTACCGTTTCGCCGTGTCCACCCAGCTCATCGAGGCCGGCGTCGATGTGAACTTTAACTTGATCTATCGGGACTTTGCCCCCCTTGACGCCCTCGTCCAGACTGCAGGCCGCTGCAATCGGCACGGGACCGCGGACTGTCCGGGCTTGGTCAGGGTCATGCGGTGGATCGATCCCCAACGCCGCGACTTCGCCCATCGCATCTACGACTACGTCCTCTTGGAATGCACAAGAAAATGCTTGAGCGAAAGAAGCTCCTTTTCCGAGCCCGAGTTTGTGGGCCTTATGAACACGTATTTTCAGCAAGTCTGGGAACGCGGCATCCCTGATGCCATTTCGAAGAACTTATACAAAGCCATCCAAGAGTTGCGCTTCCACGCCCCGCAGAGCCTCTCTTGTATCACCCAACCCACCGAGGCGGAAGGGGCTCGGATCAGCCAGTTCTGCCTCATCCCAGCTGAGCCCTACCGCAAGGACGTGTTCGTGGAGGTGGACGAGGAAGCCCGGGCGCTTCGGCAAAGGGCAAAGGAGTGCTTGGAGAAAGCCCGGAAGGGGAGAAGCCTGCGTTGGGCTCAAGAGTGCTTAGCAAGCATAAAAGCGCGCTTCCTGCAGCACGTGATTTCCGTGCCTCTGAAGGAAGACATGGGGTTGGAATGGGACGAGGACCTGGCCATGTACGTCATTCCCCACACGAGAACCTTGGAGTTCTATCATCCGGAAAAAGGATTTATCGTGTACCCTTAAATCTACTTGGGTAGTGTGAGGTCGTCGGTGGGTGGTGCGGTCAAAAATGGCGGGGAATAACGCCGCGAGTGGAGCGGAGGAGAGGGTTGACGGGGAGCCAACAGCTGGGTTAGATTGTTTCTAGGGTAAGAGAAGTTCTTTGAAAGGTTAATAAGAAAGAAGCAGGTTTTTTGCCCTTTTCTTTGGTTTCGAGCCTACCTAGAAGGGATTGAAACACGATGATCCGCACCACTTCCATTCGCTCACCTCCGTGGGTTTCGAGCCTACCTAGA
>JANXBC010000008.1 GCA_025060555.1 Candidatus Bipolaricaulota bacterium
CACAGGAACCCCGGCGAGCCCAAGGAAAACTTTGTCTTGGCCAAAGCGCTCAGCTCTTCCGGCAGCGAGGATGACCCCGGAGGCCCTCACGACTTGGGCCGAGTGAAGGAGAGCTTCCGCAGCCCCGTGCCATCAGGGTTGATGGCCCAGGCAGCCCAAGCTCCATCCCGGTTGGAGTTGAACACGATCATGCCGTTGGACGCCCACGAAGGATTCACATCCAAAGCGGAATCGGTGGTGAGCCGCCGCACTTGTCCAGTCCCCACATCTACAACAAAAAGGTCCCAATTGTCTTTCTCCTGGGTCCCGATGAACGCCAGCATCGTTCCATCCGGGGACCAAGAGGGATAAACCACATCCTGCCCCATTTGTACGAGCAATCTCTCCGCACTCGTCTCAAGGTCCAGGATGTACAGACCATAAACCTGGGCCCCTGTAGGTTTCGCTACGTATGCGAGGAATCGGCCATCTGGGGAAAGTACAGGCTGCCAGAAATCCACGGGCTCCTCTTTTCCCCCAAATAGCAAGGAACAGCCACCCAAGAGAAACAGAGAAGCCCCAAGCGCCACGATTTTCAGGAACTTCATGTATTGATCCCTCCGTATCGGCGGATTTCGGTAACATTGTACGTGGGCGTGAGAGCCTCTACCACGGTGGGCGAGCTTTTGGCGTGGGCGGGGAAACGGTTGGCCCATTTGCCGCAGCCGGCGCGGGAAGCCCGGCGGGCTTTGCGTTTGGCCACCGGTGGCGAGTGCCCACCCCGGGAAGAAAGGTTGAGCGCGTTCACGCGCGGCCGGTTCCGCCGCATAGTGGAGGCGCGGGCCCGGGGGGTTCCCTGGCCCATCCTCGAGGAGACCACGAGTTTTTTGGATTTCGAGGTGTTGGTGCCCCCAGGTGTGTTCATCCCCCGACCGGAGACAGAAGAACTTGCGGAGCTCGCTATTTCTCTTTTTGCAGAGGCACCGCCCAGGCCTCGTGCGCTGGATATTGGGACAGGGACAGGGATTTTGGCCCTAGCCTTGGCACGGGCTCGCCCGGATGCGGAGGTATGGGCCACAGATGTTAGTTTGCGTGCTGTGCGCGCGGCCCGAAGAAATGCTCAGCGCCTTGGCCTTAAGATTCATGTGTGCCATTCTGAAGGATTTTGCAAACTGAGCGGGAAATTCCATTTGATTGTGGCTAACCCGCCCTATGTGGCGAAAGATGAGCTGCCTCTATTGCCCAAGGAGGTCCGCGGCTTTGACCCGCGGCGCGCCCTAGACGGCGGAAAGGATGGTTTGGAATGCATTCGCCAAATCTTGTTCGAAGCCCCAAAATTCTTGGAGCCTGAAGGGGTGTTAATCTTGGAAGTGGGGCCGACCCAAAAGGAGGCCCTTCTCCGCATGGCTGATTCCATGGGGGAATGGGCGGAAACGCGGGTAATACCAGATCTTTCTGGGCGACCGAGGTTTTTCCTAGGGCGATGCTTGCCATCCAGGTAGCGGAGCTCCGGTTTGCCACAGAAGAAGGGGTTTTGGTCTTTGACCGCCTCTCCTTCGGGGTTCCACGGGATGGTTTTGTTTGGCTTGTGGGGCCAGCGGGATCTGGTAAGACTCTGATTTTGCGCATTTTGCTTGGCGAGGTGCGTCCGCACGGAGGACAAATCCTCCTTTTGGGCCGTAATATTCTTCGTGTTTCGGCAAAGAAGTTCCAGGAGCTGCGGAGAAAAGTGGGCTACATGCCAGAGGAACTGCGTGTGCTTCCCCGGCACACGGTGTTGGGAAATCTGCAGTTCAAGTTGCGGGCTTTGGGGGTGACGGGGGAGGTGGCCACAGAGGCCATCGAGCGCGCCCTAGATCTGGCCCAGCTTCGTGGCCGCGAAAGGGAATACCCGGAAAATCTTAGTTCATTTGAGCTGAAGTGCCTTGACTTGGCTTTGGCCCTTTGCCCGGAATGCTCTGTACTCCTGGTCGATGACCCTCTCCGGAATCTAACACCGGAAGCGCAAGACGCATTTCTTTCCGTACTTATCCGCACGAACCAGGCAGGGGTCACCATCCTAGGTACAAGTCGGGAGGTTGCGCCGCTCCGGCGCGCCGGATTTTCTCCCTCCGGAGGGACGCAAGCCATCGTGTACCTGCGGGAGGGTGTGTCAGGATGAGGGCTTTTCTCTACGTAGTGGGGGATTTCCTGCGCGCTAATCTGCGCCTCGTTTGGGCGGTTTTGATTTGGGGCCTCGGCATTTGTTTGGTCCTCCTCAGTGCCACCGCTCTTTGGCGGCTTCCCCCGTATCAGGCCACAGGGCCGGCGTCCTCGCAGCGCTTTTTTCTCCTCACCCTGAGCCCGCTGCTCTCCGAGGCCGACATCACTAAGCTCGCTTGGTCCATCTGGGCTTGGTCCGATGTGGTTCATGTGGCTTTTCGCTTCCCCGGGGAAAGCGATCCTGAGCCGATTCGCGACAGAACGCTTGTGGTGGAAGTCCCGCCCGGCAGCGATCGTGAGGAGACGGCGGCCCGGCTGGGAAAACTGCCGGGGGTGACGAAGATTGCGGTGGTGGAGCGCACGACGGTGCCGCCCCAGGTGCCCTCCTCGGCGAGGATCGGGGCGGTTGTTGCCCTCGTGGTGACCTTGGGCCTCGCGCTTTTTTGGGGGGCACGTGTGATCAATTGGGCGCAAAAGCGATGGAAGAAGGAGAGGGATTTGCTGCGGGGAAGCGGGGCTCCTTGGTTTGTTTGGCGGGGGCCGACGTTTTTCCTAGCCGGACTTACAGGAATTTTCGGTGCGGGTATTCATCTTGGCGCGCTTTGGGCAGGGGGACGGTTCATTCCCGCGCATAGCACTTGGAGCCAACTTGTTTCTCTAACGCCATGGACTATTGCCCTGAGCATCCTTGCGGGACTCATCCTTGGGCTTTTGTCAACGCTGCTTAGCCCTCATTCGTAGCGGAGAGCGTCCACGGGTGGGAGGCGCGCTGCGCGATAGGCCGGAAAAATCCCGGCTATGGCTCCTACAAGAAAGGAGAAGAACAAAGCTCCCAAGACGAGGGCCATGCTCAGCACAGGGCTGAACGCGCCCTGGGCCTGGAACACCCGGCTTACGATTGCCGTTGCCGCCCAGGCCACGCCAAACCCAATCAAGAGGCCCAATGCTCCTCCGCCTAAGCCCATCAAGCCTGACTCGAAGAGGAAAAGGAGGAGCACATGCGTGTCCTTGGCTCCAACCGCTTTGAGGATCCCGATTTCTCTTGTGCGCTCCAGGACCGCGGTGTACATGGTGTTCATCACGCCCACCCCGCCCACAAGGAGGGCAATCCCGGCAATGCCTGCGAGAAACGCCTGCACGCCACTGATCACGGACTGGATGTTTCGCGTGAGGTCCTCGAAATCCGTCAGGGAGGCATTGCGCTCCCCCACAGCGCGCAGGTGGTCACGTATGCGCTCGCTTACGGCAGCCATGTCGGCACGCTCACTTAATCTGACCACCGCGTACTGTACGAGTTCTGGCCCGGGGAAGAGCTCTCGCAATTCCGGAAGGGGAATGACAAGAAGATCAGCCATGCTGAGTCCGCCGGTGGCGAATCCCCCAGCCCGCAGGGCTTGAAGGATCCCCACTACCTGGAACTTTCGGCCCTCAATGGTTACCTCATCCCCAACTTGGGCGCCAAGGGCCCGCGCAGTGCGGCTCCCCAACAAAACTTCCCCTCTTCCCGCCAAAGCCCGCCCTGCGGAAACGGTGAGGTTCATCTCCGCCACGAACTCATCCATAGCTGGGTCATAGCCGAGCACGGCGAGAAAACCCTTGCCGCCAGGCCCTTCCACATAAGCTGTCTCTGTGCGCACGGCCACAGCATTGCGCACCCCAGGAATAGCGCGGATGGCCTCGATATCCAAGCGGATACGCTGCCCCAAATTCAGCCCCCGGCTCGTGATGAGGATCGTGTTGTAGCCCACGATCTGCTCCACCCGGCTGGAGATGGCGCGCTGCAAGCCTTGGCCGATGGAGATCAATGCTACTACGGCGGCAGTGCCGATGAGAATCCCGATCACCGTGAGCCAGGAACGCAAGCCACGATGACGAATGTTGCGGAGGCTCAAACGAAAAAGGTCAAGGATCACGGCGTCCCTCCCATGATGCGTCCGTCGCGCAGGCGGATGCGGGCTTTGGCCACCTCCGCCGCTTCCGGATCGTGGGTAGCAAGCACGATGGTCCGGCCTTGCTTATTGAGCGCGGAAAAAATGGTCAAGATTTCTCGGCCCGTGGTGGTGTCCAGGTTACCCGTGGGTTCATCGGCGATGAGAAGGGCCGGATCGGTGATCAAGGCGCGGGCCAAGGCCACCCGTTGCTGCTGCCCCCCGGAAAGTTGGCTTGGGCGGTGATGTAACCGCTCCCCTAGTCCCAGCCGCACAAGGGCTTCCTCCGCGCGCTTACGCCTCTCCCGCAGGGACACCCCCAAGAACACGAGGGGAAGCTCGACGTTCTCCAAAGCCGTGAGGTTTGGCACGAGGTTGAACATTTGGAACACAAACCCGATACGCCGGCCGCGCAGCTCCGCGAGCCTCCCCCCATTTAATCTCGTCACATCTTCTCCCTCCCACAGGACTTTTCCCGCGCTGGGCCGATCTAAGAGGCCGAGGATGTGAAGGAGCGTGGATTTGCCGGAGCCAGAGGGCCCCATGAGGGCGAGGAAATCCCCGGGCTCCACGCGGAGATCCACTTCCCGCAAGGCGGGGACCTCCACTTCCCCAAGGCGATAAATTTTGGTGACCCCTTGGAGCTCCACCAAAGCTGTGCTCATGGCCGGCGGTATTCGGTGAGGATCATTTCGAACGTAGTGCGTCCTTTGTCCTGCACACGCAGGAGGGGAAGCAAGTAGACCGGGGCCCCCAGGCTAAATCCCACCTCGATCACGGTATCTGTCCGGTCTTGGGGCCGGAATTCCCCAACGAGACAGGGAACTCCCGCGATCTCCGCCTTTTCACGGGCATAAAATTCCCCACCCGGCAGAGCGTAGCGCTCCCCCACGGTCAGCATTTCCCGGCGGCGAATGAGGACGCTTAGGGAGGAAAGGTCGATTTGTGTGCCCATGGCTTGCACCAAAAGCGGGGCTCCGAAGAACCCCAGCGCGGAAAGTTCTGATCCTGTGCCCTCAAGCCTCAGGCCCAAGGTAACGCGATACCGGCCATCAGGAAGGCCCTCTACGCTTAGGCGGAGTTCCTGAGCCGCGCCTACCCCCCGCAGGGTCCAAACCATTTCTGTGAGGCCCACGGGGAAGTCGAGGATGTCCGCTTGGGCCACGGCGAGCATGCTGAGCCCTATTACTAGGATCCACAAAAATGTCATGCGCATTGCCTGCCTCCCAATTCATTTATCCTACCCGCCTGGTTCCTTTTTCTCCACCTTGACCTCGAGCCGCCCCGCGCGCCAACTGAGGAGGCCATGGCGGAGCAGAAGATATAGG
Organism: Candidatus Bipolaricaulota bacterium; assembly: GCA_025060555.1. Lineage (GTDB taxonomy): Bacteria > Bipolaricaulota > Bipolaricaulia > Bipolaricaulales > Bipolaricaulaceae > DTER01. The sequence goes on from JANXBC010000008.1 coordinate 5,438, forward strand.
CCCAACCCCACTTGCATGAGCTCAACAAAGCGGAAAAGGACGTTGTAGGCGGAGGCACTGGAGATCGGGATACCAAGAAGGCGAAATACTCCAGCACGCCCTCCATCCGCTAGCCCCAATCCTCCTGGAGTAATCCAAAGGAATGCCCCGATGAACATGTTTAGGGTGAAAAAGAGGGAAAGCTGGGGGAAAGTAAAGAGTGTCTGTTTCGTGAAATAAAAAAATAACTGTGGGCGTATGTAAGAGAGGAACACTGTGGTGAGTTGCAAGAAGAACGAAATGAGAGCGTGGCCGAAGCGGCGGGCAAGCACTTGATAGATTTGGTTTTCCATTTCGGAGGCACTGGTGGCAAGGCGCGTGAACCCTCGCCAACGGATGAGCCGTCCCAGCACCTTCAATGTGCGGGAAAGCCACTGCAAATTTTGGGAAAACGAAACAATACCCAACGCCAAGAAGATGGCCATCACTCCTAAACCCAGGGCTACGGCCCCTTTATCGGCCAAGGACACAGCAGGGGAAAGGAGGGCAAAAAAACCACCGATGGAGGCAAAGGCTAAAAGCGATGTTCCGGCGAACAGCCGTTCGACCATGGCAGTGGCCATGACGCGGGCCATACCGGTTCCTGTGGTCTTCGCCACCCAATAGGCCCGCACCGGCTCCCCACCAAGATAGGCCGAGGGCGTGAGGTAAGTCACCGCCGAGCCTGCAAGCATGGGGGAAAGAACTTGCCGCCAGCGTATGGGAATTCCCGCCCCGCGCAGAAGAACAAACCAACTCAAAGTCCAGGTAAGAAAAGAAAGGAGGACGTTCCCCACCACCGCCAAGAAGCCCATAAAACCTGCAGCCTTGAGTTCCTCCCAAACTAGCCTTGGACCGGAGATATAAATGAGGGCAGCAAAAAGCCCAAGTCCGATGACTATCAAGCTGAGAGAAAGAAGGAGGTGCCGAATTTTTACCTCCCTTCCAAATGTTGGCAGAGGAGAGCGAGGGCCGCCTCGCTTGCGGACCAACGCACGCCTTGGCGTGAGCCCCGAAAATCGTGGCGCTCCACGACTACACCTTGGGGGTGGGCGAGGGCAATGTACACCAAGCCCACGGGCTTCTCCGGCGTACCCCCAGTTGGGCCAGCAATACCAGTGATGGCCAGGGCCAAATCAACCCGAAAAAGGCGACGCGCTCCCTCGGCCATGGCTCGCGCGCATTCCGGGGATACCGCCCCATGCTTGGCCAACACCTCGCCAGGAACGCCCAAGAGCTCCTGTTTGACGGCGTTGGAATAGGCAATGAGCCCGCCCCGGAAATAATCGGAGGCCCCCGGAACCTCCGTCAGCCGCATCCCCAAAAGCCCACCTGTGCAAGATTCCGCTACCGCAAGGGTAAGCCCCCGCGCACGTAGAAGCTCCCCAACCTCAGCTTCCCGCAACATCCACCTCCAATGCTTGCGCCAAAAGCTCGCTCATCGTCACTAGATCCCCACGCAGAAGGACGTCACTGTACTGATCATAGGGAGTAGGTTCGGCATTGGCAATGATGAGGTGCGCGCCGCGGCTTATGGCATATGGCACAAGGCCGGCCACTGGCCACACGGTGAGGGAAGTCCCCAGGACAAAAAGGAGGTCCGCGTTGGCAAGCTCGCGTTGTGCCACGTCGAAGGCGGGGGTGAGTGGCTCCCCAAACAACACTACATCCGGTTTGACTAAGCCGCCACAGGAACAACAGGCCAACCCAGTGCTTTCCACCTCCTTTACAACCCAATCCATGGAATATTGGGAGCCGCAAGATACACAGGTGGCGGATCGCAGGTGACCGTGCACCTCAAGAACGCGGCGTGACCCCGCCCGCTGGTGTAAGCCATCGATATTTTGGGTGATCACACCGCACAAGATGCCTTTTGCCTCCAGTGCCGCGAGGAATTTATGCACGGGGTTGGGTTGGGCCTGGGCCATGCGCTGGAATCGCCAAAGCCAAAAGGCGTAGAAAGCTTTGGGGTTGCGGTGGAAGCCGTCGATAGTGGAGACCTCATCGGGGTTATGCGTGCGCCAAAGGCCCTGGGGGCCGCGAAAATCGGGGATACCGGAGGGGGTGGAAACCCCGGCGCCAGTGAGCGCCCAACCCCGTGTGGACTCCCGCAAGAGCCGGGCAGCAAGCCTTATCGATTGCGGATCAAGTGCCACACCTTAACTCTTAGCCCCTTGTGCGTTTGCCGCAACCCGGTTGCCCTGAAAGGCAAGACCGAATATCATTTTCTTGCCATGGCCGGTCATTCCAAATGGGCAAATATCAAATACCGAAAGGAAAAACAGGACAAGAAGCGCTCTAATCTCTTTTCTCGTCTCACGCGCGAGCTCATCGTCTGTGCCCGTCAGGATCCCAACCCTGAAACCAACCCCGCCTTGGCCCAGGCCATTGAGCGCGCCCGCGCCGCCAACATGCCAAAAGAGAACATCGAGCGAGCTATCCAGCGCGCGGCCCGCGGCCTTGAGGGGACCAACCTCCAGGAGGTCATCTACGAGGGCTATGGTCCGGGCGGCGTGGCCATTCTCCTGCGGGCTTACACGGACAATCGCAACCGCACCGCGGCCGCGGTGCGCCACATCTTTGAGCGGCACGGTGGTTCTCTGGGCGGTGAGGGAAGCGTGGCCTGGCAGTTTGAGCGCCGGGGCATCATCCAGCTCAAGGCCATCCCCGCGGGAATGGATAAGGAGTCCCTCATCTTTCTTGCTGCTGAGGTCGGCGCCGAGGATTTCGCGGAGGAGGACGAAACCATCACTTTTTATACCGAGCCGCGGGCCCTTGCCAGTGTCCGCGACGCGTTGCGCCAACACGGGGTGGAGATCGAGCGGGCAGTGATCGGCTTCCTTCCCAAGACCACAGTGCGGGTGGAAGGTCCTGATGCAGAGCGGCTGCTTCGGCTCCTTGACGAACTAGACGAGACTGAAGAGGTGCAGGAAGTTGTGGCCAACTTTGACATCCCCGACGAGATCTTGGCCAAGGTCGAGCAAGGGTAGCTTTGGTTTCCTCTTCTTTGTCTTTCGTGCTCCCTACCCCTGTGGTGACCTCATCAAGGCCGCGCAGGAAGCGGATCTAGTGCCGCAGGTCCCCCTCGAAGACGGGCGATGGCTCCAAGGTTCGTCCTGTACCTCCCGCGCTCTTCAACCACGGGATCGGAAGTTAGCGCCGCATCACTGCCTCTGTTTCCAACGCCTGGTATGACCCGGCTGAGGGGCCCTCCTCATGGAGCGGTACGGGGTGGCCCTGCGGGAGTTCGTGGAGGACGCGTTCTACGCGCCCGCGACGTTGACCGCGGGGCTCGTGGCGACGCTCGAGCCCGCCGAGGGCCCGTTCAGCGCGACCCCGCCCTCTCCTTCTACCCCCTGCTATCTCGGTGCGGGTCGTGCTCATCCCGCCGTTCAACGTCAGCGACCGGGGAGGCTCCATCACCATGGAGAACAAGGGGTCCCCGGCGGGTTCGTCCTCAAGGCCGGGGCTAAGGTGACGCTCCGCGCTGGTCAAGGGGCATTCGACAGCCCGCCCACCGACCTTCTCTGGAGCCAGACCCGGTTTATCCTCCTCGACCCGCAAGGCCAAGGATGATCCCGACCGGAAACGAAGTGAACCATGAACCAAGGCGCCTCCCCTTTCTGGCACAACCTAAACTTCAGCACGTTCCCCGCCCTCAAGATCGGCAGTCCAGCGATTCGCCAGCGAACCCCCAAAACGCGTGGTTAAAACTGGCTTGGGAAAGCAGGCAGCACGAATAACAGGAAGGCCACTACGGCCAGGGGAAGCCAAGTGGTTGGCAACGATTTGGGCTCGGAGACCGTGATCGTTTTATATTCACACACGCCCTGCGGGCCTAGACGCACAAACCCCAAGGTCTTTCCTCTACTTCCTGCCTGCACAATAGGCACGCCCTCCACGTAAAAAGGCTTTTCATAAACCTCGTGGTCATGACCCAAAATGAAGAGAGCGGGTTTTTGGGAAAGCCTTCGGGCCAACTCAAGCGCGCGGCTTGTGTCCATGTGACCGAGGAGGAGGAAAAGATCGTGTGGGGGAGCGGAGCGCAGGGTCTCCTCCACTGCCTCCTGGGGATCGCGGAGCTCCCAACCCGGCCAAATCACAGCCAGATCCCAAAGCACCCCGAGGATCAGGATGCGCAGGCCCTTTGCTTCCACCAAGGCCCACGGCGTTGTTGGAAGGGAGGAGCGTAGGTTGGTGGCCAACACCGCAAAAGGCGTCTCCGCAAGGATCCGCCCAAAAAGCTTTGGCCCCAGATAGGTCTCGTGGTTGCCCAGCACCATGGCGGTGTAACCGAACCCTGCCATCCCGCGCATGGTTTCCCAGGCCTCGGCCTCGCCCGTGAGACGATGGGTGTCCTCCCAGGCATCTCCTCCGTCGAGAACCAAATCTGCTTGGGCAAAGAACTCGCGGAACCCTTCAAGGCGGGAAAGCGAGGCGTGAAGATCGGTAGTGAAGACCACAGTTAGTTCCCAACCCCAGCTAGGGAGGGAAAGGAGTGCAGCTAAAAGTAAGCTCCGCACCATAGGGAAAAATCTCCTTTGCGGATGAGGGCTGCGGCCCAAAGCTCCTTCCACCGCAAGCGTAGGCCGCAGGCATTTTCACCACCCAGGCTTCCGAAGAGAGAAAACCAGGGTGCTCCCAGGATCTCCCAACTGAAGTAGAGGTTTTTTGGATCCCGAACGAGGGCTACTAGTGCATGCCCGGGGCTTCTGCCCACGGCCAGGCGCAGTGGGGGGACCTCCACCCAGGCGAACCACGGGCCGTCCAAGATGGGAACACGTACAGCCCACGGTGGATCAGTCCATCCCAAGAAAGTTTGCACTGGACCAACCGGGAAGGTAAGCCAAGGTTGGGGACCTAAGGCCACACCCCCTGCGCCGGCCATGGCCAAAGGCAGCGTTCCCAGGGCCCAAAACCATACACCGATCCCCATTGGCATCCTTTTGGAATGTGCGCATTATATGGCCGAAATGTTGGAGAAGGTGAGGACGGCGCTTACGCGCTACAAAATGGTCGGGGCGGGGGAGAGAGTCCTGGTGGCCGTATCCGGTGGGGCTGATTCCATGGCCCTCCTCTATAGCCTCTGGTGGCTCCGCAAGGACTTCGGCATCACCCTAGCCATGGCCCACCTCGACCATGGAATCCGCCGGGACACCGCCGAGGACTTGAAGGTCGTGCAGAAGGCGGCAGAGGACCTCGGGCTTCCTCTTCTTTACGATCGGGTAGATGCCCCGTCTTTCGCCAAACGGGAAAAATTGAACTTGGAGGAAGCAGCGCGCCGTCTGCGTCGGGATTTTCTTCTGAGAGCTGCTGAACAAGCTCAGGCACAAAAGATCGCGCTCGGCCATACACGTACGGATTTAGCGGAAACCGTGCTCTTGCACCTCCTGCGTGGAGCCGGGCCGTCAGGGCTAAAAGGTTTTCTTCCCGTTTCGCCGCCGTTCATTCGCCCCCTTATCCTGTGCGCGCGTGAGGAGACGCAGACCTTCTGCAAAACATATAGCATCCCATTCCACGACGATCCCACCAATTTCGATACGCGGTATTTGCGCAACGCTATTCGGCTAAAACTCCTCCCGCAGCTCCGCGATTACAACCCGCGGGTTGAGGAAGCATTGGCCAAGGCCGCGGTGCTCCTTGCGGAAACCGAGGAGGTTTTGGAGTGGGCGAAAAACAGGGCTTGCTCTGAGCTTTGGCGGGGAAGAGGATTGGATCTTTTGGGACTGCGCGCGCTTCCTAAACCACTCCAGGCTCTCCTTGTGCGCGCGCTGGCTAGCCAACACGGCGTTCGTCTTTATCACCGCCATGTGGAGGCCATCCTCAGGGGAATTGAGCGGGCTCAGGCAGCGGAATATCACCTGCCAAATGGCCTGGTAGCCCACATCGGCGGGGGACTCCTCGCAATCGAAAAGGCCGCGCCCTTGCCGCAAGGGGTTTGGCAACTCTGCTTACCCGGAGAAACCTCCATTCCCGAACTGGGCTGGGATTTTCGTCTAGCCAAGATCGCGCGCCCCGCGCAATTGGATTCCCATGATCCCTATCTTGTGTACGTGTCGGCGAAAAAACTTCAGCCCCCGCTATTTGTCCGCAGGGCTGCGGCGACGGACGTATTCCGCCCCTTTGGGGAGGGACGGGAAAAGCGGGTACGGGACGTGCTTGCGCGGCAGGGCATTCCCCGCTGGGAGCGGGAGCGGTGGCCGGTGGTGGTGGATGGCCGCGGGGTGGTGTGGGTGGTAGGGGTGCGCTTAAGCGGCGAATATTCGGTGGAGGAGGATGAGAAAGAGGTGATTTTCATCCAAGCCAGGCGCATATGACCACCTTCTTAGTGTTCATCGGGACGCTTCTCCTTCTTATAGGTGTCCACGAGCTTGGTCATTTCCTCGCCGCCAAGCTTTTGCGCGTGGGGGTGTTGGAGTTCGCCATCGGGTTTGGTCCGCCGCTTTGGAGTTGGCGGCGGGGGAAAACCCGATATAGTGTGCGCCTCTTCCCGTTGGGAGGGTACGTCCGGCTTGCTGGGGAGGGCCAAGAGGTGGGGGAGTTTTCCCCAGAGGAGACTTATTATGGCCGCCCGGCTTGGGTCCGCTTCTTTTTAGGGCTTGCTGGCCCTACCTTCAACGTTTTCCTCGCGTTTATCTTGGCCTTCGCCGCGTTTTTCTTCATCGGGCTCCCCCGCCTACGCGTGGCTGGGCTTGTGCCCGGGAAACCCGCAGAGGAAGTGCTAAAGATCGGCGATGTGATCATTGCTGTGGAGGGTGAACTGATCTGGAGCACCGGAGACATCGGAAAAATCGTGCAGGAACGTGCGCCTGAACCCGTGCGCTTCCGGATACTCCGTGAGGACCAAGAGCTTGAAGTGTCCATTACGCCTGTTTATTCCCCCGAAGACGGCCGGTACCTCGTGGGTGGTTATTTTCAGCCCCAGGTCATCTTCTCGGAGATTGTGAGCATTGCGCCCCTGAGCCCCCTTTCCGCGGCGGGACTGCGCCCCGGAGACGTCGTCGTGGGAGCTTGTGGTGTGCCCGTGCGATCTTTTTTGGAGTGGTACGACGCTCTGGGCAAGGGGTGTCACTCTGTGCAAGTGCGCCGGGGCGAGGCCCTTCTGGTCCTGGACCTTCCCACTGATGCGGAGGATCTTTTCCAAGGCGTGGAGTTTCGTAGCCTTCCCCTCGTCTATGGCCGCATTGGGTTGAGGTCCGCGGGAGAGCTTGCGGGCCAGCAGGTAGCGCAAGCGGTTTACGTGATCGTGGCCACGCTTCGGGCCATGTTCGCGCGAGAAATCCCCGCTGGGGAAGCGGTGAGCGGACCAGTGGGTATTGCGGGGCTCCTTTCCGCTGGCCTGGCGCTCGGTCCCCTTGTGGTCCTTCTCCTCATCGCGGTGATCAGTGTGAACCTCGCTCTTTTCAACCTCCTTCCCATACCCGCCCTGGACGGGGCGCGCATGCTCTTCGCTCTCTTCGAGATGACCACAGGGCGCCGGGTTTCTCCCAAGGTGGAAACCTTGGTGCACACCCTCGGCTTTCTTCTCCTTTTGGGAATCCTTCTTCTCATTACGGCGCGGGATATATTCAGGCTTTTCGGATGAGGGCCACCGCCCAAACCCCGATGCCCTCGGCTCGCCCCAATGCCCCCATTTTTTCAGGAGTGGTGGCCTTCACCGATACATTCTCCTTTGGGATTCCCAAAGTTTTACCGATCCTTTCGCGCATAGTGGAGACGAAGGGAGCAAGGCAAGGTCGTTCCGCCACCACGGCCACGTCCACCTGTGCCGGCACATAGCCAGCCCGCTCCAACAGTTCGCGTACGCGGCCAAGAAGCACAACGGAGGAGATCCCCCGGTATTGGGGGTCTTCGGGAGGAAAGTGTTGGCCGATGTCGCCCAGGGCGGCTGCGCCAAGAAGGGCGTCACAGATGGCATGAAGGACCACGTCGGCATCGGAATGTCCGGAAAGCCCAGGCTCGTTGGGGATAGGCACTCCCCCAAGGACGAGGTTTCGTGTCGGGTCAAACCGGTGAAAGTCGATGCCTATTCCGACGCGGAATTCCATGGCCCGAAGGCTTCTTCCACGACTTTCCGGGCTAGGTCCGGGCTGAACCCACGCCGCAGAAGGAAGGAATAAGCACGCTTTAAAACCTTCTCCTTGGGAAGGCTTTCCCACCGGTGTTTCTTTTCCGCGAGGGCAAGGCGAGCCAACTCTTCCTCGGTAAGGTCAGGAAGGGCACTATATGCGGCCTCCGCGGCGAGGCGCGGTTCTATCCCTTTGGCCCGGAGCTCCGCTGCCACCAACCGCCGCGGCCTGGGCCGGGTGGAAAAACGCTCCTCCGCATAAAGCCGGGCAAAGGCCCGATCATCCACAAGCCCCTCCTCCTCCGCCCTCTTGAGGATCTGGCTCACTAATTCCGGGGAAAAACCTTTTCCCAAAAGACGCTGGCGGAGTTCCCCGCAGGCACGCGGCCTAATGGCAAGGAGCCGCAGGGCATAATGCCAAGCCCGCTCCTCCTCGTTCATCCTTCCCCAAGAGGTTTGGGCTCAGGGATACCGGCCTTCGCGCGTATCTCCTTGGCGATCTTTTCCGCAATGTCAGGGTGCTCCTCCAAGAACTGGGCGGCTTGAAGGAGTCCCTGGCCTAGGCGGATGTCACCGTACGAATACCAGGAACCGGAACGCGTCACCACCCCCCACTCCACGCCGGTGTTGACGATATCCCGCTCTTTTACGATGCCACGGCCGTAGATGATGTCGAAGGTGGCTTCGCGGTAAGGTGGGGCTACTTTGCTCTTCACCACTCGCACATGGGCTTTCATCCCCACCCGCTCGTCGCTCTCCGCGATCTTCCCCTCCGACCAAATGTTCAGGCGCACAGATGCATAGAACTTGAGGGCCCGGCCGCCGGTGGTGGTGGTGCTTGGGCCAAACGGCCCCGGTTGGATAGCGGCACGGATCTGATTCACAAAAACCGCGACGGTCTTGGATTGAGCGATGGCGGCGGCGAGCTTGCGCATGGCCTGGGACATGAGGCGAGCCTGGAGCCCCACCTGCGCCTCGCCCATTTGTCCCTGCAGTTCGGCCTCTGGCACGAGCGCAGCCACCGAGTCCACTACGATCACATCCACCGCACCCGAGCGCACCAAAGCCTCCATGATCTCCAAAGCTTGTTCGCCGGAGCTGGGCTGCGACAAAAGGAGCTCATCCAGTTTCACTCCGATGGCCTGGCAGTATTTGGGATCGAGGGCGTGCTCCGCGTCGATGAACGCTGCGGTGCCGCCGAGCCTTTGCGCTTCAGCCACAATGGAGAGGGCAAGCGTAGTCTTCCCCGAGGCCTCAGGGCCGAAGATCTCCACGATGCGGCCCCGCGGGACCCCGCCCACCCCCAGCGCGATGTCCAGGGAGAGGGAGCCGGTGGGGATCACCTCCACCTCGGCCACCGGCCGCTCGCCCAGGCGCATGATGGCCCCCTCGCCATAGGTTTTCTGGATCTGCTTGAGCACGTTCTCCAGGATCTCCTGGCGCTTGGGGTTCCCGTCCTTCTTTTCTGGATTGGTCATAAGAAATCCCTCCATCGATTATGGTAAGGCCGGGGATTCCTGAGGACAAGGAGCCGGAAGGAGCAAGGCTTCCGGGCCAAGAACTTTCCGGGGATGCAGTTCGTGCCCGTCGAAAAAGCACACTACCGCGCGGGCCTGGACGCCTAAGCCCACGGCTTCGCGGAAGGTTGCAGCGAAGCGTGGGTCGATTGCGTGGTTTGGGCCGAATCTCTCGGCATCTGGCCGCTGGACCACGAATACAATAAAAGCACCATCACCCGCACGGACACGGGCGGAAAGCTCCCTAAGATGCCGTGTGCCCCGTGCGGTGGGGGCATCGGGGAAAAGGGCTATCCCTTCTTCCACTAGGGTCACCGATTTAAGTTCCACCCATACCTGCGTTCGCCCACGTTGGAGGAGGAAATCAGCTCTTCCACGTCCCAGTTTGGGCTCTCTGGCTACGATACGAAAATCGGAGAGCTCTGGCAGGGTTCCCGTCGCTAGGAAATAGGGGAAAGCGCGGTTGGGAAGGGTGGAGTCCAGCGAAACCAAGAAATCGCCGAGATCGGCGGCCACGGCAGTCCATTGTGTTCGTCGTCCGCTTGGGGCTGGCTTAAGAAGGACGGAGCGGCCAGGAACTAGTACGTTTGCGAGGCACCCGGGATTAGGAAGATGGGCTATGGAATCTTCCCCATTCACCCGGACGGCGATCGCAAACCGGTTGAGCCGTGCCAAAAACTCCCCGCGCACCATCAACGAAGGTAGTAGAGCAAAGCGGCGAGTGTTCCAAACACCGCTTCTATACCGATCAAAACGAGGGTTAAGCTGCGTTCGTGGAGCCCGCCGGTGATCTTCAAGATCGCTTGCCCAAGGCCCACGGGGCCCGTTTTTGGGCAGTGCAGCTTTTTGTTGTCTAGTTCCCCAAAACTCTTAGGAAATCCATGTGTCGCTTTGAATATGAAATCAACGGCGTAGGGGAAAATTATTATTAAACCTGCGGTTTCAAAGTTGCCGACGATGCAAGTTGCGGCGAGGACGGCTCCCAGGGAAAGGGTCCCCACGTCGCCCACGAAAATCTTCGCTGGATACCAGTTGAAGAGAAGAAGACCAAACGCTGCCCCCATCCCAGCCGTTATGATGGCTAAAGCGGTGGCCGCCTTCATTTTGAGGGCCACGGCTAGCAGCGCCCCCATGGCTGTGAGCCCCATCCCCAGTTCCACCCCGTTGAACCCGGCTAGCATGTTCACGGCGTTGGCGGCACCGGTGACCCCCAGAGGCACCAATAGGAGAGAGTAGGCGAAACCGAAATTGACGTGGCCGAGGAAGGGGATGGTCATGGCGGTATGGCCGGCGCGGATGGCCACAAGCGGCAGCGCCGCGAACACTGGCAAAAACGCTTTCACCCCTTGGCGCATCCCCAACAAGTCGTCGAGGATCCCCACGAGACCGGTAAGAAGTACCGTGCCCAATACAGCGAGGAGCGCGGTGAAGTCCACGGGGAGAACGGAAGGGATGAACGCTTCCAAAGCGATGGCGAGGAGAACGCCCGCGGTAAACCCGGCTAAGAACGCCAACCCCCCCATCTCTGGGATCTCCGGCTGCCCCGGCTTATGCAGGTCTTTTCCGAGAACGCCCGCAGCACGAAGCTTGGGGATGAGCAAGAAAGCTGCACCCCCCGCCACACCGAAGGCAACAAAGCCAATAACCGCTAACATAGTATTGGCATACTACTCCCTGAAGCGACCGCACCCAAATGTTTTCCCGGCGGAAGGCAAATTACGCTCACCAAAGCCATCGGGAGGGATTACTGAGTCAAAGTTTCGCGCAAGCGTTGCAAGTAATTTCGGAACTGCGTTCCGATCTCCGGGTGGTGCAAAGCTAGCTCTACGGTAGCCTTCACATATCCAAGCTTTTCGCCGATGTCGAAGCGCATGCCACGGAAGGCGTAGGCGTAGAGGGGCTCTTTTCGGCATAGTACCCGCAGGGCATCGGTGAGCTGGATTTCTCCGCCTGCGCCTGGTTTGGTTTCGGTGAGGATGTCGAAAACCTTGGGGGAAAGGATGTAGCGGCCGATCACCGCGAGATTCGAAGGTGCTTCCTCTGGCCGCGGTTTTTCTACCAAATCCCGCACGCGCCACAAACCCTCTTCCACTTCCTCCCCGGCCACGATGCCGTACCGGCTCACTTCCTTTTCCCCAACCCTCATCACCGCCAGAACGCTTCCCCCCGTGTGTTCGTGAACATCCATAAGCTGCCGAAGCGCTGGGGGATTGGCTTCGATCACGTCGTCGCCGAGCATCACCGCGAAGTACTCCTCTCCCACGAACTGCCGCGCGCAAAGGACCGCGTGGCCCAGGCCCCGGGGTTCCTTTTGTCGGAGGTAATGGATGGGGATGAGCTCAGGTATTCGGTGCACTTCCTCCGCTAATTCCCGGTACCCCTTTTCTTGCAAAAAAGCCTCGAGCTCCGGGGCGTAATCGAAATGGTCTTCGATGGCCCTTTTCCCTCGGCCTGTGATGATGAGCAAACTTTCTATCCCGGAGGCAGCCGCTTCCTCCACGATGTATTGGATCGCCGGTTTGTCCACAAGGGGGAGCATTTCCTTGGGCTGGGCCTTCGTGGCGGGGAGGAACCTTATGCCTAGCCCCGCGGCCGGAATCACCGCCTTCCTTATGGCCACAGCACCCTCCTTTCCCCGAAGGGTAACCCTTGCTCTTTAGCTCCTTACAAACGTACTGATTCATGGCAAAGCGATCCGGCTAGTTAGCAAATTTGGCGAGGAAAGCCTGGACGTCGCTTAGGGTGGGGAGGCTAGGCACGGCGCCTTTCTTTGTGGTGGCGAGGGCGGCCGCGGCGTTGGCAAACCCGATGGCTTCGTAGAAACCTCGACCGCTCCCGAGTTTCACCGCCAATGCCGCGCAAAACGCGTCACCAGCGCCGGTAGCGTCCACCACCGCCGCGGGGAATGCCGGAAAATGTGTGATTCCTTCGCTTTCCACAAGGTAAGCACCGTCCGAGCCCGCTGTGACCACTAAGGTCTTGACCCCGCGCCCAAGAAGACGCCGGCCCGCGCGCTCAAGTTCCTCCGGATTGCCAGACCAACCCGTGAGAGCCTGGAATTCCTGGGCATTGGGAACGAGGACATCTACCCGCCCGAGCGGAAGAACTCGCAGGTCTTGGGCCGGAGAGGGGTTGAGGATGACCAAGGGGCGTTCCGCAGGAAGTCGGCTGAGCACTTCGGCCACCGTGGACAATGGGATCTCTAGCTGGAGAAGGAGGACATCCACAGTGCTTAGGATGGGGAGTATTCGGTCAAGATAGGCTTTATCCACGAGGGCGTTGGCGCCGGGTGCATAGGCGATCATGTTCTCACCTTTTGGATCCACAAGAACTGTGGCTGTCCCTGTTTGGGCTTCCACCTTCTCCACGAGGCTTACATCCACCCCGTTTTCGCGGGCCACAGAAAGCAACTCCTCGCCGAATTCGTCTTGCCCCACACGGCCAAAAAGGACGACTTGGGCCCCGAGTCTCGCTGCGGCCACAGCTTGATTCAGCCCCTTTCCCCCTGGATACCGTGCGAAGCTTCGCCCCCCGACGGTTTCCCCAGGTTGGGGCAGCCTCTCCACATTGGTGACGAGGTCCATGTTAAGGCTGCCTAAGACCGCGACCTTCACAGCGAGATGGTCTCATGCCAGACGGGGATGTGCACGGAGTAGCCGTGCTCGGTGAGGCGGGCAGCGAGGGCACCCAGGGCGTGGGGTTCACCATGAACCAAGAAGGTTTGGTCAGGATCAGCGTGCAGAGCCCAGTCCAAAAGGATCTCCTGGTCGGCATGAGCGGAGAGGCCTTCGATTCGCCAGATCCCCGCGCGCACGGGAACATAAGCCCCCATGATTTCCACCCCCGGGGTTCCATCCAAAATAGCTCGGCCCAATGTGCCTTCCGCCTGATACCCCACAAACACAATGGAAGACTCGGGGCGAGGGAGATTCGCCTTCAGGTGGTAAAGGATACGGCCACCCGTGCACATCCCAGAACCGGCGATGATGATCACCCCCTGCTCTTCCGTGATCTTCTTGGACGCCGCTTTAGTCAAGGTGTACTCCAAAAGCTCGAAGTCAAAGGGGTCTTCTTTCTTGCGGAAAAGTTTGCGCGCGGGCTCGGGGAAACGTTCAGTGTAGCGCTCGAAGATCTTCGTCGCTTGCGTAGCCAATGGCGAATCCAAGAAGATCTTGGTGCGCGGGATTTTTCGCTCCTTCCATAACCGAAAAAGGATGTATAGGACTTCTTGCGTCCGCTCCAAGGCGAAAGAGGGGATGACAACGTTGCCTCCATGTTCAAGGGTCTCCACGATCACGCGACGCAGCTCCTCTATGGACTCCTCCAGTGGGGGGTGGAGGCGGTCCCCATATGTGGATTCCAGCACAAGGACATCAGTGTTAGGCGGATATTGGGGATCTTCCACCAGGGGTTTTCCGCGGTTCCCGAGGTCTCCGGAGAACACCACTGTTTTCCCCTCCGCCTGGATTTCCACGAACGCGGCTCCCAAAATGTGCCCGGCGTCGTGGAATTTGGCCTTTACGCCTTTTCCTAACGCCACTTCCTCTCCGTACTCCACAAGAAGAGAAAGCCGATCCAAAGCGTCGAGGGCATCCTCCACGGTGTATAAGGCACCGTTCTCCTCTTCCTCTTGAATGCGCGCGGCATCCATGAGCATCACTTGGGCGATGTCCCGGGTGGGCACAGTGCATATGCCCCGGCCTTGGAAGCCCTCCCGCACCAGGCGCGGCACCAGCCCCAGGTGATCTAGGTGGCCGTGGGTGAGGATGAGCCAATCCACCTCCGCGGGGTCGAACGGGAAGGCCTCGAGGTTGCGGGCCTCAAGCTCAGGGAGCCCCTGAAACATCCCGCAATCCACGAGGATTTTCGTGCCTTTGGTCTCAAGGAAAAAGCATGAGCCAGTTACAGTGCCTGCTGCTCCAGCGAAGGTGATCCTCATGCCCGGCCTCCTTGGGCATGGCACACCGCGCACGGCCCTCCTTGGGCATGGGCCAAAAACTCTTCTTGAAAGTTTTCCAGGGCTGAGCGCACGGGCAGGGCGACGGACTGCCCAAGTGGGCAGAGGGAGCCAAGCCGCATGGCTTCCACAATCTCCACCATCCGTCTCAGTGCCTCTGGACCAGCCTCTCCGCGGCGCACCTCCGCAAGAAGGCGGACAAGCAGATCCGTACCCACCCGGCAAGGCACACATTGCCCGCAAGATTCGTGCCGGAAGAAGTGGAGGATGCTTGTGAGCATGTCCACAATACAACTGGAATCGTCCATCACGAGGACGGCCCCGGAGCCCAGCACCGCAGCCCGGCCTGCAAGGGAATCGAAATCCAGGCGGACATCCAAGTCCTTGGGGGTGAGAAAGGCTCCGGCTGCGCCTCCGATGAGCACAGCTTTAAGGGGCCGATCGTCCCGCACCCCACCACCAAGTTCATAGATCAAGACTCGAAGAGGTGTCCCCATCTCCACTTCCACTAGGCCAGGGAAGCGCACATGCCCAAGGATTGTGTACACCTTGGTTCCCGGGCATGTGGGGGTGCCGAATGTCCGGTACCACCCGGCGCCACGCACCACGATGTCCGGCACATTGGCCAAGGTTTCCACATTGTTCACCACTGTGGGCCGGCCCCAAAAGCCGTGGGTGACGGGATAAGGGGGCCTGATTCGTGGCCAGCCGCGCTTGCCTTCCAAGGACTCAATGAGGGCTGTTTCTTCACCGCACACATAGGCGCCCGCCCCAGGCCGAACTTCCACATCGAAGGAAAAACCGCTCTCCAAAATGTTCTTCCCCAGAAGCCCATATTCACGGGCTTGGCGGATAGCATGCTCTAACCGGCGAATGGAGAGCGCGTACTCCCCCCGCACGTAGATGATGCCAAGCCTTGCTCCCACTGCGTACCCTGCGATGGTCATGGCCTCGAGGATCCGATGCGGGTCGCCCTCGAGGATGAGCCGATCTTTGAATGTCCCTGGTTCTCCTTCGTCGGCATTGCAAATCACGTATTTTTCCGGTCCGGGCGCGCTGCGAACTGCTTGCCACTTCACACCGGTGGGAAAACCTGCGCCTCCGCGCCCCCGCAGGCCGGCCCGGCGTATCTCCTCGATCACCTCTTCTGGCTTCATCCCACTTAGGGCTTTGGCCAGAGCCTCATACCCACCTTGAGCGATGTACTCCTCGATGTTCTCCGGGTTGATGACGCCCACATTGCGTAAAACTATGCGGGTTTGCCGACCCAGGATTTCGCCGGGGCGGGCCACAGGCGCGGCGGTAGGAAGCCGGAGTCTTTCTACAGGGCGCCCTTTGAGAAGGTGCACCTCCACAATTTCGCGGACGTCTTCTGGTCGGACGCGCCCGTAAAACACCGCATCGGGGTAAACCGCAAGAACTACACCTTGCCCGGAAATCCCAAGGGTTCCAGTCTCCACCACCCGCACTTCCTCAGAAAGGCCGTATTCGGAAAGGATTTGATGCAAAGCCGTGAGAACTTGTTCTACCCCGGAAAGCCTTGCTTCCTCATCCACAGCCACCAGCACGTGGGTCCGCGCCGGTCTCATCCCCCCTCCCTTATCCGGCGAATAACCTCCCGCGCCCGCAGCGGGGTAAGGTTGCCCACCACTTCCTCATCCACCATCATCACCGGGGCCACCCCGCACACCCCAAGGCAGCTTGTGCACTCTAAGGTGAAAAGGCCGTCGGGCGTAGTTTCCCCAACATCGATCCCTAGTTCCCCCTTGAGTTCTTCGAGGACAGACCAAGCTCCTGCTAAATGGCAGTTGGGAGAAGCGCAAACCCGGATGATGTGCTTTCCCCGCGGCTTGAGGCTGAACATGGTGTAAAAAGTCACCGCGTCGCGTACCCGGGAAAGGGGCAACCCTAAATACTGCGCAGCGAGCTCCAGATCCTCATGGGTCAAGTAGTTCTGGGGGTTAGCCCGCTGAAGTGCGTGTAAAAGAGCAAGAAGAACATCGGGAGAGCGCGGAAATTTCTCAAGGATCGCCTTCTTCTCCATGGTCACCCCTTTCGCCCCGGCCTCTTCACGACCGCGCCAAATGGGCAGGCTTCCGCGCAGGCCCCGCAGCGGATGCAGCGCTCCTGCATTATGTGGTAAGGCGGGTTCCGGGGTTTCCCCTGGATTGCGCCGGTGGGGCAGGCCCGCCGGCACAGGTCGCAGGCCCGACAAAGATCCGCAAGGATCTCGTAGTAAATGAGATTCGGGCATACGGCCGCTGGGCAGGCCTTGTCGCGGATGTGGGCGAGATACTCCTCGTGGAAATAGCGCAGGGTGGAGAGGACTGGGTTAGGCGCGGTCTGCCCCAGACCGCAAAGAGCAGTGCTTTGGATGATTCGCCCAAGTTCCTCTAGCCGAACAAGATCGTCTTCCCCTCCCTCTCCCCGCGTGATCTTCTCCAAAATGGCGAGCATCATGCGCAATCCCACTCGACAAGGGACACATTTTCCGCAGGATTCGTCGGCCGTGAATTCCAAGAAGAACTTGGCCACGTTGACCATGCAGGAGGTGTTGTCGAGGACAATCACGCCCCCTGAGCCCATGATTGCCCCGTACTGCTTCAGCGACTCGTAGTCGATGGGGACATCCAGGAGGGAGGCGGGAAGGCATCCGCCCGAGGGGCCACCGATCTGCACCGCTTTGAACTCCCGACCTTCGGGAACCCCACCGCCCACATCGAAGATGAGCTCCCGCAAAGTTATGCCCATGGGCACTTCCACAAGGCCGGTATTCTTGACCTGCCCCGCCAAGGCGAAGACTTTTGTGCCCTTACTTGTGTTCGTGCCGATCTGGGAAAACCAATCTGCTCCGCGCAGGATGATGTGTCGCACATTGGCGAAGGTCTCAACGTTGTTGATGAGGGTGGGTTTGCCAAAGAGGCCGGAGGTCGCAGGATATGGTGGGCGCGGCCGCGGCTCCCCGCGTTTCCCCTCGATGGAGGCGATCAACGCCGTCTCCTCCCCGCACACGAATGCCCCCGCCCCGATGCGGAGTTCGATGTCGAAGGAAAACGGGGTTTCGAATATGCGCGGGCCAAGGAGCCCGAGCTTGCGGGCCTGGGCGATGGCTACCTCGAGCCGCTTTACCGCCAAGGGGTATTCGGCGCGCACGTAGATGTACCCTTTTTCCGCGCCCACGGCGTAGGCAGCAATGGCCATGCCTTCCAGCACAGAGTGCGGATCGCCCTCGAGAATGGCCCGATCCATGAATGCACCGGGATCACCCTCATCGGCGTTGCAGATGACATACTTAGGATTCCCCTTGGCTGTGCGCACAGCTTCCCATTTTTTGCCGGTGGGGAAACCGGCGCCGCCGCGGCCACGCAACCCAGAACGCGTGATCTCCGCGATCACCTCCTCCGGTGTCATCTGCGTGAGTACTTTGGCCAAGGCCTCATACCCGCCCACAGCGATGTATTCCTCGACCTTCTCCGGATCGATCTGCCCACAATTCTCGAGGACGATCTTCTTTTGGCGGGCGAAGAAGGGAATGGTGCGCGGCTCTGGGGCTGGGGCGCTCCATAAAAGCCGCCGAACAGGCCTGCCCTTGAGGAAGTGCTCCACCACGATCTCCTCCACGTCCGCGGGCTTAACCCGAATGTAATAAGTGCCATCGGGATAGACGAGGAGAATTGGGCCAAGTTCACACGGCCCCATGCACCCGGTTTCCACCACCTGGATTTCCTCGCCGAGGTCGTGCTGGGCGATGGCCTGCACCAAAGCTTGTTTTACAGCCAAAGCTCCGGAGGACTGGCAGGCTGAACCGGAGCAAAGGAGAACGGAGATGCGCTTCATCCTTCACCCCCGAGGTACACGCGTAATCGCTGGAGGAGGGCTTCGGCCGCGCGGCGTGTGCGGGGAGAAAAGCCCTCGCCGAGGGAGAAATCACGGGCGGGGATGGTGACCAACCACGCTTGGGGAGCGCGGCCAAAAAGCTTGGCCACCCAGGAAAGAAGTCCTTGTGGGGAGAGAACGTGGGTGAGGGGCGGGCAGGGACCGGGCTTCAGCGGTTCCCAACGTACCGGGCCTGCGCCTTTGCGGGCGTCCACGAAGATCACCAAGTCCGCCGTGGCGATCTGGGGTAGAAGCTCAGGCGAGAGCACCTGCGCCCCCAAAACCTTCACGCCCTCGCGCTCCTCAAGGTTCTGGGCAATCCATAACCCTACCCCGTCATCCCGCCGCAGGGGATGACCAATGCCAATGACCAGGATCATGCGCCGCGCATCCTTTCCGCAAGGGTTTCGCCATCCGGGCCAAGCAAAACGACTTTGAGGGGCATCTCGCCCGCCGCGTGCACGGAGCAGGAAAGGCAGGGGTCGTAAGCGCGGATTCCCCCCTCCAACCGATTGAGAAGCCCTTCTGTGATCTCCCGTCCACGGAGCCAGTGCGCGGCGATCTGGGCCACCGTGCGATTCATGGCCAGGTTGTTGTGTCCAGTGGAAACGATGAGGTTCACCCGTTGGATGACCCCGGTTTCGTCCACCCAGTAGTGATGGAAGAGGGTCCCACGCGGCGCTTCGTGCACGCCCACGCCCTCAAGCTCGTTGATCCCGGCCTCGGCCCGTACCCGTGGTGACAGTATTTCCGGATCCGCCAAAAGTTCTTGGATCTTCTCCAGGGCGGCGAGGATCTCGATGAGGCGGGCATAGTGGTAGTGGAAGGAGGCGGTCACGGCCTTCCCTTGGGCGGCGGCGCGGAACCGCCTTAGGGCCTCGTCCGCGAGCGTCGTACCAAAGCGCTCGCAACAGTTGAGGCGCGCCAGCGGCCCCACCCGATACATGCCCTCCGGATAGCCGTAGGGCTTGTAGTAGGGGAACTTTAGGTACGACCAGGTTTCCACTGCTTCGCCGATGTACTCCCTATAGCGGCTGGGATCCAGTTCGTCTTGGACAACCCTGCGCTCCGCGTCAACAAAGCGAATGTGGCCAGCGTAGTGTTCCCAAGAGCCATCAGGAGCAACAAGGGACATAAACAAACTTGGGAACTTGCCGAAATGCTCGATTTCCTCGGTCCAATCCCCCATTTTCTCCTCATAGAGGGCCAAGGCATCCTGGGCGATGCGCATGGCTTCCGGGAGTTTGGCGGAGATGCGATCCCGGCCCTCTTCGGTGAGGGGGTGGTTCACCCCGCCGGGCACGGCCCACGCGGGATGGACCCTCTTTCCCCCAAGGACCTCGATGATCTCCTGGCCGAAGGCGCGGAGTCGAATCCCATCAAGGGCGAGTTTCCGGTCAAAGGCCGCGACTCCGAAAACGTTGCGCACTTTAGGATCAGCGTCCCAGCCCAAAAGGAGGTCTGGGGAGGAGAGGTGGAAGAAGGAAAGGGCATGGGATTGCACGATTTGCCCAAGGTTCATGAGCCGCCGGAGCTTCTCGGCTGGGCGCGGGATCTTCACGGCGAGGATGGCGTCGCCGGCCTTGGCTGAGCAGAGGAGGTGGGAGACCGGGCAGATCCCGCAGATGCGGGCGGTGAGGGCCGGCATCTCCCACACCGTACGCCCCACACAAAAGCGTTCGAAACCGCGGGCCTCCGTCACATGGAACCGGGCCTCCCGCACCCGCCCATCCTCACCAAGATGCACCGTGATAAGGCCATGGCCCTCGATGCGCGTCACGGGAATGCGGTATTGACGCACAGCCCCTCCTTCACCCGAACTTCAAATCCGGCCCGGAAAGCTCTGGTCTCTGCCCAAGGAGAATGGGCCGAAGGAGTTTCCAGATACGCTCCGCCGGCGGCGGGCAACCCGGAAGGAAGTAATCCACGGGCACAACAGCATGGAGAGGGAGAGCATGAGGAAGGAGCTTGGGAACCGCCCCCTCTTCCAATCCCGGTGGATCATCCTTGCCGTAGACCGTGTGCAAAACTTCCTCCCGGGGAAGCGGGTTGCGCAGGCTTGGCACGTTTGCGGTGATCGCGCAGTCTCCCAAAGCGACCAGGATTTTTGCCCTCCTTCGGATCTCCAAAAGCTCATGCAGATGGGCAGTGTTTCCCACAGCTCCTTCGATGAGCACCACATCCACGTTTTCTGGGAATTCCTTGACGTCAGCGATGGGGGAAAACACGAGGTCTGCCCGCTCGGCGAACTCCAAAAGTCGCTCGTCCAGATCTAAGAAGGACATGTGGCAGCCGGAGCATCCGGAGAACCACACCGTGGCCACCCTGAGCTTAGGCACGGGGCCTCCTTTCCGTAACCTCAAGGATGATCTCTGGACGCTTCATTTGCTCGCTTGTGGCTTTGCCTTTTTCGAAAAGGGCGCCAGTTGGACAGGCCTGCACACATTTCCCGCATCCCGTACAAGTTTTCGATTTTCCCCAAGGATCGCCCAAGTCCGCTTCCACCAAGGTGAAGATGCCTCGGCCGGAGAAACCCCAGGTCATGGCTCCTTCCACCTCGGCGCAAGCCCGCACGCATCGGCCACACAAAACACAGCGGTTATGGTCAATCCCATATTTCTCGTGGCTTAGATCCAAAGGGAGCAAGGGCCAACGGTAAGGGAAACGCACGTGGTCCATGCCCAGCTCCATGGCCAGATCCTGGAGCTCGCAATGGCCGTTGGAGACGCAGAAGGCACAGATGTGATTGCGTTCAGCGAAGATCATCTCTAAGATCGTGCGCCGCAATTCCCGCAAGCGCGGGGAGTTGGCCACGATCTCCATGCCTTCCTGCACGGGAGTGGCACAGGATGGCACTAGCCTTCCGCCCCAGTTGCGGACCTCCACAAGGCAGAGGCGGCAGGCCCCGCGCGGGGAAAGGCCCTCAAGATGGCAAAGGGTAGGAATGCGGATCCCCGCGCGTTTCGCAGCCTGAAGGACAGTCTCACCCTCTTCCGCCTGGACTCTAACCCCATCGATGGTGAGGCTGATCACGTGGACACCTCCCGCAGTTCCACGAGGTGATCCTCAACGATGCGCCCATGGAGGACATGTTCGACCACGATGCGCCTGGCCACGGCCTCATCGACGTCCCCATAAATCGCAACGCGACCAGGCTCGTGGACCTCCACTAGCGGTTCTTTCGCGGACAGGCCTTTTTCTCCGGTCTGAGTGACCAAGACATCCTTGAGGTTGCGTTGAGCGACCTCGTCGAGGATGGCTCTCAAGACCTGGCGGGCGCCGGCGGCGATGCCAGAGGTCCCCATGCCTACAACAATTTTCACCCGGGCCTGGCCAGCTCTCAGCCGCAGTTCCGCTTCCGCACGCTCCCGGATCTTCCGGAGTTCCTCCAGCCTCATCCTGCCTCCTTCCACCCCAGGGCCACGAGCGCGCGCCGCATTTCCTCCTCCAAAAAAGAAAAGACCTGGGGATGGGTAAAAGGCACATCCCCTAAGGCCCGTTTAATCTCCCGCGTATCGAGGACCCACGTAGTCCGATCATCGCGAAAGATCACGCGAAATTCAACGGGAGAAGTCACGATGAGGGGCACAAGGGTCCCGCAAAGATCGCCTAAGGGGGGACGGTCCGGGTGGAAGCGAGGGATATATGCCTCAACGCGTGTTCCTCCCGCCGGGTTGGCTTCCACCCGAAATGTTCCCCCAAGCTCCTCCGCCGTCTGCCGGAGAAGGGCCAAACCCAGCCCGATCCTTCGCCCAGGCTTGGTGGTGAAGAAGGGGTCACCGGCGCGGTTCAACGCCGTCTCATCCATCCCTTTCCCATCGTCCGCCACCCGCAGAAGGATGTGTTCTCCTTCTTGGGCCACCTCGATCTCCACGGATTTCGCCCCAGCACGGATGGCGTTCTCCACAAGATCAGCAAGATGGAAGGCCAAGTCCTCAACCATCGCGGATCTCTTGCACAATGCGTCGGGCCTTCTTTGGGTCAAGGCGCCCAAACACATCCTCATCAACCATCATCACCGGTGCGAGCCCACAACAGCCCAAACACCGCACGAGCTCCAGGCTGATTTTGCGATCCGCTGTGGTTTCCCCTGGGCCGATGCCCAATTCTTCTTTGAGCGCTGCCAAGATCCTTTCAGCGCCGCGCACATGGCATGCGGTCCCCATGCACACGCGGATCGTATGCTTCCCAGCGGGGCGGGTGCGGAAAAGATGGTAGAACGTGACGACGCCGCGGACTTGGGAGAGGGGGACCCCCAGCGCCTCAGCGGCCACCTCCTGCGCCTCCCGCGGTAAGTATCCAAGGGTGCTCTGGATCCGGTGCAAAGCCTGGATGAGTTCTGCCGGTTTTCCCGCATAAGGCTGCACGATTTCCCTCACCTGCTCTGCGATGCGGTTCATCAGCCCTCCTTGAGCGCGGGGCCTGGGCGGACTAACCGACCACCCTCCCCGCGGACAGCGCTCGTTAACTCCGAAAAATCTGGCCCCTTCAGGTAAAGCTCGGTCCAAGCCCGCCCTATTTCCCAAGGGTAGTGAGCATCAGAGGAGCGAAAGATCTTGGTTTTCTTGAGTTCTGGCCACCGCTTTCTTGCCTCCTCAGCGTCCGTCCAAGGGGAGATTTCCACCGCCGGCCATGCGCCGAGAAAGCCGAGGACACCAAGGATACCGCCGGGGACGCGATCCACATGGGCAGGGATCACTAACCCTCCCCGAGCCTGGACCTTCTCCTTCACCTCCTCCAAAGAAAGGGGAATTGGGGAAAGGAGAAGCTTTTCCACCACCTGCACGATCTCGTCGCGTTCATCCACCACCAGTTGATCGCCAAAAAGTTCCGGTTCATTTCGGAGGGGAGGAAGAAGGGCGTAGAGCTCCTCCCCAAGGGCAATACAAGGCTCTTCCTCCGCGAAAAGGGCGAGGATTTCCACTTCTTCAGCGGTTTGTATTTCCATACCCATGAGCACCGTCGGGT
>JANXBC010000090.1 GCA_025060555.1 Candidatus Bipolaricaulota bacterium
CGGCATTCGCGGAAGTTTCGGGTGGGAAGGAAACCCGCTTCCTGTGCCATACGGATCCACATGGTGGTGCCCAGTTCTTCCCGCTTTTTC
The DNA here is from genome assembly GCA_025060555.1 of Candidatus Bipolaricaulota bacterium. Taxonomy (GTDB): domain Bacteria; phylum Bipolaricaulota; class Bipolaricaulia; order Bipolaricaulales; family Bipolaricaulaceae; genus DTER01. Next base: position 91 of record JANXBC010000090.1, read on the forward strand.
CGCATGGGATGGGCAAGAAGGTCTTCCACAAGTTTCCGGTTGAGCGCGAGAAAGCGAGCTTCATCGGCGATGGGGACGTTGACTTTGCCGGGTGGAACCACAATGGCTTTGAGGTTCTTAGCTCCCATGACTGCGCCAGCCCCACCGCGGCCGAATTGGCGCCAAAGGCCAGTGCCAATACAGGCAAATCGTACTTTCTTCTCCCCGGCCGGCCCAATGGAAGCAACCGCCGCACCCAAATGGCTTTCCTTCAGAGCTTTTTCGGTAGCAAAGATCCCTCGTCCCCAAAGGTTTCCGGCCGGATGAAGGAGAGCTCGCTCTGACTGTACTTCCAAATACACCGGCTTTTTCGCCTGGCCAAGGACGATGAGCCCATCGAAGCCAAGCCTTCGCAAGGCCGGTCCGAAATGCCCGCCAGCATGGGAGTCCACCGCAGAATTCGTGAGAGGGGAAAGAAAAACCACACATGAGCGAGCTGATGTAGGGATGGGGCTTCCCGTCACAGGACCCGTCATGAAGATGAGGGGGTTATCGGGGGAGAACGGAGCAGCCTCAATCCCAAGGTCATAAAGGATTTTGAGGCCCGCGCCCTTTCCGCCCAAAAAGAGCTCCCAAAGCTCCTCCGGCGGCTTCCACACGCGGAAAGCCCCGGAAGAAAGGTCTACCACGAGAATGCGATGGAAGTAGCCCTTGTAGATCATTGCAACCCCCGATGGATGGCCAAAAGGTCTGAAAGGACGGCGTGGCCCGTCACCTCCGGCCCCGCACCTGGCCCGACAACCGTGATCGTGCCCAAGGGATCAAGTTCCAAAGTCAGCGCGTTCAGAACACCGCCGACCTGGGCGAGAGGATCGGAAAGGGGGAGGCGCTCTGGGCTGACCTTTGCTTCCACGCCGTCTTTGGTGCGACGGGCCTCAGCCACGAGCTTCCAACGGAACCCCTCCTTGGGAGCCCTCTGAACCTCGGGAGGAGCGAGCTTCGTTATCCCTTGGCAAGAAACATCGCTTGGGCGCAGATCACCGTCTAAAACCATATTGGCAAGGATGACGATTTTGGCCAGGGCGTCAAAACCCTCTACATCGGCTGTAGGGTCAGTCTCGGCATAGCCTAGGCGTTGGGCCTCCGCCAAGGCTTCTTCATAGCCTTTACCGGCCTCCATTTGGGTGAGAATAAAATTAGTGGTGCCGTTTAGGATGCCACGTACGCGTTGCACAGGTACGGCAAGAGTGAAATCCACGAGGGAGAAAAGAGGTGTTCCAGCCATGACTGTGCCTTCGAATCGAAATTGTACGCCATTTTTTCGGGCCAAAACAAGGAGCTCTTTCCCGAAGAGCGCCACTGGGCCCTTGTTCGTGGTAACTACATGCTTTCCGGAGAGAAGGGCGAACCGGATATGTCCAGCCGCGGGTTCTCCCGTGCGCAGATCCGTGGGTGTCAGTTCCAAAACTACATCTGCTCCAGAATCTTTTATAACCGCCAATGCATTCGGTGCGTTTGTGCTCCCGCCAAGCTCACAAAGGTTCTGATTATTTCGCCATGCATCTGCAATGATTTTTAAGTCCAAACCATCAGGATTAAGAATAGTACCGCGGCGGATGTCATGAATGGCTACGATCTTTGGCGCGAATCCAAAACGCTCTTTTAGCCACGGACGATGTCTTCGGAGGACCTCAATAAACCCATAACCTACATTCCCATAACCGATAAGACAAAGCTTCATAGTCTTCGCAGTATACCGAAGCCTACACCGCTTTACCTGGTTTACAAAGTCTCCCACAAAAGCCCATTGAGTTCGCCGTTCATGTGGCTTTTTCATGGCGGTCCCCGGGCATCTGCCGAGGCTTTGATTTTGTATAATCTGATTAGCTATGGAGAGGGAGCGCTACGTCAACACTTCTTTGGCCAAAGCGCTACAGGTGCTGGATTTATTCAATGGTATTGAAGGAAAACTCAGCCTCTCAGAAATAGCACAGCGTCTGCGGACACGTCCGGGAAGCATCTACCCAATCATTTATACCCTTCACAAGTTTGGTTATCTTGAGCGGGACCCCGAGACCAAGAAGTACAGTTTGGGATTACATATTTTGGCTTTAGCCAACCAAATTTTGTCTTCTTTGGACATCCGCGAGAAGGCCAAACCGGTCCTGAAACGCCTTGCCCGGGAACTCGAGGTGAATGCACATCTTGCTGTCCTTTACGAAGGCGAAGTTTTATATTTGGATCGGGAGGAGGCTGCACCAAGCGTGGTAATTCCATCGGTGATCGGCCGGCGGGTTCCCCCGCACTGTACAGCGCTGGGAAAAGTTTTATTGGCGCATAATCCAGAGGCACTGGAGGGCCTTTTAGCCAAGGGGCCGTTGCCCGCCCTCACGCCGAATACCATCACCAATCCCGACCTTTTGCGCCGGGAGCTTGAGCGGGTGCGGCAGCAAGGGTATGCCACAGATTGGGAAGAATTTCACGAGGGGAACATTTGTGTAGCCACACCAGTTCGTAACTATCGCGGTAAAGTGGTCGCTGCGATTTCTGTTTCCCTCCCCAAGGCCCGTCTTACCCACGACCCCCTTGACCGTTTTGTGCAGGCAGTGGTTGCGGGCGGAAAAGAGGTTTCCTCTGCTATAGGTCACCATATGGGTGACAAGTAAAGACCATGATCCTTATCGATGGAGTTAAATAACATACCTGGAAGGTCTTCGCTCGCCTTTTCCCAACCAACATATGGAAATAATGATTAGCGGATCAATGAAAACGTAAGGCTTGTGCGATCAGCAAGAATTCAAAATCCTGTGTCAAAGTCCGCGACAGGTGAATTCAAAACCAAGCAGGTGCCCATGGTTGACAGGTAGGAACTGATGACGGTTCAGCGGTATGGGAATTGGTGTCTTAAAAGGCCAGAGAACTTTTTCTGAAACAAGACGCCTCTGTCTAGAAAACGGGGGATGCAAAAACGACACTTCTTCTCGCCCCCTTGAGCCTTACAGTCCGACACGCCTCTTTGTAGGGCTTGTGCGAGTTACGGGAGCGGAAGTACGCGAAGTCCAGGTGCTTTCAACCACCGCCTTGCCGGGATGGAGGAGGCCATCCGCCGAATCTTTCCTGGCTCGAATTGGCAGCAATGAGTCGTACACAAGGTGTAGAAGAATCCAGCCAAGATGAAGAAAGCGGATGGAGCTAGGACCCTTGAAGATTTGCGGCGGGGCTACACCGCGGAAAACTTGGAAGGGGCAAGAGCTGCGTGGGAGAGGCACAAGCAGTGCTGGAGGAAGGCCTACCCCGAGATGATCGCGAGCTAGAAAGAAGTGCTGGGACCGCTTTTACGCTTTCTTCAGCATCAAGCGTTTCTACGCCCGTACCGGAGGAACACAATCGCTCGGATCAGTTTTTGCGGGAGCTTCGGCAGGGGAGGAGGGAAAGTAGGGCAATTAGACTATAGAGCTTTGGGAAGGCTCAAGAGTAGCAGGAAGGAATGTTCCAATAAAGGTACTCTCAGCTACAGATAAGGAGACAAAATTTGTGATGCTACCAAGGCGATTGCAACCTATTGCTGAAAAATGTGGTTTCTAACGCCGTTTTCGCACCAAAGTATAGAATGTGATGGCCAGCAGTATAAGGAGGCCCTCAAACAACCGTGTCCAGAAACCAGAAAGGCCCGCTGCCACAACTCCAGCTTCCAGCGAGCCAATAATGAACGCACCGATGAATGTCCCAAAAACCGTGCCCTCGCCACCAAACATGGACGTCCCACCACTGAAGACCGCTGCCATCGTGGGCAACAAGTAGCCTTCACCCATTAGCGGCCACCAGCGCAGC
>JANXBC010000091.1 GCA_025060555.1 Candidatus Bipolaricaulota bacterium
TTTTCTTTTTATTATAAAACTCAATAATACTTTGGGGCTGCAAGGCGCTCCGCGGGTTGCCGCCCGGACGACCCCGATGGGATCGTCCGGGGGTTTCCCCATTCTTCTTCCTTCCCAGGGGGTAGGAAAGAAGAAGGGGGTGTGGGGGAAGAGGAAAACCGGGGGAGGCGCCGGACGTTGGTAGCTACCAAAGCGCTGTTTCCGGGAATGCCGCCGGCGCGCGTGCCGCGGTTCCGGGCCCTGCCGCCGGAGAAGTGGTCCGTGAACGACTTCGTTTCCTACCTTCTCGCGGAGATGACCGCCCGCCACATCACCCCCACCGTCCCCCGGAACGGCATGGCCGCGCACCTGAAGCGCCTGCTTCAGGCCGCGGACGCGAAGTTTGGGCCGGAAGGAGGACGCCGGGCCTTGAAGCAGCTCATCGACGTATGCCTAGGCCGACCGGGCTTCTCCGGCACCGGCTACCTCCTCCGGGAGGCGGAGGCGTTTTGGTCGGGCCAATTCACCGGCCTCTACCGCGCCCCCAAGGCGGACGTGGCCGAGGATTGGTAAGGAGGGGGAATGCTGGCGAGCAGCGTCGACTGGGAAAAGTTTCAGGAAGAAGAGCGGATTCGACGATGGCGGGAACTCTCTGGCTTCACGCTCGCTGAGCGAGAAAAAACCTTCGCCAACTTTGACGATAGCAAAAATCGGCGCGCCTTCGAAATCGCCAAAGCATACGCAGAGAATTTTACTCGCAAGCTGGGAATTGGGCTTCTCTTCTACGGTCCAGCGGGCGTGGGGAAGACGCACCTCGCTTTTGCCATAGGGAACAGGCTCCTTGAGCGGGGGTTTGCCGTGAAGAGGTGGGCAGTAGCGGATCTTTTGGCCTTGAGCCGCTCGGCCTTCGCTGATACCGAGAGCCAGACGATCCAAGATCTTTTCTCTCAGCTTGAGCGGCTGGACGCGGCGATCCTCGATGATCTCAGTCTCCTCACCATTGCCTCGGCCTATGAGCGTAGCCGGGCCTGCGAATTCTTGTTCCGCGTTTTTGACGCTTGCCTTTCGCATCGCACCGCCATGCTCATCACCACGAACCACACGCCGAAGGAACTGCGCGAGCAGCTTTCCGCGCTGGACGGGAATTCTGAGCGCATCTTCTCGCGGCTACGGGAGGCGGTGTGGCCGGTGGAGATGAGCGGGACGGACATGCGCACGCAAGCGCGCCTCTCCCGCACTCCCCCTTGGCTCAGCGAGGTTTTAAAAGGAGGTGAGAAGTGACATCAACAGCGCTTGTGCCGCAAGTGATCGGGGCCATGCAGCGCACGACGCAGGCCCTGCGGAACATGGTGGAGATCCTCCCCACCTGGGACGACGAGCATCTCGCGGAGTTTTTCCGGAACTGCGCGGAGCTCCAGAACGGCACTTACTACGCCCAATGCCTAGTCGCGCACATCCTCTTCACGCGATACCAGAATTTAGGCGCGAAAGAAGCGCGGCGACGCGTGGCTTCCCTTCTCCATCTTTCTCCCTTCACCGTCTACGAGATGGTGGAGGTCTGGGATGAGATTTTTAGGCGAATGGGCGTGGAGGACTACGTCCTCCCGGCGGGTTTTTATCAACAGGCCCTACGGGCCCGCAGCCGCGGACTGGATCCAGTTGAGGCCGTCCGATACGCCGCGCACCGCCGGCAAGTATTGGGCCAGAACTACCGCATCTCCGACTTTTCCCGCGACATCCGCGCCGGACTACCGGAGACCGAGGATTCTCCCGGCGCGGAAACCCGCACCTGCCGGCGTTGTGAGCATCTTCGCGAAACGCCAAGCGGGGCAAAACTTCTCCTTGTCATCGGCAACGGTGAGATCACCGTCCTCGCTGAGGGGAAGGCCGAGAAAACCCGCTACTGCACGGCGAAAAGGCTCCTAAGCCAGGATCTCATCCCCCACGAGAAGACGGCCAAGGACTGTCCTGATTACGAAGAGCGGGGAGGTGGGAAATGAGGCTCCGCCTGATCTGCGACGGTGAGGAGGAGGAATTCGAGCTCCCTCCGGAGTACATGGAGGTGGTGCGTCGCCTATGTACGTTCTTCTCATTTCGGTCTGCGGATGCTGTGCGGTACTTGATCGCCAGTGGGGCGCGCTGGGTTCAGCCCCGGCTGGATGCCCTTTGGGCCTTTGAGGAGGACGCGGATGTGGCGGGAAGTGAAACCCCAGGAGACGGCGCGGGCGCTTAGCCTAAAAAACGGGATCTGCTCGGTCCGCGGGGCCGGGAAGAACGGGGGCGCGGATATCATAGCGATCCCTCTCTTCCAGCTCCGGGCGGCAGGATTCAATGGGCAACGGTACTTTGCGCTCTACGTGGATGAGGAAAACAGAAAAATTGGGCTCCAGCTTTTCGATCATCCGCCGAAGGGGCGCTCCCTGCGGCGCCTCACGGTGGTCAATGAGGTGCGGTTCGTGGCCCGCTCGGCGCTCCGCATGCTCGGCGCCAGTCCCGGCTACTACCGTTGGAGCCTGGACCGCGAGCGGAATTTCATCGTCGTGGACCTGAATGATCCCGTGCCCAGGGAAAAAGCCGTGGATTTAAGCCATGGAGGCGAAGATGAGTGAAGAGAACGTAGCGCGGATCTACATCGAGGGCTTTTATGATGCGGATGGGAAGCTTCGTTGGCGCGCGTGGGACCTCCGGCGCGGGCTATGCGTGGTGGGCCTGACGCGCGAGGAGGCCGAAAAGGCCCTGGACGAAGAGGAGGAAGAGGATACGGGAGGCTGAAAAATGAGACCCGCCGCAGGTTGTCCCAATTTCCCCCTGGTGTCCTCTAAGAGCTAATAGATGGAAGGAGGTGACGCAGATATGCGCTGTCCGGAGTGCTCCGGGGAAATGTTATGGGACCGCCTGCGGCGGGTCTTCTATTGCGATGAGTGTTGGACGGAAATTAGGCCTGAGGAGGAGCGGTATGAGTCAGCGTGAAGCGTTGATCGTAGCCCTCGCTGATCTCCATTGCGGCCACTTCGGGGCCATCACTCCCCCTGACTACTGGTACCCGCTGGATTCCGGGGACGCCAAGATAAAACAAATCGCCCAGGCCCAACGGGAGATGTACGAGGCGTACATGGAGGACGTCCGGGAATTCCAGAAGCCGGACGTTCTCGTAGTGAACGGGGACCTAATCGAGGGAACGGGCCGCCTGACGGGCGGGACGGAGCTTCTCACGACGGACGTGGAGACGCAGTGCCGCATCGCCGCTCAGCTCCTGGCCCTCTGGGAGGCAAAGAAAATCATCCTCACCTACGGCACCTCCTACCACACCACCATCGACGGCCAGGACGCAGATCGGTTCGTGGCCACGCTCCTTGCCAAGGACGGCTACGACGTAGAGATCCATAGCCACGCCTTCGTCAAGGTCAACGGCTGCGTCTTCGACGTGCGGCACTATGCTGGGCGCTCTAACCTCCCCCACACAAAGGGAACCCCTCTGGGAAGAGAGTGGTTTGTGAACCTCCTTTGGGCGGCGCGGGATGAGCAACCACAAGCGAACGTCATCCTGCGCGCCCACATCCATTCCTTCTTTGTGGCCGGCGGAGCTGACCCCGACTGGCTGGCCTTCTTCCAGCCCTGCTGGCTGGCGGCCATGACGAAGTACGGGGCGCGGCGCTGCTCGGGGACGGTGGACGTGGGGACGTTGATCTTCGGCGTGAGCGCGAATGGCCGGGTGAGCTGGGACGTACGGCTGAAGAAGCTCATGGCCAACCGGCGCGAGCCGATCGAGGTGAAGGTCTGATGGAGAGGAGAATGGGCGGATATTCGGGGCGAATGACGGTCCGGGAGCTGAACTGCACGATCTTGGAGTTTGAGGAAGAGGAGGAGACTGAGCTGGAGGCTCCGCTTGCCCCGGTCAAGGTATGGG
>JANXBC010000092.1 GCA_025060555.1 Candidatus Bipolaricaulota bacterium
AGCGAAGATCGGCGATGCCTTGGCCAAGCTGAACGCTCTCGCTGAGCCTCTCGCGAAGCAGAAGGCTGAGCTTGAGGCAGTGAAGGCCGAGGTCAATGAGCTCAAGGCCGCTCTGAACACCCTTGTGGATCTCGTTCAGAGCATCGTCCCTCCCCGCAAATCTAAGACCGTTCTGGACACCGCCGGGGAGGGTAAACCCTATAAATGGGGCTTGTTCCAGAGGACAAAATGAACCCTCGTGACTACACTGATCTTTTGCGGCAGTTACAGGTGAAGCTTAGCACGCAGGACCTTGGGGAGTATGGGGTTATCCCCATCGAGAAGGCGGATAACTTCATCGATCTCATGGTCGATGAGTCCACGCTCCTCAAGGCCGTGCATCGGGAGGTTGTGGATAACCGCGCTGGCGAGTTCTATTACTTCGATCTTCCCGGTCCGGTGATCGCCAAGGGCGCCAACGAAGGGCAAGAGCCCGCGGGCGGCTGGTCCGATACCGGTGAAATCACGATCGGCAAGGCCTTCGAGTTCTCCTGCAAGAAGCTGCGCACGCACTTCGCCCTCACCTGGGAAGCGATCAACTGGAACCTCACTGGGCCGGAGTTCGAGGACTTCCTCGTCCGGCGGTGGACGCAGGCCATGCGCCGGGACTTGGAGATCCTGGCCATCCAGGGCGACACCACGCTCACCGGTGACCAGCTGCGCTCCATCGATGACGGTTGGCTCAAGCTCATCGAGGAAGCCCACACGGGGAACCTCGCGGGCCACACCATCAACTGGGTCGATGACGACGGGAACCCCAAGCCCGTCGATCACACCCTCTTCCAGATCGCCTACAAGGTCTTCATCACTGACCCAGTGGCGCGGATGCTCGCCGGCAACCCGGTCTGGATCGCTAACCCCATCGTCTATGCCGAGCTCATGCACTATCTCTCCGACCGGGCTGACGCCCTCGGTGCCGCGGCCCTGATGGGGGCGGCCAACCTCCGGCCTGACGGCATCGAGTTCCTGAACGGGGCGAAGGGCGTACCCTACTTCCCCGTGGAGGCCCAGGGCGGCAACCTCGTGACCAAGATGCTCCTTGGCGATCCTAGCCAGCTCTGGTTCATCGTACACCGGGAGTTCCGCTTGGAGATGGTGCGGAACCCCAAGGTTGACGCCTGGGAGTGGTACGGCCACGCCTACGTGGACTTCATCGTGCCCTTCCCGCGCGCGTTCATCCTCGTCAAAAACATCAAGGTCGGAAGTGCCTCCTAGCCTGAGAAAAGGCTAGGCTAACGGGGCGGAGCGATCTTGCTCCGCCCCCAAAAGTAGGGGGAAATGGCCCGCTGTCAAGCGCTAAATAAGAACGGGCAGCAATGCGGGAATCAGGCCTTGCCTGATTCCCTTTACTGCCGAGTCCATCAGCCCAAAGAAGAGGAAAAGATGGTCATCATCAAGGGGCCGCGCACGGTGCGCATCAGGTACAAGGGCCAGGGCGATTACATCGTCGCTTCTTTCACCTTCTCCCCGAGCGCCCGGGAACAGGAAGTGCCGGAGCGTTTGGCGGAGTTCCTCCTTGATGAGGAGCCGGAGCTCTTCACCCTGGCCGATCGCGAGGATTGATATGGCTCAATGCCAGGCGCTCACCCGCTCAGGTCAGCCCTGTAGGAATGAGGCCCTCCCAGGCTCGAATTACTGCCGGGTGCACCAGAGAAAACCTTCCGCCCCGATCATCCCGGTCATACTTGGCGGAGATCTATTGCGTGTGGAATACCTCGGCCGCGGCTTCTTCCGCGCCTTCAATCATGAGTTCACCCCGGAGATGCGGGAGCGGGTCCTGCCTGCGGAAGAGGCACGCTTTCTCGTCGCCAACTTCCCGAAACTCTTCCGCATCAGAGAATGATCGTCGATCTGCAGGACTTCCAGCGGTCCCGCTATTGGCGGGAGGGCCTCAACCCCCAAGAGGTGGAAGCGGCCCTGCGCTACGCGGAGGAACGCTTCTATACCCTCACCAACCGCCACCGCTACGGGTACTGGTTTGAGCCCAAAGAGCTAGAGATCTTCCTCGACGGCACCGGGAGCCAGCTCCTCCGCTCGCCCTATCCCATCGTAGAGGTCATTGAGGTCAAGGTCATCACGGCTTTCGGGACGTTCGACATCACCGCGCGCGTGCGGGCCCGTGGACATTTCCTGTATCGGCTGGATGGAGCCTTCCCGGAGGGAGTGGCCAACATTCAGCTCCTCGCGGCGTTCGGCGATCCGGCCTACGTTCAGCAGGAGATCCCAGAGGATGCGCGGGAGGCCGTGCGGCGTCTGGCCTATAACAAGCTGCGGTTCTACCGCATCGCCGGGGAAGAGCTGGATGAGCGGCGGCCTCCCACTGAGAGTCCTCCTCCGCCCACGCTCACCGGCGACCGCGAGGTGGATGGGATCATCCGCTCCTACACCATCGAGTCGCCTCTCTTTTACCTCGATATCCGCGGGCCAATAGAGACACCGGAGAGCGAGGATGCACAGAACGATAGTGCTTGACATGAAGGACCTGGACGCGTTCTTCGAGACGGTCCAGGAAGCGGTCCAGCCACCGGGAAAGGCGCTAGTTCCGCTCGCGGCAGAGCTGACGGCTCTCGTCGTTCAAACGGCCAAAGAGCAGGCCGAGAGTGACGGCATCCCCACGGAGGACCTCCTCAGCGAGATCACGGAAACTCTCAAAGGGCACGACGCCTACGCTTACGATAGCGGCGGCCTTTTCCAAGACGTACGGGTCCAAGCCGAGGCCGGGGAAAATGAGGCCTACGCCGTGGCTTATCCGGAGGGCCTGACCCGCGCCCGTTACCGCGTGGGCGCCCCCCGTACCTCTAACCAGGGCAACCCTCTGCCTTATCGCGGCCTCCTACAGATCCTCGAGATGGGGCACGAGTGGCACTATCCCTCGACGATAAAGATGTTCCGTTATCTCGCGTTCATGCTAAGGCAGGCGGGGATGACCTTGCCTAAGTCGGAGGACGAGCCGGGCCGCGCGCTCATTTACGTGCCTCCACGCCCCCTTTTCCCCGAGCCTTTAGCGGACAGAGCTGCACAGCTTTTGGCGGAAAGGGCCGCGGATTTCATCCTCAAGCGGCTTGAGATGATATAATGCGGGCCTTCACCTTCAACGAGGTACGCGACATCGTCGCGGAGAAGCTCAAGGAGATCTTCCCTGAGCTTTGGCCGTACCGCGTCCTCGATTATAGCGCCCTTCAGCGCTACCGGGGCCGGGATTTTCTGGAGGTAGAGCTCCCGGTTGTGACTTACTCCTTGCAGTTTCGCCCGCATTTCGAGCGTGTGGTGGATTACAAAAAGATCATTTACCTTGACCAAAACCGGGGCATCGTGCAGGAGCTCGTCCCCTACATCGCCGATCTTGCTCTCGCTTGCCATTCCGACGTTCAGGCGGAAGCAGAGGAGCTTGCTTTACGCGTGCACCAAAAGCTGGGCCGGGCACCGTGCCTCGGTGGAATCGGTTTTCACCTTGTGCGCTCCCTCTACGGGGGAGCGGTGGAGTTACAGGGGATCTACAGCATCCTTTTTGCCTGGGAGGGCTGGTTCCGCTTAGCTGGTCCTACTGCTGAGGCTGGCCTCATTCACGGCCATCAGTTCACCGTCATCGTCCTGCCAGAGATTCGTCCCGCGCCGGAGACTCGTCCCGAGCCGGGGACTTATCCCGAGCCGCCCGCCCCTCCTGGGCCAGAAGGCAAGCCTCCGGACATCGACGTCCAGGAGATCGATGACCCATGAAGGGGTGATCGTATGGTTTACTACGTGAAGAACCGCATGCCTCACGATGTTTGGGTGAACCTCCCCGATCCAGAAAAAGAGGG
>JANXBC010000093.1 GCA_025060555.1 Candidatus Bipolaricaulota bacterium
TTTTCGGGTTGGCCATTTCTCAGGCTATTTATCCTGCGCTTTCCTTACAGGCTGCGAGGGAGGATAGGCCTAGGCTTATGGACCTGGTTTCCCAATCGTTAGAGGTTTTATTGCTCTTTCTCGTCCCAGCCACAGCGGGGCTGATGGTGTTAAGCCGGGAGACCGTGGCCTTCCTCTTTGAGCGAGGATCTTTTACCCCGACGGCGACACGAACTACTGCCGAGGCCCTGTTTTTCTACGCGCTGGGTCTGGTCGCCGCGGGGTTGGCGGATGTTGTGGCCAAGGCCTTTTATGCCCAAAAGGACACGAGAACGCCGGTGAGGATTTCTGTAATTGGACTTTTGCTCAACATAGTTTTCAACCTGGTTTTAATTCGGCCGCTTGCGCACAAAGGGTTGGCGCTGGCCACATCCCTGAGCTCCGTATTCACATGCCTTGTGTTGACGGAACTCCTGCGTAGGAAGCTTGGAGGACTAGGTGGGAAGGAGCTTTTCAGAAACTTTGCAAAAATTGGGGTCGCAACGGGGACGATGTGCGTGGCGCTTTTCCCCTTACGGCGTTGGGCCGAGGTTTGGTGGGGATATCTCGGTCTTGTCGCTGTTGGGGTCGTAATATACGGGATTTGCGTCTTTCTTTTGCGTCCCCGGTGCATACAAATCATTTGGAAACTCGTTTGGAGGGAAGCACATCTTAGATTGCGAATGAAATGAGATTATCCGAGCAAGAAAGGGCTCCCATAAATTCAGCGACTCCTGTAATGTCCACGTTTGAGGCCCCGTGGATGTCCTCGCGGATGAACGAGCCAAGAAGGATTTCCGCGTTTCGCTACGTATTCCTCTGTCTCGGCCAGTATCTCCTTACGGCGTCCAAGATCGACGCGGCATAACTTGCGCCTCTTTCCGCCACCTTCCTTTGTGGCGTGGGCCACTGAACCCGGCAAGACAAAAGTTTGAGTACCGCAAGCCTGTGTAATATCCGTCCCTTTTTCCGTAATCGAAGCTTAGGAATGAGCTTTAAAAACTTCAGCCGGATGAGCGGTAATACTCGATAACCCTGGATATTCAGGAGGTCTCGAAAAAGCTTTTATGCCGCCTATGGGTAAAAGGCTATAGCCAAGTTTGATCGGCCAAGATCGCCCATCCCCCGTAACCCCGTTCGGCCTAGTAACGTGCGTTTCGGCTGCTAGTGATGCTCCCGCAGCTTTTCTTCTACAAAGGCTACAACCTCCTCGGCCAAGCGAACGGCCTCTCCCGCCGCGGCCGCGTTGTAGACGCGCGCGGGAATGCTTTCGGGAAGGCTATTTGGGTAACGCGTGGGCACGTAATAGCCATCCAGAATGGCCCAGGCCCCCTTTTTGGTGGAGAAACTGGGGTCATGGCTGGCAGCTTGTTCGCAAAGCCGTTCGACGGAATGGCCAAGCACGACCTCCTCCCCCTGGGCATAGAGGAAACCTTTCAGGGCTTTCTCCGCGATTTGCTGGGCAAGGAAGCAGGCGATGTGGTATCCCCCGAGGCGGGCCAATTCTTTGGCCCAGCGCAAGTCCTCTTTGGCCTGCTCAAGCCACCTCTTCCCCTCTTCCCGTGGGCTTCTTCTCATAGAGCAAAACCCCCTCCCGTAGCGCAGTTCGCCAGAAAGGACTGTCCTTTAGGGCCTCGAACTCCTCGGGTGTGTAACAAAGGATGTCGGCGTCCACAGAGAGGGCGAGTCGCTGATACAAGAATTTTTGGCGCTCCAAAAAGGGGAGATGGGTGCGCATGACGACGAGTACATCCAAATCGGTGAGGAGATCCCTCCGCCCCCGGGCGTAGGAGCCAAAAAGGATGACGCGCTCGACTTCGGGAAGGCTAGCCAAGATCTCCCGCAGCCGCTTCACAGATTCCTCCAGTTCCTCCACGTATTTCCGACGCTTTTCCGCAAGACCCATAAGCCCTCCATTGTACGATGCAGCCTCGTGTCGTGGAGGTCTCATCACCAAAATAAGATCGTGGTCAAAGCTCCCACGAAAAGTAAGCGCTAAGATCGTGGGGAGTATGGAGCGGAGCCGGGATTGGATGGATCAGGCGGAGGGCGATCTCCTGCACGCCCAAAGCGACGCTGAACACGGTTTTTATGAGTGGAGCTGTTTTTCCGCCCAACAAGCGGCGGAAAAGGCGGTGAAAGCGGTGTTTCAGCGCCTGGGCGGCGAGGCTTGGGGGCACTCCGTAGCCGATCTTCTGCGCGAGCTTTCTTGGCATCGCCCTGTGCCCGATGAGCTCATGCAAGTCGCCTTGGAATTGGATAAGGCTTATATCCCTAAGCGCTACCCCAACGCCCACCCCTCGGGATCGCCTCGGCGGCGCTACACAAAAGAAGAGGCGCTGCGCCTCATCGGCCATGCCGAACGGATCCTTCGATTCTGTCAGGATCTTCTGGCCCAAGCTTAGCCGGGAAGAACTCCTTCGAATTTTGAGGGAGCGAATCCCCAAGCTTGCGGAAAGGCTTCCTTTGGTGCGGGTGGTGCTTTTCGGCTCCTATGCACAAGGCACCCCCGGGCCGGGAAGCGACGTAGACCTCCTTGTGGTCTATCGCGGCCCTCCCCGGGAAGAGGCCTTCGAGCTCGTTTGGCGGATTTTGAACATCCCGCGGCTGGAGCCCCACGTGTACACCGAAGAGGAATACGCGCAGCTTCGGGAAACTTTGGATCGCATGTGTTCCCCGGGAATCCTGGTGTATCCCCCAAACGAGGTCAAAACTTCCGAGTCGCCCCATGGTCGGATACCATGAAAGGCTGTATGGCCGGGGTTATTTTTGTTGCAGCTCTTTTTGTTTCCGTTTTGGCCACCGGGGTGCTCATCCCCAAACTGCGGCGCGCAGGGATCGTGGGGAAGGACCTGCATAAGCCGGGCCAACCCGAGGTCCCGGAGATGGGCGGCCTGGCCTTGCTTGCGGGTTTCACGACCGGTGTTCTTCTAGCTCTCGCTCTCGAGGCTTTCATCCCTCCAGTGCTTCCCGTGGATTTCGTGGCTTTGCTTGCGGTCCTGGCGACGGTGCTCCTCACCGGGCTCGTGGGGATCCTCGACGACCTTTTGGACCTGCGCCAAGGATTGAAAGCTTTTCTTCCCGTGATCGCGGCCTTGCCCCTGGTGGCCGTTCGCGCCGGGCACGCCACGCTTACCGTGCCCTTTGTGGGACCGGTCAACTTCGGGATTTTCTATCCCCTTTTCCTTGTGCCTTTGGGGGTGACGGGCGCGGCCAACGCCGTCAACATGCTGGCGGGCTTCAACGGCGCGGAGCTGGGGATGGGGGTTATGGCTATGGCTGGACTAGCGGCGGTGGCGTGGAAAGTGGGGTCTGCGACCGCCTTGGTCATCCTCTTCGCCGGCCTGGGCGCGGCGCTTGGGGTTCTCCTTTTCAATTGGTATCCGGCGCGGATCTTTGTGGGTGACGTGGGTACCCTTTCCTTGGGCGCGATTCTGGCGGCGAGCTGTATCGTGGGTAACTTCGAGTTCGCGGGGATCGTCGTCATCGCTCCTTACGTAGCAGACTTTTGCTTCAAAGCTATGCATAAGTTTCCGAAAAGTTTTGGCGAATTGGATTCTGACGGCAAACTTTGTTGTCCGGTGCATGGTCCGGTGGGGCTGGGGCAAGCTTTGCTCAAACTTTTTGGCGGCCTACACGAGCGCAGCTTGACCCTTATCCTCATGGCCCTGGAGGGCGTGTTTGCGGCCCTGGCCACCTTGCTCTATTACCTGCGCTGAGCGGAGGAAAGGGGGGAGCATGGAACTCAAAGTGGTGAAGATCGAAAAGCCGGCGGAGGTGAACCTGATCCTTGGGCAAGCCCA
>JANXBC010000094.1 GCA_025060555.1 Candidatus Bipolaricaulota bacterium
ACCCATCGCGCCTGTACTACGGGAAGGTCCAACAGATCTTTCAGGATCCTTACGCAGCGTTCAACTACTTTTATCGCATCGATCGCGTACTCCATCGCGCCCTGACCTTTAAAAACCGCCTTCCCTTCGCGGAGCGGAAAGCGCGCATCCTGGAGGTCCTGGACATTGTGGGGTTGAACGCTGCGGAAGTGCTTGGACGGTATCCGCACCAATTGAGCGGTGGGCAGCTCCAACGCCTTCTCATTGCCCGGGCCCTCCTCATTGAGCCGGACCTCGTGGTGGCCGATGAGCCCACCAGCATGATCGATGCCTCCTCCCGGGCGGGGATCCTCAACCACCTTTTCGATCTCAAGGATCGAGGGATCGCCATCCTCTTCATCACCCACGACGTGGGCCAGGCCGCGTACATAGCGGACCGGGCGGTGGTGATGCATAAAGGCCGGGTGGTGGAGCAAGGCCTGGCCAGTACGGTCCTGTTCTCGCCAACCCACTCCTACGTCCAGAAGCTTTTGGCGGACGTGCCCAAGCTCCGGGAAAGATGGGACTTTTCCCGGGAATTCGAGCCCCAGCTCTTGCCCACGGATCCGCAGGATTAGGAGGACCGACTTGGCAACCCCCTAGGTTGTTCTCTTCTCATGTCTATGGAGATGCGGTTCCGCTAAGGAGGTAGACACTTGGGGCTGAAGATCGCCGTCATTGGAGGGGGGAGCGTTTACACGCCCGAACTCGTTGAGGGATTTCTGGCTTATGTGGACGAACTTCCCGTGGAAGAACTTTGCCTTATGGACATAAACCGGGAACGGTTGGAAATCGTGGGCGGACTTGCGGAGCGCATGGTTCGCGCAAACGGGGATCCTTTTCGCATCACCCGCACCCTTTGCCGCGCGGAGGCCCTGGAGGGGGCCGACTTCGTGGTTGCCCAAATTCGGGTGGGGGGGATGGCCGCCCGCGCCCTCGATGAGGGGATCCCCCCACGATTCGGTGTGGTTGGCCAAGAGACCACAGGACCAGGCGGGTTCGCGAAAGCCTTGCGCACCATCCCGGTAATGCTCGAGCTCGCGCGCGACATGGAAAAGCTTTGCCCGAACACTTTCCTCATCAACTTCACCAATCCCTCGGGCGTGGTGACCGAGGCCCTTCTTCGCTACTCCCAGGTCAAGGTGCTGGGGCTCTGCAACGTTCCCATTGGGCTGAAGCACCTGATCGCCCACTGGCTGCGCGTTGACCCAAGGGAGATTGAGCTTGATTACGTGGGGCTGAACCACCTGAGTTGGGTGTGTGGGGTGCGATGCGCGGGGGAGGACGTGTTTCCCCAGGTTTTGGCCCGGGCCTTGGAAGAAGCTCGGCAGGGAAGATTCCCGTTTTCTCCGGAGCTTTTGGAGACCATGCAAATGATCCCGAGTTCTTACTTGCGTTACTATTACCATCCCGATGAGGTCTTAGCGGAACAAAAGGCTGCAGGCCACACCAGGGCGGAAGAGGTCCAAGCGATCGACGCGGAACTGCTCAAAATTTATTCCGATCCTCTCCTTGCCCAAAAGCCCGCGTTTTTGGAAAAACGTGGAGGGGCCCACTATTCTACCGCGGCCGTGGCCCTCATCAGCGCTGTTTATAACGATAAAGGCGAGGTACACATCGTAAACGTGCGGAACCAAGGAGCGGTCCCTGACCTGCCTGAGCACGTCGTTGTGGAAGTTCCCGCGCGTGTGGATCATCAAGGAGCTCGCCCTTTGCCGTGTCGGCCGCTTCCCCCAGCGATCCGTGGGCTGATCCAAGCGGTCAAGGCTTATGAAGAGCTCACCGTAGAGGCGGCGGTCACGGGCGATGAGCGCCTGGCCCTTCAGGCGTTGCTTGTGCATCCTTTGGTCCCCTCGTTCGCCGTCGCCCAGAGGCTTTGGGAGGCCCTTAAGGAGGCCCACCGCCCCTATCTTCCCCAGTTTTTCCGTGCGCCATGAGCTACGTGTTGGGTGTGGATGCTGGGAATTCCAAAACGTTCGCCCTCGTGGCCGAAAGCGATGGGCGCGTCTTGGGGTTTGGCCGAGCCGGGCCGGGAAACCATCAAACTGTGGGGCTAGGACCGGCCTTGGGGGAAATCCAAAGGGCCTGCGTCGAGGCTTGTGCCCAAGCCGGCGTGCGTCTTCCGGTGACCCTGGGGGTTTTTGGTCTGGCCGGTGCCGATCTGCCCGAAGATTTTGAACTGCTAAGGACGCACTTGGCGGAACGCAGGTTTGCCCACCGTATTCGAGTGGAAAACGACACCCTTGTAGCCCTCCGCGCGGGCACGCGCCGGCCCTGGGGCGTGGTGGTGGTGTGCGGTGCGGGCTTCAACGCCGCCGGAATAGCTCCCGATGGCCGCGTATTCCGCCTCCCTGGCCTAGGCTGGATTTCTGGGGATTGGGGAGGCGGGGCATTTCTGGCCCAGGAGGCCGTACGGCACGTAGCGCGGGCTTGGGACGGCCGCGGGGAACCCACCCTTCTCACCCCGCTTGTGCTCCAAGCTTTGGGGCTGACCAGCGTGGAGGAGTTGATAGTTTCCCTGTATCACGGGAGGGTCGAGGAGTCCAAGCTTTTAGGGCTTGTACCCAAAATTTTCGAAGCTGCCTATGCCGGGGATCGTGTGGCCCAGCAGCTGCTGGTCCAGCTGGGCGAGGAGGTGGGGTGCACCGCGGGCGCGATCATTCGCCGGTTAGGTTTAGAGCAGACGGATGTCGAGGTCGTGCTGGCCGGTGGGGTCTTCAAAGGGAAAGGGCCGCTTCTTTGGGACACCGTCACTCAAGTGGTCCACCGCACGGCGCCTCGGGCCCAGATCGTGCGACCCCCGTTCGCACCGGTTGTCGGAGCCGTTTTGCTGGCCCTTGAAGAAATCCGAGGATTCTTGGACCCCGAGATCCGAGAGAACCTCGAGCGCAGCCTTCCGGCCGAGCTCAGGGAATAAAGGGGAGTAAGGTGAGGGAAGCACCGGAGTTTCCGAAGGGATTTCTGTGGGGTGTGGCTACATCGGCCTACCAGATTGAGGGGGCCTGGAACGAGGACGGCAAAGGACCTTCTATTTGGGATACCTTTGCCCACACGCCCGGAAAGATCCAGGACGGCTCCACAGGGGATGTAGCCTGCGACCACTACCACCGCTGGCAAGAGGACGTGGCCCTCATGAAGGAACTGGGCCTTAAAGCTTACCGCTTCTCAGTTTCCTGGCCACGCGTGCTCCCCACCGGGAAAGGGCCGGCCAATCCCAAAGGGCTGGACTTTTACGAGCGTTTGGTGGATGCGCTTTTGGCCGCAGGCATTGAGCCCTTCGTCACGCTTTACCATTGGGACCTCCCCCAGGCCCTGCAGGATCGGGGCGGCTGGGCTAACCGCGACGTGGCTTATTATTTTGCTGACTACGCGGCGGTGCTCGTGCGCCGGTTGGGAGACCGGGTCACCTGGTGGGCCACGCACAATGAACCCTGGGTCGTGGCCTGGCTAGGCCACGCTTGGGGGCAGCACGCTCCAGGACTGCGAAATATGAAGGTAGCCATGCAAGTGGCCCATCACCTTCTTCTGTCCCATGGCCTTGCTGTCGATGTTCTGCGTGATGGAAGCGCGAAGACTCAGGTAGGAATCGTTTTGAATCTCTCTCCCGTTCATGCCGCCTCCTCCAAGCCAGAAGACGTGCTGGCGGCCCAACAGGTGGACGGTTTCCATAACCGATGGTTCCTGGACCCTGTTCTTCGGGGGAGTTATCCAGCGGACGTATGGACTGTGCTCCAGGCGGCCGGGTTGGTCCCCGAGGTGCATTCCGGGGATATGGCCCAGATCAGCCGCCGCTTGG
>JANXBC010000095.1 GCA_025060555.1 Candidatus Bipolaricaulota bacterium
GCACGCTAAAAACCATTCTACGCAATCCCGGCGCCACGTTGGGCCTGCTTGGCGTCCTGGCCTTCCTCGTCATCGGCATCGCCGCACCCTTCATTTCCCCCTTTGATCCCAATAAGCAGAATCTACGGGCCATTTTCCGGCCGCCGTCGCGCACACACCCCTTCGGCACAGACCAATTCGGCCGGGACATCCTGAGCCGCGTCTTCTTCGGGGCTCGTACCTCACTCATCGTGGCCACAAGCGCCATTGCCTTGGCCATGCTCGTGGGGGCCCTCACAGGCGTGAGCGTGGGCTACCGCGGCGGTTGGCCGGATGAGGTCATCATGCGCTGCGTGGACGTCCTCCTTACTTTCCCCGACATCTTCTTGGCCATCATCGTCACCGCTGTGGTCCCGCCGGGCTTGGGCACGACGATCCTGGCCATTGCCGTGTACAACTTGCCTCAATTTGTGCGGGTGGGGCGGGCCGCGGCCCTGAGCGTGCGGGAGAACGCGTTCGTGGAGGCAGCACGGGCAAGCGGCGCCTCCTCTTCCTACATTGTTCTCCGCCACATCCTCCCTAACTCTCTTGCGCCCATCGTGGTCCTTGCGACCCTGCGCACCGCCGCCTCCATCCTCACCGCGGCGGGCCTCAGCTTCCTTGGGCTGGGCGTGCCGCCGCCCACGCCAGAGTGGGGCACGATGATCAGCGAGTCCCGCGTTTATATCGTTTCCGCACCCTGGACCAGCCTCTTTCCCGGCGCCGCCATCTTCCTCACCGTCCTCTCCTTCAACCTCCTTGGCGACGGCATCAACGACGCTCTGAACCCACGGCGCCGCGCCTTCCGGGGGTGATCGCCATGCAGGGAATTCCTGGAACTTTGTTCGTCCGGAACGCCAACGTCTTCACTCCTAAGCCTTTAGGGTTACGTGATCTTTTAGTTGTGGCGGGAAAGATTATTCTGATCGGGAAAGATTTGGGAAAGCCGCCCTGGGTAGAAAAGGTGTTGGACTGCGCCGGCGGCTATCTCGTGCCTGGTCTCATTGATCTTCATGTGCACCTTCAGGGCGGGGGCGGGGAGGCTGGTCCGGCCTCCCGCCTGCCCGAGGTTCCCTTCTCTGACTTAATCCAGGCCGGCATCACCACCTGCGTGGGTTGTCTGGGCACGGACGACGTCACCCGCAGCCTTGCGGGCCTTCTCGCGAAGGCCCGCGCCCTCCAGAGCCAGGGGATTACCGCCTATATATACACCGGCTCCTACCGGGTCCCACCGGTGACCCT
The DNA here is from genome assembly GCA_025060555.1 of Candidatus Bipolaricaulota bacterium. Classification (GTDB taxonomy): domain Bacteria; phylum Bipolaricaulota; class Bipolaricaulia; order Bipolaricaulales; family Bipolaricaulaceae; genus DTER01. Next base: position 1,261 of record JANXBC010000095.1, read on the forward strand.
CACGGGTTCGGTGCGCCGGGATCTCGTGCTCATCCCGGAGGTGATCGGTGTGGGCGAGATCGCCATCTCCGACCACCGCTCTTCCCAACCCACTTTGGCGGAGCTGGCGCGGCTGGCCGCGGAGGCGCGGGTGGGCGGCATGCTCGCCGGAAAGCGCGGCCTCGTGCACCTCCACCTGGGCAGCGCTCCCTCGGGCCTTGCCCCCCTGCGGGAACTCCTCCGCACCACCTCCCTCCCCATCACTCAATTCCATCCCACCCACGTGAACCGTACCCCGGAGCTTCTGGAGGAGGCCGCGGCCTGGGTGGAGGCCGGGGGAACCGTGGACCTCACCGCGCCCAGCTCCACCCTCACCTGGGACCTCCTGCGGGCTGTGCAAGGCCTGGCCCGGGCTGATCCAAACTGGGAAAGGTTCACCATAAGCTCTGATGGTGGCGGCTCCATGCCCAAGTTCGATGCGGCTGGGAACCTCGTAGGCTATGCCGCTGGCGACGTGCGCGCGCTTTGGCGCGCCATCCAAGCCCTCGTGCGGGATGGAATCCCTCTAGAGAAAGCCCTACGCCCCGTAACCGTCAACCCCGCGCGCATCCTGGGCCTTTCCCAAAAGGGCGAGATCGCCGTGGGCAACGACGCCGACTTTCTGGTCCTCGATGAGAACTTAGGGATCGTGGCTACGGTAGCCAGGGGCACGGTGCTCTTCCCTTAAGCCCGGGGAAAAACTCCGCCGCACATCAACTCCACGCAAAGGGTGACAGGGCGTGACAGGCGCGGCAAACCCTTGCACCTCATTGCGCCATGTAGTACCGCGCCTTCGACCGGGTGGAGAACCCTTCCTCCATCCGGTCCAGCCCTCAGGTCATCGGCCTTGGGGAGAGGAAAGGAGCCCTCCTCCAGGCGTTCTTTCCGGCACACCCGCCCTCCTCCTTGGCCTCACAGGCAGGGGGAAGACCTCCCTCCTCCTTTGTTTCGACCGCGAACTTGCCGAGCCCCGCTTCCCGCCCGTCTGCTTGAACCTCCACGCTCTCCCCTCCTCCCAGGAGGAGGCCATGCGGGCTCGCCTGCGCCTTTCCTCCTTTTCCGGCGGCTACGCCTCTCCCAAAGCTCCATGCTCCTTCTCGACGAGGCTCAAACGCTTAAGGCAGCCACGGCGGACTGACTCAAGACTCTCTTCGACCGCAGCCTCCTCTTCTCCTTTGTGCTTGTGGCCTGCGAGGAGTCCCCTTTTCCCCAGGCCCTGCGCGCCCTTCTCCAGGCCGCGAAGCGCGCGTGCAAGCGCCTTTCCTTCGAGGCCGCCCTGGGCAAGCCCATCACCGCTCAGGACCTCACGCCCTTCCCCCCGCCATAGGAATCCCCGTGCAGCGCGTGACGACCATCCCAACCCCATCTCAACCAACCCACGAGACAAAAAGAGGTGAGACACAGACCCCGCCTTTTTCGCGCGGTGAGACAAAACGAGCCTGGCGGAGGCTGGCGCGACAACGTTGGGAAGCGTGTCTCGCTTCCCCGACGTCCGTAAGTTCTCCCCTAGGCAAAGGGACTTCTGCGCCTCCTTGCCGCTGGTCCGAAGACGGTGGAGGAGCTTTCTGTGCTTTTGCGTTCGTTGCCTGGCTCGGTGCGAAGGCAGTTTTCGCACCTGCGCCAGCCCGGTCCAAGGAAGCCCGCACTCGTCGAGCCCATGCCAAACTCCAGTCCCAAATGCTTCGTCCTTACCGCCCGCGGCTGCCAGGCGCTGGAAATGGCCAGCGCTGTGGATAACTCCCCACGCGATATCGCACTTTGAAGGAAGGGATACCGCACTTTTAAAGAATGGAAAGCCATGAAAAACCTGGTTTCGAACGGCGCTCCACGCCTTTTATAAAGTTAGCGTAAGGTATTATACAGTGGTAACACAATTTTATTTCCCTGTGGATAAGCCCCGCTCTTGCCTACAAAATCTCTTTAGAATATGCTACGCATATGGGTTTCGCCGAGGAGTCCTGTCAGACCCGTCGCGAGGAGACAAACCTCATCAAGGCCGAGGTCAACATTCTCACTCTCCGTGTTCTTTTTCTCCCGCAAGGGCATGATCGAGTACCGGGCGGAGCTTGCGCATGAGGGCGAGGAAGGTAGAACTCTTTTAGCGGATGTATCCTGGCCCCTTGGGCTCCCTTCGAGAAGGACCGTGTTCCGGGCCATGGGGTTACCTCATCATGCGCTGGCTTTCCCCATCCAAAACTCCATCCCCTTCACGATTTATGACCTCCGCAAGATCATGGCACTATCCGATAGCGGAAAAATCTACTCTGACATCAAGACCGCGCTTTTGCGCATTGCCAAGGCCACAGTCCACTCCAAGCGCGCCTTCTGAAACAAAAAGAGGAAGGCCTGGGTGGATGATGTCTTCCACCTTTATGAGCGCATCACCTTAAGAGGGCGAGAGGCTCGCGGATGGAACGATTGGG
>JANXBC010000096.1 GCA_025060555.1 Candidatus Bipolaricaulota bacterium
TTGAAGCCTTCAACGAAATCCGCGCCAAGGAGGGCTATAAGGATCCCATCGTGATCGAGGTGCGGGACTTGGCCTGGCCGACCTACCTGGCGATGATGGAGGACAAGCAGCTGGCCATCTTCTTCATTGGCTGGCTTGAGGACTACGCTCACCCCCACAACTGGGTGCACCCTTACATGTTCCGTACTGGTGCCTTCGCCATCGGCCAAAACTTCCACGTGGTGAAGAACGTGGAGTTCAAACCCGTCTATGCCACCTGGCTCCCTGCAAAAACCTACGATACGTTACAGGATTTGTTCGATGAGCTGGTGATCATGGCCAAGAAGGAGCCGGACCCCAAGAAGGCTGAACTCCTCTACTTCGAGCTGAACCGGCTGGCGGTGGACTACGCCATCAACGTCGCCCACATCCAGCTTCTGGTGCGCCGCTATGAGCAGGTCTGGGTGCAGGGTTGGTACTACAACCCCGCTCATCCGGGCACCTATTGCTACACCATCTGGAAGGGCTGAGCCTAAGAAAAAATCGGGTTGGGAGAGGGGCCGGGTTTCCGGCCCCTCTTGCTCTGCTAAAAGAAGTGGGGTATAAAACGGCTTGAAATGTGGGCGTACATTGTACGACGCCTTTTGCTTCTCCCGCTTCTGATCTTCCTTGTCACACTTTTTGTTTTTGGGATGTACTTCTTCGTTCCTGTGGACCAACGGGTGCGGTTGTATTTGCCGGATGTGGCAAAAGCCCCGGACGCTTCGGCAAAAATAATCGCGAAGTATGGGCTAGATCAGCCATTCCATATTCAATATATTCGTTGGCTTAGCAACCTCTTAAAAGGCGATCTAGGCTGGTCGCAAACCGGGCAGCAGCCTGTTCTTCGAGCGCTTGCCCGCTACTTTCCCGCCACCTTAGAGCTCGCTCTATGGGCCATCGTCCCCGTGATCTTCATCGGGATCTGGCTGGGCATCCTCTCGGCCATCCACCACAACCGGCCCTTGGACCACGCCACCCGCGTGTTCGCCCTCATCGGCTGGTCCTTCCCCTCCTTCGTTTACGGCCTTCTCCTCATCATGGTGTTCTACGCCTGGCTCCGGTGGCTTCCGGTGGGGCGCATTTCGGATTGGGTCCTGCGCCTGGAGGCAGCTGGACAGTTCAAGACGTACACGGGCATGTACACCATCGACGCCATCCTGAACGGCCGTCCAGACGTCCTCGCCGATGCCCTGCGGCACCTCGTAATGCCCGTGTTCACCCTGGCCTATATCCAATGGGCTCTGCTTTTGCGCATAACCCGCTCGTCCATGCTGGAGACGCTGCGGCAGGAGTACGTGATGACCGCCCGGGCCAAGGGGTTAGCCGAGCGGGTTGTGATCTATAAGCACGCGGCGCGCAACGCCATGATCCCGGTGGCCACGGTGGCCGGACTCCTTCTCATCGGCCTTCTTAACGGCGTGGTCATCACCGAGACCATCTTCAACTACCCGGGCTTGGGGAGCTGGGCCGCAACCGCGGCCACCCAGCTCGACATCCTTAGCGTGTTGGGCTTCACTTTGTTCAACTGCACCCTGCTGGTGCTGGGGAACCTCTTTGTGGACATTTTGTACGCCGTGATCGATCCGAGGATTCGGCTCGAATGAAGCTCTTTTTGAAGCTGTGCAAAAATCCGCTTTCCCTGACCGGCCTGGTTCTCCTGGTTTTCTTTTTGGGGGTGGCCATCGCCGCGCCCTGGTTGGCCCCGCCGGCCTGGCCGCGGGAACCCTACCGCATCGCCCGCTGCGGATTCAGCCCCATGCCCCAGCCCCCAGGCGTCAACAACCCCCTAAAGGGGATTTGGCTCATCGTGACCCGACAGGCCACGGTGTGCCAGGTCCGGCCCTTTGGAACTACCGGCGAAGGGCAATACGACATTTACTACGGGCTGGTGTGGGGCACCCGTACGGCGTTCAAGGTGGGGCTGTACATTACCGGCATCTCCCTGGCCATCGGGCTCATCTTAGGGTCGCTGGCTGCCTACTTTGGAAGATACGTGGACGAGGTGATCATGCGCATCACCGACGTGTTCATGGCCTTCCCCTTCCTCGTGGCTGCCATAACCCTCGCCGCCGTGCTCCAGCCCACCATCGGCCGGGGCCTCGTGACCGCCATGATCGCCCTCATCGCCTTCGGGTGGATGGGGTATGCGCGCCTGATTCGAGGCGATATCTTGGCGGTCAAGGAGCGGGATTACGTGCAAGCCGCGCGCGCGGCAGGCGCGGGCCACCTGCGCATCCTTTTCCGCCACATCCTTCCCAACGCCATTTATCCCACCATGGTGATGGCCTCTATGGACATCGGGTCTTACGTGATCTCCTTCGCCGCGCTCTCCTTCCTTGGCCTCGGGGCGGAGGTGGGGTACGCCGACTGGGGCCAGATCCTGTCCTTTGCCCGGAACTGGATCCCTCGGTTGAACCAGTATTGGTGGATCGTGCTCTATCCTGGGGTGACCCTTATCCTATTTGTGCTGGCTTGGAACTTGGTGGGCGACGCTCTGCGGGACATTTTGGACCCGCGGCTGCGGGGCCGCATCACCGTTTAGGCTCTACCCCTTAGTTCGCCTCAGGAATGGAAAAACTGCCCCCTTGTTGACGCTTCGTATCCAAAGGTGCATATTTTTAAGTGGCGTCCAGATAGTCGAAGGCGAGCCAATTCCTGGCAAATGGGAAGTGGTAGAAAAGGTAAACCGGAGGGCGTTGAGGATTTGTAGTGCGCACTGGATCGCAACCGTTCTCGCGTTAGTCAGTTTGTCCCTGCTCACCGGACGTTTGATGAGTGGACAAGCTAGAAGCATGTAAGGACAGAAACATTCGCGGATTCGAACCACGGGCCTTATCAAGCCCATTGTTTTTATAACTGGGCGTCGTGCCCATTTTCCCTGTTTTACGGGAGTCTTATTTAATGTTGCACAGCTGGCAATTTCGACGGTACTTGCTGGCCTTTTCTTTCAGGTATTGGGTGGCGGCAACCCCATTAAATTTTAGAGCTGCCCCGTTCTTCGCTTTGCAAAAGTAGAGGCATGAACTATTGGCAACGCCTTTGGTCTATCCTCCGTATCCGCTACATCCACGCCTTCACTCTGGGCCTCCTCGCCATCCTCGTCGCTCTTCTTTCGTTCAACCTTCCTTGCGAGAACACCTGGAGCTGCGACAGCAAGCCTGCCAAGCTTTCGAGAGGATTGCCCAACTCATGAGCGCCCGCGATCGCTGCACGGGCGTTCACCCCGAGGAAGTAGCCGATCTCGCAGTAAAGCTGGCGCAAGCACCGAAACTTCCACAGGACGAGATCGAGCGGATCGAGGCCGCGGCGCGCGTGCATGACTTAGGAAAAATCGCGGCACCTAATTCCATCCTCCTTAGACCTAGCCCCTTGGACGCAAAAGAATGGGAAATCATGAAAAAACACCCGCTGGTGGGAGCGGAAACCCTCTAGGACTTAGAGGTCTACAAGAAATTGCGTGGATTTCATCCGCCATGAAACATGAGCACTGGGACGGAAGTGGGCACCCGGACGGTCTAAAAGGCGAAGAAATCCCTCTGGGCGCCCGAACCATCGCCGCGGCCGATGTCTAGCATGCCCTTCTCTCCGAGCGGCCCTACCGCCGCGCCTACACCAAAGAAA
>JANXBC010000097.1:0-3240 GCA_025060555.1 Candidatus Bipolaricaulota bacterium
ATCCGTCCCCCCTCGCGTTGCCTCTCTCCGGCAAAACCTTGGGATAGAAGCGATGGCTCGTTGGGTTCTTCATGTGGATATGAACGCATTTTATGCGGCCGGGAAGCAGCTCGACCATCCAGAGCTACGGGGAAAGCCGGTGATCGTGGCCAGCCGGGGCTACCGCGGAATTAGAAGTAGTTGCGACCCTGAGGATCTGTACCCTGGTCTCTCTGGTTTTGGCAAGGGTTTGCAGAGGCATTCTAGCGACCGAGGCCAGCAAAGGCAATTCTAAAAGCCCTAATGGGCGCATTTGGCAACACGGCCTGCCACAAGATTCCAAGAGGAAGCATCAATTGAGCAGGAAAACCACCAGGCGTGCGGGCAATCACCTGTGGCCTGGGCACGTGGATCAGGCCTGCTTAACGAGGAAACCAGGAGCGCTTGATGTCTGCCAGCACTGTGCTTAGTCCCAGAAGGACCAAACCTACGCTCAAATGCGCTACGCGTCGCATCAAAAGCTCCTCTGGGCTCAAGGGAGCACGGGAAAGAAGGAGCACAAACCAGCTTAAGAGACGTGGGTCCCCAAACGGAAGGTCTCGGAATAGAAAAGCTAAGGAAATTCCCCACCACGCGAGGCTCGCCCCAAGCCCGATCTCCTCCTCCATTAGGATGCCTGCCGCGAAACACAGTCCGCCCAAAGACAATCCTGGTGCAAGAACCGCAAGATACTTAGAAGGGGGTACCGCCACCATCACCACCGCAATCATGGGAAAGATGGAAAGCATGGTCCTTACACCGAAAACAATGGCCTTTCTCCGGGGCGTCGCCACCAGCACGTCCAGCGTGCGCCACCCCTTTTCCCGTTCCAAGAGCTGGAAAAAGACGAGCGGAAAAAGCGCGGGGAAGAGGACCTCTAGGGCAGAAACCCAAACCGCCCACGTCTCGGCCATGTCGGGCGAAAAGACCGCAGCGAGTCGAAGAACACCTACGATCCCTGCAAAAAGGACAAAGCTCAGAGAAATCGAGATCTTGCCCTCGGTGAGAACGTAACGGATCACGAGCGGATGAGGGCCAGGTACGCGTCCTCGAGGGAAGGGGGTACCGGGTGCGCGCCCGGAACCCGGCCCAGCACCCGGATAGCTCGCCCTGCACCCCTTCGGTGGGTAGTAAGCACCCTCGCCCCAAGGTCCGTAAGCGTTTCCTTAATCGAGGTCTCTGGCACCTCGAACTCGTACACCTGGCCTGCGAATTTTTCCATAAGTTCGCTCGGGCTCCCACAGAACCGGATTTCTCCCCGGTGCAAGACAGCCAACCGATCGCAGATCATGGCCACATCCTCCACAAGGTGCGTGGAAAGAATGACCACGCGATCTCGCCCCAGTCCCATGAGGTGCTCCCGAAAGCGAACGCGCTCCTCAGGGTCGAGTGCGGCGGTGGGCTCGTCCACCAAGAGCACCTTGGGCTCGCCGAGAAGGGCCTGAGCGATGCCGAGCCTTCGGAGCATGCCTCCCGAGTACGCGGTGACTCTGCGGCGGGCTACTTCGACCAGGCCAAACTGCTCAAGGAGTGCTTCGATTTGGGAGTGAGGACGACGTAAATCCTTGAGGGCGGCAATGTAGTGGAGGTACTCTCTTCCGGTGAGCTTGGGATAAGCCCCGAACTCTTGGGGAAGGTAGCCCAACATGCGGCGAATGGGGACGCGATCGCGTACAACGTCATGACCAAACACCTTGGCCGTTCCCGCGGTGGGCGCAAGGAGCGTGGCGAGGATACGGATGAAGGTGGTCTTGCCAGCCCCATTGGGGCCAAGCAGACCAAACACTCCGTGGTCAATCCAGAGGGTGACTTCCCGCAGGGCTTTCACCTGTCCATAGGTCCGCGTAAGGCGTTCAGTTTCGATCACGGCCTCCTCCTTGCCTTAACCTTCGGATAAGGGCCACATGGTCTACCTGCTTCCCTTCCTCCCAATAGTGCAGCACTCGCAGGCAATCCGACGGGGACCACAGTTCAAAGGATAAAGGTGGAAAATCCAGGCGCGGAGGAGAATGCCCTTGGCTGCGCCGAGCTAGCCAGTCTAAGGCCTGAGTTACTTGCACGGGCTCCAACTCCTCCATCAGGTACAACTGAATATACAGGGCTTGGACGCGGTCAGGGGTAAAGGCTGTGGCGAGGGCCTCAGCCATCTCCCATTGAAGCCGCCGCGGATACTGCCAATACATGAAGGGCAGCCGGAAAAAGAGCGTTTCCGAGCTTAGGACAACCGCGCCCAGACGGAGTCCGTTGTCTTCAGGCCAAAGGATGGCCCCCCGTCGAGGAGGAACACCGCCGGCTTGGGCAAACCTCTCAAGGATAGGGCGGCCCCCTTGCATGGCCCACTCCAACGCCTCCTGGATCGGCCTTGGGCCTACGGCCTCGCCCCGGCAGACCACCACCAAGTCCGCAGGGGACGCGGTATAGATGCCGGATCGATGGCCTTGAAGGGCAAAATCCCCCGCCTCAGGGAATCGATAGAGTTCACCTTCTTCCGCAAGGCTTAAAAACCAGCGAGGTATACGGCCCTCCGAAGGAAGCCACACCATCGCGAGATGGGGGCCAACATAGCTCAAAAACCGATAATCGGCCGACCAAAGGTAAGGGCGGCTCCACTCCACTTCTTTCTCCACCAGCTCCTGCAGGTAAAATGGCGCCACATGCTTCTGGAGTTCAAAAAGAATGCCTCCAAAGGCTCCAAGCGTCAGCACCACCGCGCTCGTTACAACAAGCCGAACACGGCCCACAACAATTGGGGCAGGGCCCAACGAGCCCCTTCGTCGCATATATGCAGCTCCCATCAACGCCAAACCAAATCCCAAATTGCACAACGTTTGGAGAAAAAACACGGAAGGGATCAGCCCTAGAGGAGCAAAGGGATTTACAAAATTCCATGTCACAAAGCTCCGGTACGCCAATTGGGCCAGCGACCCTCGAACAGGCGCTGTGGAAAGCCAAAAGTAGCCCGCTTGAAAAGCAAGCACTCCAAAGACTGCCCAAAGCTGCGATCCCGTCCAATTGAGGAGAAAAAACGTCAACGACGTCCACAAAAGCACCAGAGTCCACGCCGCGTTTGCATAGATAAGGAAATAGGGCCAATCGGAGGTTACCAAAATGAAATCGCGGTTTTCGCTTTTCAGAAAAAAGGCACCGCCAGCGAGAAACGCAACAACCGTAAGGAGTGTCGTCAGGGTGAGCACCTTAACGATGGCTGCTCCAAAGCTTCCG
>JANXBC010000097.1:3250-3520 GCA_025060555.1 Candidatus Bipolaricaulota bacterium
CGAGAGGCAAGAATAGCCACAAGGGATGCATAAAACATGCTAAGAAACGTTCCCAGCCCAAGGAGAATGCCTCTTCCCCAATCCTCCACGGAAAGTATTCGGCGAGCGAAGGAAAAGGGGGTGTGATCCAGCCCTAACATGGGTTGGGAAATGTCCAGGTCAAGCGCGGCCCAGACTTGGAAGGCCACGAATAGCGCAAAAAACCATGACCTGACTGCAACTATCACCGTTGCACGCACCATACGTGTAAAAATATAAGGAGCGTGCCCC
>JANXBC010000098.1 GCA_025060555.1 Candidatus Bipolaricaulota bacterium
CATATGATCTCCTTAATTTCCGCGTCTAGCTCTGGGCTTAGTTTAAACGTGGGATAGGTTTTGATGCCCAGTGCTCTAGCGAACCAGGACCATGGATCAGCAAGTTCGCGCGTGGCTTGCCGCAGTCCCCACTCCAAGGCCCGGCGTACGGCCCGCTCCATGGCGTTTGTAAAGGCAGCATGGTCTTCCTCCGGCAATTGTTGTAATAAATTGATATGAGCTCCCAACCCGATTTTGCCCAAAGTTTCCTCCACGGCCTCCTGCAAGTGCTTCTGTTGTGTGTAAGTTAAAGCCTCGTCTTCGCTCTCGAGCAACCAAAACAAATCGGGCAAGGCTGCCTCTGCCTTCGGTCCCAACTTTCCCAGAGCCGTGATCGCAGCGATGCGTACCTCAAAGGACGTGTCCTTCAGCCTACCGCACAGCCCGGCGATCACGGGTTCGCTGGAATCTGCCAAGTTTCCCAGGGCCGTACCGGCCGCCTCGCGGACCAAAGGGTCAGGATCTTCGAGGAGCCCAACGAGGGCGGGAGCCGCCGCGGCTTGGGGGCCCAAGTCGCCCAGGAGCAGGGCCGCCGTTCGGCGCACCGCAGCGCTGGGATCGTTGAGGGCGGCGAGAAGGGATGGGACCGCGACCTCCGCAGGAGCTAGCCCTAAAACCCGCAGGGCCGCGCTCCGCACCGCGGCCAGCGGATGGTTCACCCTTAGCAAAACGGCGTCAAGAGCTTCTTGGTCCGCTGCCCCAAATTGCGCAAGCGCTTCTAGGGCCACGGCGACTTCTTGGGGGTCACGGCTTCGGGTAGCGCGCACAAGGACGGAAAGCGCTTGGGGATCGTCTCGCCCTATAGTGCCCAGTGCGCGAAGGGCGGCCAGGCGCACCTCGGGTAAGAGCTCCCTCTCCCAAAGCGCGAGCACAGCCGGTGTCGCAGCCCGTGCCTTCTCGCCTAAATGGGCCAAGACCGCCAGCGCCGCCTGGCGATGAGCTCCCAGGGGGCTTCCCAGCGCCTCCACCAAATAAGGGACGGCTTCCTCAAAGTTTGCGAAAATGTACAAGATTTTTTGAGCGAGCCTGCTCTCACATGGCGAGCCCCCGTGGGGTAAGCGCGAGAATTTCGCTAAGGCCTTTAAAAGTTCGGGAACAAGAGGGGCCGGGTCGGGGAATTTTTCAAAAGCAAGCAAAATTTCTTCTCTGAAATCGCAATGTAGGTTGTCCGCCAAAAGCGCTTGCCCAAGCACATGCCGGGCCTCCTCCCAGCGCATCGCCAGCTCCGCAAGGCAAAGAATGGCCGCAGACCTCTCCTCCGAGAAGCCCTCATACAGCGCCTTTTCCAAGGTCGATAGCAGTTGGCGATTTCCCACCTCGTTGGCTAGGGGCGCCAAAGCCTCGGTCAGCAGGTGCGGATCAGGCTCGGGCTCAAGCAAGATGGCCACTACGCGTTCGTAAGGCGTGGCCGGTGGAGACAGCCGGTAGAGCCGCTTTCGTGCGCGCTCACGCAGTTTAGGGTCCCCCTGCTGTGCGAAAAAGGTTAAACCAGGAAGGGCTCGATCCGGGGCAAGTTCGGCCAACTGAATTAGGGCCGCTAAGGCGGCCTCTCGAACCTCGGGGCTTTCGTCTTCCAGGAGCGCCACTACTTCCTCCACAACCCGCACCGCCCAGGGGTCGGCGGTGCTTCCCAAAGCGACCAGCTCCACCAACCCCGCCATTAGGAGCCCCAAAACAACGCACTTGCGCATATCGCCTCCTTCGGCTTTTAGCGCACGGAGAAGCCGCGGAATTCGCCGGTGGGCTCCTCCCAGCGGACCTCCACCCCGGTCACGTGGGCCAGGGGCGAGCCGCGGCGGCAAACGAATTCTTCTCCGGTCTTTTCCCTTTAGGCGCCCCCCTTTTGCCTCCTTTTTTCCCGACGTCGCTCCTTGGTGAGGATTGCCTAGGCTATCCTCCCAAAATCCGCTGAAGCGCCTGTATAACGGCGATCTTAAGCTCTTTGTCCTCGGTCTTGAGCAGGGGGAGTAAGAAGGGCACCGCGTTTTTAGCCTTGGGGCCCAAGTCCTTTAACAGTTGAACGGCCATCATGCGGGAACCCGGGTCTTCCAGGGCCGCGAGGGCATGGGGGACGGCGGCTTCCCCTATAGCCATCAACGCCGCTCGAGCCTTGCCTTTGCAGCCATGGTCGTCATGGGGTGCGATCAGGTAAGCGAAAAGCGCTGGGGCTGCCGGAGCTGCCCATGGCCCCCAGCGTTCCCAAACAAAGCTAATCATGCATCGATGACCTTCTGGCCCCATTTTCCAAATTTTTAGGAGGATGGGCATGAACCGCGACGCTACCGTTTCGATGGGTAGAACATCCTGAAGCCAGGCGAGTTGGAAGAGCGCCTCGAACCGCACGTCCTCATCCGCTTCGTGCTCTAGGAGCTGAGCAAGGACATTTTGTGCCGTCTCCGCGAGCTCCTTTTTGCGTCGGACCAAAAAAGAAATAAGCCCAACCGCGGAGCTTCGGACCCCAGGGTTTTCGTGGCGAACCGCGTCAAGCAGGGAATTCCAAATTCGTTCGATCCCGTCATCGGAAAGCGCTTTAAAACCGAGCATGAAGAGCAAGGTGTACTCTGCCACCAATCGATGCTCTGAGCTTGGGTGGACCAGGAGCTCGGTCAGGAGGGGAAGCAAGGTTTCCCCGTAGCTTGCCAACGCGGCGGTGGGCGCAAGATCGAGGGGATCTTCTATAGCCAAGCGGAGGATTTTTGGCACGGCCTCCGCCCGTTGAGCCCGCGCCAGGGCGGCGCCGGCCAGCCTCTGTAGACCCCAGTGTTCTTCCTCCAGCATTTGAAGAAGCAAAGGCACAGCTCCCTCGGGCAGGCGCTCCAGCTCAAAAAGCCCTAGGGCTGCACTCCAACGCACTAAAATTTCCGAATCTGATAGCGCACTCAAGAGGACCGCCTCTTTCCAATTCAAATCCGCAGGGGCTCGTCCCGCTCCGAGGACGACCAAGCTTCGTACCAAGGGATGCTCGTCCTTCAGGCCCTGTTCCCAAGGCAACCGCTCGCCCCCTCGGGAAAGCAGGCCAAGCCACCCCAAGAGGCGCACGATTCCCACCGGATCGGCCGTGGCGGCGGAAAACCACGCGCTCCGTTCCGCAAAGCCCTCCTTGCAGGTTATGGCCAGCGTCAAGCCCAAGATCCGCGGCGTGGGAAGCGGATGGTGTACGGCTCGGCGCAGATTGTCTAGGTCCGCACACCAAATTTGCACCCATCGCGGATGCTTTGGCAGCGCTCCTAAAGCAGCCAGAACGGCTTCCGTTTCCAGACCGAACCATATGATCTCCTTAATTTCCGCGTCTAGCTCTGGGCTTAGTTCAAACGTGGGATAGGTTTTGATGCCCAGTGCTCTAGCGAACCAGGTCCATGGATCAGCAAGTTCGCGCGTGGCTTGCCGCAGTCCCCA
>JANXBC010000099.1 GCA_025060555.1 Candidatus Bipolaricaulota bacterium
TCCGGGTTTGATCTCCTTTGGCTCCATGGCACCTCGCTTTCCTAGGCATAGTATTCGCTTTTGCTGGCACCGGCAATTTCATATACGACGAACCCGCGGGAGCGCCTGGCCAAGGAAAGGAAGCGTTGGACGAGGGGGTGGGGTCTTGGGCGAAAAAGACGAGGGAAAAACTCCTGTAGCTGGTGTTGAGCTGCCTAAACGAGCGGTGGGAAGGCCGGCGGCTGCGAGGCTTTGCGGAAGTCCGCCTGGGAAGCAACTCTGTGGCCCAGACACACCCAACGGGGTACTAGCTGGGAGGCGCGTGAGGGGCCCCTATAATTGCTGGTGTGCGCCTTTTCTTTTGTGTGGAGCTGGCCGAGGAGGTGAAGCGAGCCTTGGCGGAGGTGGCGCGCGTGTGCCGTACTGCCCTGGGAGACGGCTCCTGGGTTCTGCCGGAAAATTACCACCTTACCGTGCGCTTTTTGGGGGAGGTGGCGGAGGCGCGGCTCCCCCAGCTTTTGGAGGCAGGAAAAAGGGCAGCGGCCGAAACCCAACCTTTCACCCTTACCCTGGACCTCCTGGGCGGCTTCCCTGAACCCCGGGCGGCGCGGGTCCTTTGGGTGGGCTCCCGAGCGGAACCCCCGGAATTCCAGAAGTTGTCTTGGAGGGTGGAGGAGGCCGTGCGGGCCCTGGGCTTCCCTCCGGAGAAGAAGGGACCCGTGGCCCATATTACCCTGGCCCGGTTCAAAAGCCCCAAAGACCTGCGGCCGCTTCTGGCTCGCGTTGTTCCCAATGTTCCGGAAGCAAAACTTGCGGAGCTGACCCTCATGCGTTCGGAGCTACGTCCGGAGGGAGCAAAATATACGCCCCTCGCTTCCTGGACCTTCGGAGGTTGAGATGGCCTACGAGTTCATCCCCCATCCCTCGGACATGGGCGTGCGCGGGATCGGACGAACCGTGGAGGAGGCTTTTTCCGAGGCCGCGCGGGCCATGTTCTCCCTCATGGCCGATCTTGAGAGGATCGAGCCCAAAGAGGCTGTACCCTTCGAAGTGGAGGCGGAGACTTTGGAGGATCTTTTCGTGCGTTTTTTGGCTGAGTTCCTTTTCCTGCGCGATACGCATGGCATGCTTTTCAGCCGCTTTCTTTTGCGCGTGGAGAGGATCGGTAGCAAATTCCGGGCCGTGGGCCAGGCCTGGGGCGAAAAATTCGATCCCCAAAAACACAGGGCTGGAATTGATGTGAAGGCCGCGACTTACAACTGGGTCAAAGTGGAGGAGCAAAACGGTACTTGGATCGCCCAGGGCGTGGTGGACGTTTAGAGATTTTCCGCGCTTGTTTTACGACCCTTTCATTTTCCCCGCACCGCTAAAGTTGTAGAGGCGATATTTCCGTAGTGGATTACAAGTTTTTGAGTTGGATCGAGCGTGTTACCAAGCCGGATCACGGCTGCCACCGGAATTCCCGGCATGAGATGGCCGGCAAGGAAGTCGCCCTCGAGGGGAACCACCTGTTCAGGGGAAAGGGATACCCTCTTTTCTCCTTGAGCGAAGGCTAGAGCACGAGGATCAAAGGAGACCGAAGCCATGGTGTAAACCCAAACGAGGAGCGAATGGGTTCCCACATGGGGGCGAAGTTTTTCCGCCAAAGTGGGTCCGATACGGGATTGGAAAATGCGCGGGCTCAAATAGACGAATACGAAAAGAACCCGGCCCCTCGGGCTCTCCACAGGAAGCACGGCCACAAGGTCCTCGTCTAGTCCAGTCTGAGCCAAGATCGACTCGAGATTCTGTCCAAAAGCGATGAATGCTCCCACACCGAATAAGATAAAAAATCTAAACAGCCAAACCCTCATATTTACAGGCTTAGCGGCACCACCAGGACGCAAACGCTAAAAGCCAGGCAATCCACCAAAAAAGCAGGAATAACCACCACCAGTTCCAGTCCATTTTTTTCACCTCCTTAATTGGAAGCATACCCCTCAACGGCATGGCCTGCAAATTCAGGATAGATCAGAGTTATCAGGAAGTGTCTGGCGCTGAATTCGCCCCTTACGGATCAGGTCTTGAAGCACGAATCGAGAAGATGGTCCGCACTTCATCCGGCAAAGAACCCGTTTCTTTAGCCTCTTGCGCAAACGGCCCCATGAGCCCATAGAAGGACCGCCTGAGCCAAGCTCGGCGCATCGCCCTGCCCGCGGTCCCCTATAACTGGGCATAGTCGCACAAACTCGAGCGAGTCAGTCAGGCCATACGATCGAGACCTTCTTGCCTCGACTACGCCCAGCCTATCTCAAGGGGTGGTCTCCGAAGAGGGCGGAGGCACAGGCCTGAGAATACCCCTCTCCTCCGGGGACCGGACGATCTTTAACATGCTTTCCGGAGAGCGATACTCGGCGTCCGGGTAAAAGACGATCGCCGTAATATCCTTGATGTCGACCTTGCCTTCCGGAGAGGTCTCGAGCTTAATTATGACCATGAACCAATTCAGCTTGCCCACCAGCTCCGGTGGGAGCTTGAGGCCAAGGGTCGGGGCATGTGCCATCCACAGCAGGTAACTGCCATCATCGTAAGAGCGGGCGGCCAAAGTCGGGAAGCATCGGCCTCGGTCCGTAACCTCGAACTTCGCCAGAGCCGTCATCCCTCCGATGAAGGCCCCTCGCTGGAGCTGAGCGAACTTGAGCAGGGCCTGGATCCCGCTCCACTCCGGGTTTATGTAGGTCTTGAAGTGCTTGCCGTCGTAAGAGAGAAGGAAAGCGCCTTCATCCAAGGACCTTGCCGCCTTCAGCGCGGGCTCGAAGGGTATTGTGGCCCTCAGCCCGGCGTCCATCTCCGGCGGAAGCGGCGCTAGGGCACAAGGATGAACCTCCGGCGGTGGGGGCTCAGGTGGAGGCGGCGGCTCGGGTGGCGGCGGAGGCGGAGGTGGCCCAGGCGGAGGGCCTGTCAGGGCTCCGGAGAGGGCACCTCCAGCCAGGAGATAGAACGCCAAGATCGCTGCTATCCTAAACACGGTCTTCCTTCTCACGATCCCTCACCTCCCCTCAATCAAATCATAACCCTTCTGGCTAAAAAATCCAAAACCGCGCTGAGACCTTATCATGGGATGCCCCACAATTGCGCAGGTTAGAGCAGGCTGACATCCCGCGGGATGGGCTCGTCTCAACCACCCCTTCCTTCTTTGGGTGGCGGATAGATTGGTCCCTTTGGCCGTAAGACAAGCGCCTTCGGGCAGAGAAAGGGGTTGAGGCGGAAGTGACCTTATGGCCTCTACAGGGAAGGGGCGAGACCAGGGGGCAGCAGGCGTTGATCCCCTCCGGGACGCGCTACCCT
>JANXBC010000009.1 GCA_025060555.1 Candidatus Bipolaricaulota bacterium
GCCACGACGATCACATCGCGGCGCTCCAGGAGGCTCGCGGTGGCCGCATGGCGCAGGCGGTCGATCTCCTCGTTGATCTCCGCGTCCTTCTCGATGTAGGTGTCGGTCTCGGGGATGTACGCCTCGGGCTGGTAGTAGTCGTAGTAGGAGACGAAGTAGTGCACGGCGTTGTCGGGGAAAAGCTCGCGGAACTCACCGTAGAGCTGGGCGGTGAGGGTTTTGTTGTGCGCGATGACCAACGTGGGTTTTTGTACGTTTTGGATGACATGAGCGATGGTGAAGGTTTTTCCCGTGCCGGTGGCCCCAAGGAGAGTTTGGTAGCGCAGGCCCGCGAGGACCCCTTCGGTCAACTCCTTTATGGCTTTGGGCTGATCCCCGCGGGGCCGAAGTTTGGTCTTTATTTGAAAACGCTCCCCTACCGCCACCCGCGCCATAGCCCTTGATTTTACCTCCGCCCTATACTCCCAAGGATGGCCGAGTATCGGGTGGGCTGTTCCGGTTGGATTTATCCGCATTGGGAGGGTCTTTTTTATCCAGATGGGCTTCCGGAGCGGGAATGGTTTGATTTCTACGCGAAGGTGTTCAACACAGTAGAAGTGAACGCCACATTTTACCGCTTCCCTACCGAGAAAATGGTGCAGGCCTGGTATCGGAAAGGGCCGGCTGGCTTCCTCTTCACCTTGAAAGCGTTTCGCGGGATCACCCATCTGCGCAAATTCCAGGGGACCGAGGAATTGATGCGCCGCTTCTACACCATGGGAGAGATGCTCGGAGAAAAGCTTGGTGGTTTCTTATTTCAGCTTCCTCCTAGCCTGCGGTACAATCGCGATCTTCTTTTGCGCATCCTTGACCAACTCGATCCGCGCTTTCCCAATACATTGGAGTTTCGCCACACAACCTGGTTCCAAGGGGAAACGGAAGAGCTGTTGCGGGAGAGGGGTGTTGCCATGTGCATTGTGAGCGCTCCCGGGCTTCCGGAATATGTGACCTCCACCGCTACGCATGCCTTCGTACGTTTTCATGGGAAAGGAGCATGGTATGCGTATCGCTATTCGATGCGGGAATTGCGCCAGTGGGCGGAGCGCATAAGGGCCCTTCCCGCGGCCCGGGTTTTCATCTATTTCAACAACGATTGGAATGCTTGGGCGCCGGAAAACGCTCTCCAATTGGAAGAACTTCTCCTTTCGGGATAGCCCCCTTGACGGCCCCGGCCCAAAAGTTGTAAAGTCCTAGTTGTGAGAGCGCTCCCAAGACAGGGGGTGGTCACGCTGGAGGATGTGGCCAGGTTGGCCGGGGTCTCCCGCTCCACCGTGTCCCGCGTGATCAACGGCCAGCCCCACGTGCGTGCGGAGACCAAGGCCCGCGTCCTTGCCGCCGTGGAAAGACTGGGCTATCGCCCCCATCCCATAGCCCGTAGCCTTGCTACCAGGCGCACAAAGGTCGTTTCCATGCTCATTCCGGAATCCCTAACGAAACTTTTTTCCGACCAATTCTTCGCCATCCTTCTCCAAGGCGCGGTGCATGCCTGCAATACGCGGGGTTACCAAATGGTTTTGGCTTTGTTCGATGACCCGCGACGCCAGGAGGAACTTTATCGGCAGCTTTTGCAAAACGGCTATGTGGAGGGAGCAGTAGTAGCTTCGGCTGCCCCTGATGATCCGGTGATTCAGGCTCTGCGAGAGGATGGGATTCCGGTGGTGGCGGTGGGCAAGCAACCGGGCCTTCCCTATGTGGATGTGAACAACTACGGGGGCGCACGCATGGCCACCGAGCACCTCCTCAGCCTGGGCTATCGACGAATCGCCACCATAACCGGCCCCCTAAGCCACCTCCATGTGCAGGATCGGCTCGCCGGCTATCGCGATGCCCTGAAAGCTCATGGCATCCCGTACGAGGAGGAGTTAGTAGTGGAAGGAGGGTTCACGGAGGTCGGGGCGATGGCGGCAGTGGCTAAACTTCTCCCGCTCCGCCCCGAAGCCATTTTTGTTCAAAGCGACACGATGGCGGCAGGGGTGATGCGGGCCCTGCGTAGTCATGGACTACGCGTGCCCGAGGACGTGGCCGTGGTGGGCTTCGACGATATCCCGTTGGCCAGCCTTTTGGATCCACCGCTCACCACCGTGCGCCAGCCCATCCGCCTCTTGGGGTTCATGGCGGTGGAACTTCTTGTGGATCTTTTGGATGGCCATAATCCAGGGCCTCGAGAAAACACAGTCCTTCCTGTGGAGTTAGTGGTGCGTAGCTCCTGTGGTATTACGCGAAAACAATTTTTGGAGAAGCGTTCAGAAAAACCGTTTCCCGTAAAAGGGGAGACCTAATGGATTCCTGGAGGCACGCGGTCAACACATTTTGTTTTGCCACGCTTGTTATAGCTTTTCAGGTTTTAGGTGCACACGCTTTCCCATGTACTTCCACACAGTTTGCCTTCAGGGGCGCAAACTACACGAGTTGGTCTTCCCAGGAATACGCAACACCTTTGTCCGATGCCTCGCTTTTTTTGCTCAAATCGACCGGGGCTAACTACATCGCCCTTCTTGTTACAGGTTACATGGACAGGGCTGACTCCGCGGAAATCTATGCAGACCCGCTACGTACCCCTTCTGATCCCTCCCTCCTTCATGCCATGCAAGTCGCCCGTTCCTACGGGCTTAAGATAATGCTCAAACCTCACGTGGACTCCAAGGATGGGGTCTGGCGCGGGTCCATTTCTCCTTCCGACATAGAAGCTTGGTTTGCGAGCTACAAGAGGTTTCTTGTGCATTACGCCGTTTTGGCCGCAAAGCACGAGGTGGAACTATTTTGTGTGGGTACGGAATTCCGCAGTCTGAGCGGGTCAGAATTTCGTGCCCACTGGGAAGAGGTAATTGGCGCAGTACGGCAGGTCTATCCTGGTCCTCTCGTGTATGCGGCGAATTGGGATGAATATTCTTCTGTATCGTTTTGGGATCTTTTAGATTACGTGGGAATTGACGCGTACTTCCCATTGAGTTTTGCGAAAACCCCAAGGGTGAGTGAGCTTGTGCAAGCCTGGGGTTTTTGGATCGCCACTTTAGAAAACTGGCGGGCCCGGATGAGGAAGCCCGTGATCTTCACGGAGATCGGCTACCGGAGCATCGACTACGCGGCGAAAGAACCGTGGAGTTGGGTGCACACCGCTTCATACAACCCTGAGGCGCAAGCGAACTGTTATGAGGCTGTTTTCCAGGCGTTCCTTGGGCGGCCTTGGTTTGCCGGTTTGTTCTTCTGGAATTGGTTAGCCAATCCGCATGCGGGTGGAGTGGGGGATCTCGACTATACCCCACAAAATAAACTGGCTCAGGACGTTCTTACCAAGTTTTTCAAGGAAGGAACAGCATGTTATCAGGTACCGTAGGCAAAGGCGGCATCAAGCGGGGCTACATAAGCCTCGTGCAAAAAGGGGGTGGTAGCTGGACGGAAAAGGTGGGTTACAGCAAGAAAGCCGAATGAAATAGGGGGGTGCAATATGCGCGGCAAATGGTGGGTTGTTCTTGGGTTGTTGGTGTTAGGTGTGGGAGTGGCGCTGGGCCAGGAGTTCCCGCGCCAGGAGACCCTTTACATAAGCGGCGCTGCCTGGGGCCCGCCCACGGACTGGAACCCATTCATCACCTGGAGCAAAGCCAATACCTCCGGCACAGTTGGCCTCATCTATGAGCCCCTCTTCTTCTACGATCCCCTCAAAGATACACTGATCCCGTGGCTTGCCGAGTATGGTCAATGGAAAACCGATCAACTTTTTGAAGTCAAACTGCGCGAAGGTCTCACCTGGCAAGATGGCAAACCTCTTACGGCCGCTGACGTCGTCTTCACCTTCGAGCTTGGGAAAAAGTACTCCACGATCTATTACAGCCCGATGTGGGATTATCTCGCGAGCGTTGTTAACGTCGGCGATTATTACGTAGAGTTCTCATTTAAGCGTAAGCCGCTTTATCAGGAGTTTGTGAATAACCTCTATAACATTGCCATTGTGCCTAAGCACATTTGGGAGACGCGCACTGAGGAGGAGATCACAAGCGGCGCGAATGCCAACCCGATTGGCTCTGGTTCCTACAAATACTTTGCTCATGGTCCGGATCGAAATGTATATATCCGCAACGAAGAGTGGTGGGGTATAAAGCTCCTTGGGTTGAAACCGGCACCGAAGTACATCGTGGAAATCCGGTTTGCTACGAATAACTTGGCGTTGGGGGCGCTTCTTAAGGGCGAAATCGATCTCAGCAACAACTTCCTCCCCGGTATTGCTACTTTGGCAAAGCTAGGCTACGTGAAAACCTATCTCCCTGAGCCACCCTATATGCTTTCCGCGAATACCGCGGTGCTGTTTTTGAATACTACGAAAAAGCCGCTGAACGATCCGGCATTTCGGAAGGCCTTGGCTTACGCCATCAACGTGGACGCCATAATTGAGCGGGCCTTCGCCGGTCTAGTGGCAAAAGCCAGTCCTACCGCGCTTTTGCCGCATCTAGCTAAGTATGTAGATGATGAGCTCGTGGCCCAGCTTGGGTTCACCTATGATCCAGCCAAGGCCAAGGCGATCCTCGCTGTGGCTGGGTACAAGGACATCGATGGCGACGGCCTTGTGGAGGCTCCCGACGGCTCCAAGATCTATCTTGAGGTGACCTGCCCGTTTGGCTGGACGGACTGGATGGAAGCCATCCGTGTGATTTCTGAGAGCGCGCAGGCCGCGGGAATCAACGTGGTCCATCGCTACCCCGATTACGGGGCTTGGAACACGGCCCTTGTCACCGGCACATTCGACATGACCCTCAACAACTGGGCCAGCTTGAGCAATACACCCTGGACTGTTTACAACCTGCTCTTCAACCACCCGATTCGCGATGTCATGGGGAGTGGGAACTTTGGGCGCTACAACAACCCCGAGGTCTTCGCGCTGGTGGACGAGCTTGCGGCCACGCCGCCGTGGGATGCGGAGGGCGTGAAGGCGGTCTGCGCCAAAATCCAGGAGATCCTCCTCACCGATCTCCCCATGATCCCGCTGTGGTACAACGGGTTGTGGGCGCAGTACGTGGAGTTCACGTGGACCAACTTCCCTGGTGCCTATGGAGGACGACCGCACTGGCTGCCGTGCACTTGGGCAGGGTACTGGCAGATGGGCGGCTTCCACACCCTGTGTGAGCTGAAGCCGGCACAGTAGGGAGGGGAGCGGGCCGCCCCAAGTTTCGGGGCGGCCCGTGTGCTGAATTTAGGGGTATACATGCAACGATATCTTGCACAAAAGCTTACAATCTACATCCTCACGTTTTTCCTTGCCGTGACCATAGACTGGATCATCCCGCGGTTCATGCCTGGAAACCCTGTGCAGACAA
Source organism: Candidatus Bipolaricaulota bacterium (assembly GCA_025060555.1). Taxonomy (GTDB): domain Bacteria; phylum Bipolaricaulota; class Bipolaricaulia; order Bipolaricaulales; family Bipolaricaulaceae; genus DTER01. Next base: position 5,346 of record JANXBC010000009.1, read on the forward strand.
TGCTTTCCCGCGCTGCTCTTCGGGCGGAAGCTGTAGAGGTCATGCGGGGCTACTACCTCAGGGCCTTCGGACTGGATGTCCCGGTTTGGCAGCAATATCTGAATTTCTGGAAAGCTGTGTTCCATGGGGATCTTGGGGTCAGCGTCTATCTTTTTCCCAAGCCTGTCATAAGGGTCATCGCTGAGGCGATTCCCTATACCCTAGCCATCTTGGTTCCGGCGATTGTTTTGAGCTGGATTGCTGGCAACAAATTCGGGGCATTTGCGGCCAGAAGGAGATGGCTGGACAACACCGTGCTTCCTTTGGGTTATTTCCTCACCGCCACTCCTTACATGTGGTTGGGAATACTCTTGGCCTGGGGCTTTGGCGTGGGACTGGGGTGGTTCCCCATTGCTGGGGGTTATAGCTTCGCCATGACCCCGCATCTCTCCTGGAAGTTCGTCTTGGATCTCCTTTGGCACTGGTTTTTACCTTTTGTCTCTCTCTTTTTGGTCATGTTCGGGGGGTGGGCCATCGGCATGCGCAACATGATCATCTACGAGCTTGAGGCCGATTACGTCCAGTACCTAGAATCATTGGGAGCCCCAAGAAAACTCATCCGAAGGTATGCATTTCGCAATGCCGTCCTTCCCCAAATCACCGGGCTTGCGCTCCAGATTGGAACGATCGCGGCGGGAGCAGTGGTCACGGAAACCGTTTTTTCTTATCCGGGGATAGGGAAATTGCTCGTTGAGGCCATTCAAAATCAAGATTATTTCTTGATCCAAGGGTGCTTCCTTTTCATCATCATTGGAGTTCTTCTTGCTAACCTCATTGTGGACATTGCCTACCTCATTGTGGATCCCCGCACGCGCCGCGGAATGGTTGGGGAAATATGAAAGGGGAAAAAGGGAAGAAACCCAAGAACGAATTTCTCTATTTCGCTTGGCGCAATTGGAAGTTGCGGCTGGGGCTAGCGATCGTTTTGTTCTTTGTGGTGCTCGCCATAGTGGGGCCACGGCTTACGCCGCATCAGCCCTGGGCCTATGTGGGGCCGCCTGCGCGCCCACCCTCAAAGGAGTTTTGGTTTGGCACCACCATGTTCGGACAGGACGTATTCACGCAGTTCGTTTACGGCCTTTATCCTGTCTTCTTGGTGGGGGCCTTGGGGGGAGGATTGGCCACCCTCATCGGTACGGCGATCGGCTTCACCGCAGGCTACAGAGGCGGTTGGGTGGACGAGATCCTCAACACCTTTACGAACGTGGTGCTTGTCATTCCCACGCTTGCTCTTCTCCTGATCATCGCGGCCTATTTGGGTGTGCGGAGTTTTTTCATCCAAGCTGTGTTCATTGGGTGCACAGCCTGGCCATGGACAGCACGCGCCGTACGTGCGCAAACCCTTTCCCTGAAGGCCCGGGAATTTGTGGATCTGGCGCGCATAAGCGCGGCAAGACCCACGAAAATCATCCTGACGGAGATCGCTCCCAACATGTTGTCCTATCTCGTGATGGTTTTCATCCTACAATTCGGTGGGGCTATTCTTAACGCCGCGACCCTTGATTTCATCGGCCTTGGTCCGACGCGCGGCATCTCTTTGGGGTTGATGATGCAGATGGCCCTCCTTTGGGGGGCTTTGCCCCTCGGGTTGTGGTGGTGGTTTGTCCCACCTGGGCTGGCCATCGCCCTCCTCGTTGGTGCCCTTTACATCACCAACGTAGGGTTGGACGAGATTTTCAATCCTAAACTGAGGGAGATGTGATGCCTCTCTTGGAGGTACAAGATCTCCGCGTCTACTATCAAACGATACGGGGTGACGTGAAGGCCCTCGATGGTGCCAGCTTTTCCCTTGCCGAGGGCGAGATCATGGGGCTAGCCGGGGAGTCTGGGTGTGGGAAATCTACGCTGGGGCGGAGCCTCGTTCTCCTAAAACCTCCCATGAAATATGTGGAGGGGCGGGTCACCCTGGAGGATTTCTCCCTTCCCATTTGGGATCGCGAGAAGATGAACGCGTTTCGTTTCTCCAAGATATCCCTTATCCCGCAATACGCTATGAACGCGTTGAATCCCACACGCAAGGTGAAGAAGATATTTACGGATATTTTGGCTACAAAAGGGATCAAAGGCAGTCAAGTTCTTCCGGAACTTCGCCGGCGCCTGGAAATGGTGGAGCTGCCGCTTGACGTTTTAAACATGTATCCCATTGAGCTTTCTGGAGGTATGAAACAACGCGTGGTCATGGTGCTTTCGACTTTTTTGAATCCTTCCTTGCTCATCGCCGACGAAATAACCTCGGCCCTCGATGTTTCCACCCAACGGGCCGTGGTGAAAATGCTCGTGGATTTTAGAGATCGACGCGTCGTGCGGGCTATGATCGTGATCACCCACGATATATCCCTGCTTTACCAGATCGCCGACAGCATCCTTGTCATGTATGCTGGGAAACTAGTGGAAAAGGGAACCACGGAGGAAATCCTCCGGGCTCCCAAACATCCGTACACGCGCTTCCTCATCGCCTCCCTGCCGGACATCGGTGTACGGTATGGGGAGCGAAAACTGGAGGGCGTTCCTGGGTGTCCCCCTCTCCTTTTGCAGCCCCCGCGCGGCTGTCGGTTTCGCGAAAGGTGTCCACATGCGTTTGAAAAGTGTCTGGAGGAACCTCCCTTTGTGGCAATTGGGCCCTCAGGTCGACAGGTCGCCTGTTGGCAAGCCTTGGAGGAACATGCTTGAACTTGAGCGAGTCACAAAGATTTACCGTTTGGGTGTACTGGGGAGAAAGGCACTGAAGGCTGTGGATAGCGTAAGCTTTACGGTGGCGCGGGGCCAGGTTATCTCCTTGATCGGAGAAAGTGGCTCTGGAAAAACTACGATTGGTAGAATGATCCTTCGCCTCACCCCTGTTACTTTTGGCCGGATTCTTTTTCAGGGAGCGGACATCTCGAAATTCCATGGTCTGGCCTTAAAAAACTATTACCGCAGAGTACAGGGCGTTTTCCAAGATCCGTTTTCCTCGTACAACCCGATTTTCAAGGCCGACAGAATCTTCAACATCGTGCAGAGAGAATTCTTCCCCCATCTCACGAAAGGGGAGTGGAGAGAGCGCGTAGCAAATGCTCTTTGCTCAGTGGGCCTGGAGCCTGGAGAGGTTTTGGGCAAATATCCTCACCAGTTGAGCGGGGGGCAACTCCAGCGTTTGCTCATCGCGAGAGCGATGCTTTTGGAGATCCAATTCCTCGTCGCTGACGAGATCCTCAGCATGCTCGACGCCTCTACACGGATCGACGTACTCAATCTTCTTGCCGAGCTCAAGAGGATACGGGATCTTGCGGTTCTTTTTATCACTCATGATCTTTCCCTTGCTTATTACATAAGCGATGAGGCCATCATCATTTATCGTGGCTATATTGTGGAACAGGGCGCGATAGAAAAGGTCTTCGTTTCGCCGCTTCATCCCTATACCCGAATGCTTCTGGCTGCAGTGCCGCGCCTGGATCGCAAGTGGGGGCCAGCAGAGGTTGGATTAAAGGCTCAAGAAGGCAAGATCGTCGGAGGATGTCCTTACCACGATCGCTGTTTGCACGCTGAAAAAGAGGAGACGTGCAAGCATCTGAAACCAAGTCTAGTTTTTGTGGATGATCGGCACTCTGTGGCCTGCCATCCGATGGGCAGGCTGGCTAAGGGGGTGAGCCATGGGACAAGCGAGGCTCGTGGGACCAGCGTTGCCTAATATTCCATGGGAGGACCGGCCGCAAGGGTGTTCTGATGTGATTTGGCGGTCTAGGCGTAACCCCATTATCACTAGGGACGCTGCTGCAAAAGCTAACAGCATTTTCAATAGCGCCGTTGTCCCGTTCGACGGCGGCTTTGCTGGGGTGTTCCGAGTGGATACGACCGCAAGAAATATGGAGCTTCGCACCGGCAAAAGCCATGATGGCATAACTTGGGCGATCGAAGAAAGCCGTATCGAGTTCGTGTGCGATGATCCAGAGGTCGGGAAATTCGTATATGGATACGATCCGCGCGTCACATGGCTAGAAGACCGCTATTATGTGACGTGGTGCAATTGGTACCATGGTCCAACCATTGGCTTGGGCTACACCTTTGATTTTCGAACGTTCTATCAAATGGAAAACGCGTTTCTTCCGTTCAACCGCAACGGTGTGCTTTTTCCCCGCAGAATTCGGGGAAAATATGCGATGCTCAGTCGTCCCAGCGACCCTGGCCACACGCCCTTTGGGGACATTTTTTATTCGGAAAGTCCCGACCTCACCCACTGGGGGAAGCATCGACACGTGATGTCGCCCGTTCCTAATTCTTGGCAGTCCACAAAGGTCGGGGCGGGGCCGGTGCCCGTGGAGACCACAGAGGGTTGGCTTCTTTTCTATCACGGAGTCCTTACTTCCTGTAACGGATTTGTTTATAGTTTTGGAGCGGCCATTTTGGATCTCGACGAGCCTTGGAAAGTTATTTACCGCACGCGGCCTTATCTTCTGAGTCCGCGGGAGCCGTATGAATGCGTGGGGGATGTGCCGAACGTGGTTTTTCCCACTGCTGTGCTCTGCGATCCCCCCACCGGCCGCATGGCCATCTATTATGGTGGAGCCGATACCGTCACATGCATCGCCTTCGCCTATTTTGCGGAACTGTTTGAATTCGTGAAGGAAAACTCCCTATGAGGCGCCAGGCTTTATGGCAGGGCTGAAAATCTGCGTCATCGGTGGTGGAAGTGTATATACGCCTGAACTGATCGCCGGTTTTATCGCCAAAAGAGAAGAATTGCCCGTTGAGGAAATAGTCCTTATGGATATCGACGTCGAACGATTAAATATCGTTGGTGGTCTTGCCGCGCGTATGGTACGTGCTTCCGGAGCGGAAATCTCCATAGAATTGACTACTGATCGTCAAGAGGCAATTGCGGATGCGGATTATGTGGTCACGCAGATTCGCGTGGGGGGGATGGCGGCACGGGCCCTCGACGAAAAGCTTCCTTTGGCCTTCGGAGTGGTTGGTCAAGAGACGGTTGGGCCCGGTGGTTTTGCAAAAGCCCTGCGCACCATTCCGGTGATGCTAGATATCGCCCGGGACATAGAACGCTTGGCCCCTCACGCGCTTCTTCTTAACTTCACTAACCCTGCGGGGATAGTGACCGAAGCGCTCTTGAAACATACAAAGGTCAATGCAATCGGTCTTTGCAACGTGCCTATCGGAATGAAAAACATGATTGCAAGCTGGCTTGGCAAAGACTCAGCACAGCTCACCCTTGATTATGTAGGATTGAACCATCTCAGTTGGGTGCGTGGCGTCAGCGCTTCTGGACAAGACCTATCCGCGCAAGCGCTGGCCGCGGCGGTCGCGGAGGCTAAAGCTGGGCGATTTCCATTTTCACCGGAATTAGTGGAGACGCTTGGGCTCATCCCCAGTTACTACCTGCGCTACTACTATCACCACGATGAAGCCTTGGCTGAAGCGAAAAAGTCAGAAAAAACCAGGGCTGAGATCGTTCAGGAAATAGATGCGGAGCTACTCAAGTTATACGCAGACCCAAAGGTCGCGGAGCGGCCAGATCTTCTCAACAGGCGGGGCGGAGCTTATTATTCAGTTGCCGCTGTGGCCTTGATCAGTGCTGTTCACAACGATAAAGGTGAAGTCCACATTGTGAACGTGAGGAACAATGGGGCCATCCCTGATTTGCCTGACGAGGCTGTAGTGGAAATACCTGCGGTTGTGAAGCGCGGGGGTGTTCAGCCCCTGCGCGGAAATCCTCTCCCCCCAAGCGTGCGCGGGCTTGTGCAGGCCGTGAAAGCTCATGAGGAGCTAACTGTGAAGGCGGCGGTCGAGGGGGATGAACGCAGCGCGCTGCAGGCCCTTCTCGTTCATCCTCTGGTTTCCTCCTTTTCCCAAGCAAGAGGACTTTGGCAAGCTATAAAGGAAGCAAATAAAGCGCATCTTTCACATTTTGCTAAGGCCCTATGAAATTCGTGTTGGGAGTAGACGCCGGGGCTTCCAAAACTTTGGCCCTTGTGGCCGAGACCTCCGGATGCGTGCGGGGTTTTGGGCGCGCCGGCCCAGGGAATCACCAAACAGTGGGCTTAGAAAACGCGCTTTTTTCCGTTCGCAAAGCATGTGAGGCGGCCTTGGCCCAAGCGGAGGTCAGAGGACCGGTGGAACTCGGTGTTTTTGGTCTTGCCGGAGCCGATCTTCCCGAGGATTTTGCACGTCTGATGCCAGCTGTGGAGAAACTGGCCCTGGCGCACCGAGTTCGTGTGGAAAATGACACGATTGTTGCGTTGCGTGCTGGAGCCTCTCGCTCATGGGGAGTGGTGGTGGTTTGTGGGACGGGTTTCAATGCCGCGGGGATAGCTCCTGACGGCCGTGTTTTCCGCCTACCTGCTTTGGGATGGATCTCTGGGGACTGGGGCGGGGGAATGGACATCGCGCGGGAAGCGATAAAGAGTGTGGCCCGGGCCTGGGATGGCCGGGGAAAAAGCACGCGTTTGACATCCCTCGTATTACATGCCCTTGGTGTTCCTAGCGAGGAAGAGATGATCCGCGCGCTCTATCGTGGGGATATCCCTGAGGAGAAACTGCTAGGGCTCGTGCCGGTGGTCTTTGAGGCCGCGTGCCAGGGGGATAGCGTGGCCCAAAGCATCATCCTCCGGCTGGGAGAGGAGGTGGGACTTGCCGCTACGGCAGTGATCAAGAAGCTAGGCCTAGAAAATATGGATGTGGAGGTCGTTTTGGCCGGTGGTGTTTTCAAAGGGAAGGGTCCTTTTCTCGTGGATGTGGTGGAGAAGTTTGTCCACCGTGTGGCGCCGCAGGCAAGGATTGTGCTTCCCAAATTTGCCCCCGTAGTGGGCGCGGTTTTGTTGGCCTTGGAAGAGGTTGAGGGCGGCATAAGGCTTGATGTTTTTGAGCGTCTAGAAGCCACGATCCCACGGGATCTAAAAGGATGAGGGAAAGACAAATTTATGGTTGTAGAGGTGACGGCATGGAAAAAATATTGCGGTTTCCGGACAAATTTGTATGGGGAGTGGCTACGTCAGCTTACCAAATAGAAGGGGCATGGAACGAGGACGGCAAAGGGGAATCTATTTGGGACCGTTTTTGCCACCGCCCTGGCAATGTCCTCGGTGGTGATACAGGAGATGTGGCTTGTGATCACTATCATCGCTGGCGTGAAGATGTGGACCTCATGAAAACCTTGGGGATCAGAGCTTACCGCTTTTCCGTATCCTGGCCCCGCGTTCTTCCCAACGGCCGTGGACCAGTAAACCAAAAAGGGCTGGACTTTTATTCCCGCCTCGTGGATGGCCTTCTTGCTGCGGGAATTGAGCCCTTCCTCACCCTTTACCATTGGGATCTCCCGCAAGCCCTGCAGGATGAGGGAGGCTGGCCCAAACGCACCATCGTTGATGCGTTCGTGAGATATGCAGAGGTCCTCGTCGAGGCCCTTGGTGACCGGGTGCGGTATTGGCTGACGATAAACGAGCCCTATGTGACCGCCTTCATAGGGCATCTTGAGGGGCGCCATGCGCCAGGACACCGTAATTTGGGCGAGGCCCTGCGCGCCGCCCACCACCAGCTTTTGGCCCACGCGGTGGTGACCGAGGTTATTCGTGAGCAGGTCCCTCAAGCCAAAGTAGGGATTGTGCTGAACCTTTCCCCTGTCCAACCGGCTTCGCAGGATCCCGCTGACCGACGATTAGCGTGGCTCATGGACGCCCACATCAATCGCTGGTTTTTGGATCCGCTGGCTGGCCGCGGCTATCCGCTTGAACTATTTCGTTACCTTCGCAAGTGGAAAGATATTTTGCCAGAACCTTACCGTGCGCCATTCGCTTTGTTCCCAAGGGTAAACTTCATTTCTGATGCTGATCTTGAGAAAATCGCTACACCTCTTGATTTCATAGGCATAAATTACTACACAAGGAACATCGCGCGCTCGCCCAAAGCGCAGCTTCCCTCAGAGATTCCCGCGGTCCAAGAGAAAACGGACATGGGTTGGGAGGTTTATCCCCAGGGTCTGTTCGAACTCTTGGCGCGCGTGCATTTTGATTACCGATTTCCGAGTTACATGGTTACGGAAAACGGCGCGGCCTTCCCCGATCGAGTATCCCCCAACGGCACAGTCCAAGACGAGCAGCGCATCCGTTACCTTAAAAATCATTTGCGCGAATTACATCGTGCGATTTCCCAAGGTATACCCATCCAAGGGTACTTCGTCTGGTCTTTCCTGGACAACTTCGAATGGGCTTATGGCTATAGCAAGCGTTTCGGTTTGATATATGTGGACTACGCAACGCAGCGGCGCATCCCCAAAGCGAGTGCCTACTGGTACGCTAAAGTCATCGAGCAGGGTGGGATCGAATTGGAGGGGTAGAGGCCAAAATTCTGAGAAGCTCGTGAGCAAGCGCGTCAGCAGAACGCCAAAACGGATGGGCTAGCGCAAATCTTTTCGCCTTTTCCCCCATTCTCTTGAGTTGTTCTTGTTGAGAAAGCATGCGCTGAAGACCATCACAAAGCGCAAGAGGCGTAGGTTCAACAATGAGACCGAACTCCGAAGAGATAAGGTCCTGCGCCGAATGGTGGGTCGTGGTGAGAACAGGAAGGCCAGCGGCCATGGCTTCCATCATGGTGAGGCCGTAGCTTTCATGGCGAGACGGGAAAACATAAAGGTCGGCGAGCTCAAAAAACGCAAATTTCCTCGCCCCTCCCACATGCCCTGGGAAAATCACCTCGACTTTCTTCAGTCTAGCCGCGAGTTTTTGGAGCTTCCTGAGGTAACTTTCTCCGTGCATATATGCCGCTGCCCCACAGATGAACAAAAGGATTTCTCTTCCACCTCGTTTCTCCCAAAGACGAAGGGCACGAAGCAACAAATCTTGTCCCTTTTCCGGTGAGATGCGGGATAAGGTGAGAAGAACCGGCCGCCCCCTGGGATCGAATTTTCTCTTGAGCTCCAGCAAAACTTCCTCCACCTCTAGGGATCTGGGCTCAACCAATGCTCCCCAAGGAATGACTAGGACGTCTTTTCCCGTCCGCCATGGGTAGGAAGCCCTGACGATCCGCGCCATCCCGGAGGAAGGCACGATGAGGCGTTCGCAGTAGCGCGCGCAGGCTTCTTGCTTGCGGAAAATGAGCTTGAGCACGTCCGGCATGCACTGCGCCAATCTCCAGTGTTCCAAACCGCGCCAAAGATGAGCTAGCGTCGGAGCAGAACAGAGCCCCTTGAGATAGATGTTAGCGGTGTAGTCCACCACATCCACGTGAAAGATGGCGGCCTGTCGATATCCCATGTGGGCGATGGCCCCAAAATCTCCGGCTTCTGCAATGTCGTTGTGGAGGACCACAACCTCTTCAGGATTTTCCTCTTTGGTGAGGCGGGCGAGAAATTCTGTGACGGTTTTCTCGAATTCGCGGGCCAGTTTAGCATAGCGGCGCACGGAGAAATTCGTGAGAAGACCATCGGTGGCTACGTCCAGTTGGCAATAAGCCACGCGTGGATCAGGGGCAAAGGGTCCGGTGCCAAGGACAAGGAGCGCAAACGGTCGCGTTTGGGCCCAACGGCGGATGAGGGCATGCCCTACGGAAGCCCCTCCGCCGATCGGAACTTGTTGTGGGTCATGGCCAAGGTGGGCCCCGCAATAAACCACAAGCGCCACAATGCCTCAAGCTACCTCTATGCCCCGCGATATCCATCGGGAATTTGCACGAACCCCTTCAGCTTGATATTCTGAAAATTACCGATGCGACGGTTTTTATTCATAGCCTCCGTATGCATCTGGATGGTGGGGAAGGCCGATCTTCCTCCGGGCTCCTTCTCCACTCTCTTCATCAGTAAGACCACGGAAGCGGTGCTCAGCCCCGACGGGCAATCCCTCTTTTCTGTTGAGGGAGAAAAAGTTGTCCAATGGGAAATTCGCACAGGGAGGAGAGTACGAGAATATCAAGGCCACAAAGGCATGGTGTTATGTATAGCGGTTGCGCCAGATGGTCGCCGGCTATACTCCGCTGGTGCGGATGGCCAAGTCTTGGCGTGGGAGATTCCTGCGGGCCGCATTCTTTCCGCTAGGCCTCTTCCCTCGGAAGCTTGGGCCTTAGCTGTAGCGAACCAGTACTTAGCTACGGGCTTAAGCAATGGAGAAGTGTTTATCCTCGATGCCAATGAGCTTACTGTCCTTTTGAAACTTTCCACAGAAAGTCCTGGAATTCTCTCCTTAGCGCTTGGCCAAGAGGGCCTTGCTGGGGGCGGAAGCGATGGGAAACTCTACTTTTGGCAGCTTCCCGCGGGTGGACGGATTGGTTCGTTCCTTGCCCACAACGGCCCGATCTGGGCGGTGGCGTTCGGCCCAGGCTATGTAGCCACGGCCTCGGGCGACCGCACGGTGCGCATTTGGGCGTTTCCAGGCGGACAGCTTCTGAAAACGCTTGCGGGATACAAAGGAACCGTTTGGGATCTGGCGTGTTTAGCAGAAGGCAGTTTTCTTGTTACCGCTTCGGGCGATCTTACGGTTCGCTTGTGGGATGTGGCGAAGGGTGAGGAAGTGGGTACGCTGCGCGCGCATGCCGCGGCGGTGAGGGCTGTCTCAGCGCTTCCTGCGCGCAATCTTTTCCTAACCAGCTCTGAAGACGGGAAGATCGTGATATGGGATTTGAACGCGCTTCTTTCCCTGAGACCCAAGGTGGTGCAAGCTTTTTATACCCGGGAAATCACCCAGTCCCAGTACATCCTCGTGAGCTTTGCCGATGCTAATGGTGATGTGATAGGGGTGAAACTCGTGGTCGAGGAAAAACATGTGGGGACCGTGCGCATAACGCCGGGGATTTCGTTTGATCCACAAGTTCGCGGGCGAAGTCAGGGCAGCTTTGGTTTTACCGTCAGCGTCTCCCGCCCACAGCAAGTGAGCATTACCGTCATCCTCACCGACGCCACTGGTCTTATGAGTCCTCCTTTCCTCATCAGCTTTACGGTTCGCTAAGCGGAAGGATTGGCAGGGGATGCCTTGCGCGGTAATCTCCGATCGGGAAGGGTTCTTTGCCTTCGCGTATTGTGAGAGGCCAAGTGGTCATTCGGCTGGGAAAACTGGAAGACATCGATGAGCTTGCGCAGCTCCTCATGAGGGCTTATCAAGGGCTTGAAGCCTATGGGGAGGAGAGCGTAAGCGAGGCTAGACGGTATCTGAAATGGCTCCGTCGGACTTGTAAAAGCGGTTTTCTTGTGGCCGAGGTGAACGGTTGCGTCGTGGGGTTCATCGCCGCCTGCCCGGAGTGGAAGGATTGGGAGCTGGGCACGGTGCTGGAAATCCACGAGATCGTGGTCGCTCCGGAATGGCAAGGCAAAGGAGTGGGACGGGCCTTATTGAACCAGGCTTATAGCTTAGGCCATAGCCATGGGAGGAAGCTTGCTGCTCTTTGGGTGGGTGTGGGGAACATGAAGGCCCGCGAGTGGTACAAGAAACTTGGATTCAAAGAAATCGGCCGTTGGGGTGAGTGGATCAGGATGTTCCGCCCTATCCCCGAGCCCAAAGACGAATAAAGGCCGCGAGGACTTGGGCTAGGATCACTAGTTCCTCCAGATTTACGGACTCGTGCCAAGTATGAGCTACGGCCAAGTCTCCCGCGCCGAACACCACGGTGGGGATTCCCTTTCGAACGATGTTTGCTCCGTCCGTCCAGGAAGGCATTCCTGTAAATGCCGCTATTTTTCCTAACGTCCTTTCGTAGGCCTGGACCAGGATCTGTACAACTTTCTCGCTTTTCTCCGTCTCCCAAGGCTCCCAAGCATCGGTGACGAAGATGCGTTCGGCCTCAGCCATGGCTTCCTCCGTTTGGTTGATGACTTCTTGTGCAGATAACCCTGGGGCAAACCCCAAATCTAGCTCCATGCGGCAATGCGGGGGAACGACCATCGTGTCGTAGCCTCCCTCGATGCGGCCGAGGTTCACCCATGTCCCTTTTGGGAAAAGGGGGTGATGGTGGTGCATGAACGGTGCGGAAAGGAGGCGCTGATAGAGGGAAAACGCGCGCTCGATGGCGGACTCCCCGGCCCAAGGGGTTGTCCCATGCGCGGCTTTTCCCCGCACGAGGACCTCCAGTCCCACTGACCCAGCCTCAGCAATAGCGATTTTGAGATTGGTGGGCTCAAGGACAATCGCGCCCTCCACACCGGGTGGGACCTCCAACGCCTCTGAACCCCGACCAAGTTCCTCTTCGTCCACCACCAGGGCCACTTGCACCGGTTCTTCCGTCTCGGCCAAAGCCCAAAGGAGCGCGGCAATCTGGCCTTTCGTGTCCACCGCGCCCCTTCCCACAATCTGACCGTTCTCTACTTTGGGCTGGAAAGGAGCGGGGTGTTCAAAAGGGGGATAGACGTCGAGGTGGGTGATGATCCACGGGCCTCCCTCGCCGCGGGCGGCGAGGATATTGGCCCCTGCCCCCAATACCGGCTGTTCCGAGACGCTCATCCCCAAATTCCCAAGCTCTTCGGCCAAGTACGCAGCGCACAGTTCTTCGCGGCCGGTGACGGTGGGAAAGCGCAAAAGCTCCAAAGCCCAGCGTACAATTTTCTCCCGCATAGCCATTCATTTTACGGCTCAAGAGGAACTACCGTCCCAACACAAACTGGAAGGAAACTTTACATGAGGCCCGCACAAAAACGCCAACGCTTTCTTGTAAAAGGGACTTCGACCATCTCAGATCGTAAAGAGCGTTTTTGGGATAAGGCTCATGTTTTGGTCCCATCCTTTTGACCAAAAGAAAGCAATTTCTGGGAAGCTTCCGCTGCGAATGCCTGGCGAAGGAGGTAAAGCCTTGGAGGCAGATATCCTCCCGGGAAGAAGTGAAGGAAAAGCTTCTACAGCTGATGTTGGGGACCTAGGCGAAAGGCTGGAGGGCCGGCCAGTAGGCTTTGCAGAAATCGGCATGGGAAGCTACTATGCCACTAAGACATCCTAAACGTGTTTTCTCATACCGGAGAATTTTGCTGTGAGGTTTAGGAGAGGATGACGAAAAATACGAGGCATATTTCCGCCGATTATCTTTCGCTTTTTCTGGAATCAAACCTCCTTGGATCTAGCAGGGCTTGCCCGCCTCTTCCCCCCTTGGGGAGAGGTTAGGGTAATTTTGGGGGGCTGACGATGCGTACCTATCCGGAGTGCATTCCCTGTGTTTTACGGGCTTCATTGAGCGCGGGAAGGATAGTGGGAGCCGCGGAGGGGAAGCTTTGGCGAGCTCTGCAAGAAACTGCAGCGGTATGCACCCGCTGGGAGCGGGAACAACCACCGCTGGCCCTCGGCGCCGCGGTGGCGGAAGTGTTGCGAAGGGAGCTAGGCGAAGGAGATCCGTTTGCGCCAGCGAAGCGTGAGGGCAATGCTAAACTTTTAGCGCTCTATCCTAAGCTAAAGGAGCGCGTGCGCACTGCTCCTGACCCCCTCGCGGAAGCGATGGTTCTGGCCGCCGCCGCAAACGCCCTGGACCTCGGGGTCCACGAAAAGATCGACTTCCTGAGCGCGCTAGAGCGGGCGCTGGCCTCCCCCCTTGGTCGCTGGGACTTTGAGAGCTTCCTAGCGGCCCTCGCGAAAACCCAGGAGGTCCTGTACCTTGCGGATAACGCTGGGGAGATTGTGGCCGATCGCATTTTGATTGAAGAGCTTTTGGCGCAAGGAAAGCAGGTAACCCTCGCGGTGCGAGGCGGTCCAATCCTCAACGATGTCACCCTTGCTGACCTCGCTGAGATCGGGCTTCCTGAGGAAGTTCAGGTAATCACTACTGGGGCTGATATCCCAGGCATTTTGCTTCCTTTGTGTTCCCCGGAATTCCGTGCGCGTTTCCGGGAGGCCAAGCTCGTCATAAGCAAAGGGATGGGCAATTTCGAGGGCCTGTCCCAAGAACGGGGGCCAATTTTCTTCCTTTTCCAGGCAAAATGTTTTCCCGTCGCGGCCGAAGCGGGGGTGAGGTTGGGAGACCTCGCGCTCATCGGGCCAGGGGTGGAGGGGGGGCATGCCAGCACGCGTGGATCCGGTTGAGGTTTTTGTGGATTTCCTGAAGAAAGAGGGGCTCAACGTCACGCGCAGTCGCTTGGCTGTGTTGCGGGCTTTGTCCGGGCTTCCCCGCCATTTCGAGGCCATAGATCTCTGGGCGGCCCTACATCCCCGCGTTTCCCCAGCGACGATATACCGAACCCTTGGTCTTCTGGAGCGGGCTGGGCTCGTGCGGAAGGTGGAGTTGGGCGAAGCCCATGTCCATTATGAACGGGCTTTTGGCCGTGAAGACCATGGCCACCTCGTGTGTCGGGTGTGTGGCCGAGTTTGGGAATTTCCAGTAGGGGAGGCACGGAATGCCGTGGAAGCGGCTGCGGCTAACAAGGGATTCAATCTCATGGAGATTGTGGTCCAAGGCTATGGAGTGTGCCCAAGCTGCCAAGCTAGCCAGGAAACGCGGGTATAATCTTTGGGGCCGAGGTGGCGGAATAGGCAGACGCGCGGGACTCAAAATCCCGTGCCCCGGAAGGGGCGTGTGGGTTCGACTCCCACCCTCGGCATGAATGTCTTTCTCCGATGTTCTTCGGATCATGAGCTACATCCTCCGGGGGCGTACCCGCCTCTATCAGTGCTACACCAACGTCAACTGGCGCACGTGCGAGGCCTGCCTCTCCTGGCATGGCCGCATCGTCCATCGTCCCGAAGATTTCCCGAAACACGATGGTTGCCCTCATGAGCTCCTTGCGTTCCCTGTTTGGCGATTGGGGGAATTCCGGCGGAAGGAGGAGCGCATGAGGGCCAAGGCCGCGCAGGAAATTTCCCGGCGCGAAACTTGGCGAAGGGCCGTGGAGCTCTTGCCCCAAGATACCCCAACCGCTTTTGCTTTATTCAAGGAGGCCGTGGCGACAGATCTTTATTTGGCGGAGATCGAGGAATTGGTGGGAAAGCATCGCGAGTGGCTTGCGGAAAATCCGGGGGCGCGGGCGGCGCTGCGAGAACTGCTCGTGAGCGGATGGAAAGGAAAATTCGCGAAGGAAAGATATGAGCGGCAGCCGGAATTGGCGCGGACCGCGCAAGAGAGGTTTGGTCTGGAGCGAATCAAAGAACTTCTCCCCTGAAGTTCCTGCGCGCTTTTGGGTTGCGTTTTTCCTGATCGCCTCCGTACTTGTGTACGTTGGGATACGCTGGATTCCCCCAAAAAGGCCAGTCGTTCCGGAAGTGCGGATCCTTGAGGTTGATGCTACGGTCTTGCCGGTGACATTTATCGAGACAACTCCTTTGGACTTGAATCGCGCCACCGCTGCTCAGTTGGAGAAACTACCGGGGATCGGGCCCGTTCTTGCCGCGCGCATCGTGTCCTGGCGGGAAACGCATGGCCCCTTCAGAACCATTGAGGACCTCCTTTCCGTTCCCGGGATTGGTCCGAAGCTCCTTGAGAGCTTGCGCGACAAAGTCACAGTACTGCCGCCATAAGGAGGGCTAGATCGCCCGCGGCGTTTTCCACTTGGTCCACCGTATCCCCTAAAAGCAACACAAGCTGCACAAGATGGTAGCGATCAAACGCAGGCAAATCCTCGCGCTTATAAACCGTGGCCACGATTTCCCGTTCCAGGAGGTCGGATTCATGCTCAAGACGATTGACCAAATCGATTTGTGCTGAAATGTCCTGGGCTTTTTCCGTAAGTCTCCCCGCAAGGCAAGCTTCTTCAAAGCTGACGATGGCCTGGGCATAGGTGTGAACGGTCTTGCTCAGGATCTCGCCCAGGGCCCGAAAAGCGTCCTCTAACTCCAAGCCCAGATTTGGTCGGCGCAAAGCCATGAGGAGCGCCGCATCTTGGGAAAGATCAGCGATCTCATCCTGATGCCAAAGGAGTTCGAGGAGCCTATCTTTTGGGAGGGGGGATCGGCGGGCTTTTGCGGTCTGCAAGCGAATCTCCCGCTTGACAATGTCGGCGGCATGTTCCCGCTCGCTCACCCCCTCTGCTTGAACCCCTTCCCCTCGCACCCAGGCCCGCAACTGCTTTCCCAGCTCCTCCACCGTTTCTTCCACACGCCTGGCATGCTCATTGAAGCGCAAGGGCTTTTGCCAACCCCATCCTCTCAGCATGCGCAAGTTCATCACCCCCTAAAAGGAAAGGCTTGCCGCCACCGCAACCGTGAGGAGATCCGCCACATCCTCCATGGCGTTGGCACATCCCTCCAGGTGATGGAGGAAATCGCGGGCTTGGATTTTCTCGGCCAAGGGGATGTCCGTGGCGAAAAGTCGGAGGATGAGGCGGCGGTGGATATCGTCCAAGTGGCTTTCGCGTTGGTCCACCTCATCGCAGAGGCGGACAGTTTCCTCAGCATTTGCTGACAAAAACGCGTCCACTGCTGCCTGGAGTGTGTGCCACTCTTCCTCAAGCCCATGCAAAAATTCTTGGATCAAGGGGAAAAGGATGTTGGGAACGGCTACGCGCTGGTACACGAGGAAATCCACGGCCGCTTCCGCGTTGTTGGCCACGAAATCGAGCACATCCAAAACGTCGAGGAGGTTGCGGCGTGTGCCCACGAGGAGGGCCCCCCTCACCAGGGTCGTCTCGGCGTCGCGGCGGGCATCATCGGCGCGGCTCTCCTGGCGATGCACCTCCACCGCCCGCTCTTCCAATGCTTCCCAGGTTTCACCGGCGAGAAATGCCTCCACTGCTTGGCGCATGGCGCGCAACGTTTCTCCCACCCAGCGCACGTGTTCAGCCACGAGTTCGCGCACTTTATGGGTGGCGCGACCACGCAGTCCGAAGATCCCCACTTTGTCCCTCCTTCTGCTCTAGGATATACTGGATCTAACGTTTGCGGCAACTTCTGGGGTGATCTGAATGGGAAAACCTTACAGCGTTTGTCTTGTTGGCCACTCCGGTTCGGGCAAGACTGCTCTGGCTGAGGCCATTTTGAAAGCGGCCAATGCTCAAGAGGCCGTGTTTGACCGCAGCCCAGAAGAGAAAAATCGGGGTATCACCATCGACCTAGCGCTCGGTGTTTGCCTGTGGCAAGACCGGAAACTCACGGTCCTTGTGTCCCCTGGGCTTGGCGAATTCGTGGAGGAAATCCACAAGGGGCTGGACGTTGCGGATCTGGCCGTGCTTGTGGTCAACGCAGAAAAACCGGTGGAGGTCGTCACCGAACAAGCGTGGGAGATCGTGCGCAATGTTTATCGCCGTCCAGCTTTGGTGTTCGTAAACATGATGGACAAACCCCTCGCCGATCCCCAAAAAGTTTTGCATGACCTCAAGAACTCCCTTCCCGCCAAATTTGTGCCGCTTTATTTCCCTATCCGTGAAAACGCAGTACTAAATGGGCTTGTGGACCTTTTGAGCGCAGAAAAGGGGTTGCCCCCGCTAGCGCAAGATCTGCGTGCTAGTCTGATCGAGGAAGTCGCTGCCTTTGATGACGTGCTTTTGGAAAAATTCTTGGGAGAGGAGGAGGTTGGGCGGGAGGATGTGGTCAAGGCCTTGCGCGCGGGCGTTGCGAGCGGCGAGCTTGTGCCGATCATTTTTGGGTCGGCAACCGCAAACGTTGGCATCACGGAGCTTTTAAATTGGGCGACCATTTTGGCCCCAGAGCTACAAAACGGTGGGGAGACAAAGGTGCGCTGTTTTAATCTGGCTTTGGACCCCTACCTTGGCCGCCTCACCTATGTGCGCGTCCTCTCCGGAGAGATCAAGGAAGGGGACACGCTCTATGATCTTGCCACGCGGAACAAGGTTCAGCTCCGCGATATTTATGGGTTCGCGGGGACGAAGATGGAAAAAGTTGGCCGGGCCAGCGCCGGTGAGATCGTTGCGCTTGGGAAGATAGAAGGGGTATCCCTGGGAGCCACTTTAAGTGTTAACCCAGAGGCCGCGTCTCTCCCCCCCATTCCCTTCCCCAAACCTGTGTTCATTCGGGCTGTAGCCCCGAAATCCCAAGCTGATGAAGAGAAGATGAGCACTGTCTTGCGGGACTTCGTTAGCACTAAAGCCACCCTCACTTACACCCGTGACCCCGTGACGAAAGAAGGGCTGGTTTCAGGGATGGGTGATATTCATCTCGATGTTTTGGCCGAGCGTCTGCGTAATAGATACGGGGTGGAGGTCACTTATCGCCTCCCCAAGGTCCCGTATCGGGAGACGATACGCAAGTCTTCCATCGCGAGTTATCGGCACAAGAAGCAGACCGGTGGGCGAGGGCAGTTTGGGGAGGTCCACCTGCGGATTGAGCCCCTTCCCCGCGGGGCGGGCTTCGAGTTCGCCGATGAGACGAAGGGCGGGGTCATCCCCCAGGAATTCATCCCCGGGGTGGAAAAGGGTGTGCGGGATGCCATGGAGGAGGGCTTCCTCGCGGGGTTCCCCATGGTGGACATCAAGGCTGCGGTGTTCTACGGGATGTATCATGAAGTGGACTCCTCAGAACTTTCCTTTAGGATCGCCGCGCGGCAGGCGTTTAAGCTCGCCGTGGAGAAAGCTGATCCCACGCTGCTTGAGCCCATCATGCTCCTCACCGTAACCACTCCGGAGACCTTCACCGGCGATATCATCTCGGACTTGAACGGCCGGCGTGGGCGGATCTTGGGGATGGAGTCCGAGGGCGGCCGTACGCGGATCCGCGCGGAGGTGCCGCTCGCGGAGATCCTTTCCTATGCCCTGGACCTGAAATCGATGACACAGGGGCGAGCCACGTTCCAGATGGAGTTCCTCCGCTATGACTACGTGCCTGCGGCGCTTCAGGAGCGAGTGCTAGCACAATTGCGGACTGCAACCCATGGTAGTTAAAGAGTGGATGAACCCCGCGGTCCCAGCGGTGGCCTGTTCTGTTCCCGTGCGGGAGGCCTTAAAAGAGGCGGAGGAAAAGGGCCTTACGGTGCTATTCGTGGTGGATGAGGCCCAGAGGTTGCGGGGTTTCCTCACCAGGAAGGCTTTGGCGGCCGCCCCTTCCCCTGACCTTCCTGTGGAGAAGCTCCTCACCCCACCCCAGGATGTTCTCACCCCTGAGGACCCCTTGGAACGCGCGGCGGCTCTCCTCTCCCATTATTTGGTTTTGCCCGTGGTGGATGGGGAGCGGCGTCTGGTTGGCACTTTTTCCAAAGATGGGCTCCTGCGCGCGTTGGCCCACCTCGCCGCACTCGGCGAAAGTGGGTTGCGGATTAGGCTGCGCCCACAAAATCCTACGGAGATCTACCGGGCTTTGGAAGTGTTGGCCCAGGAGAACCTCGTTTTGGTGGCAGTCCTGCGCGGCGTGGCCGGCGAGGTGATCCTGCATGTGCAAGGCGTCCGCGACCCCGCTGGACTTGGGGAGAAGCTGGAAGCAGCTTTGCGATGAGCCTCAAACGCAAGGAAATCGCCATCGAAACCCATGCGAAGGAGGAGGTTCGGGATATCACGCCCCAGGTGAATGACGCCGTCCGGGCTTTGGGTGTTGCCGAGGGGATGGTTTTGCTTTTCTGTCCCCATACCACGGCCGCATTGACCGTCAACGAAGCCGCCGATCCCGACGTACGCGTGGATTTTTGTCGGGCTTTTTCCCGAATGGTTCCGAATATTCCCTTCTCCCATGAGGAGGGGAACTCCCCCGCGCACGTGCGGGCCGCCCTACTTGGCCCGTCCCTTCTTTTGCCAGTGGAGGAAGGGCGGCTGGCGTTGGGGACTTGGCAGGGCGTGTATTTTTGTGAGTTCGACGGGCCACGCCGGCGCCGGGTTTTGGTATACGGGCTGGTTGAGGGAGATCTCCGCCAAAGCTAGAATGGGCCAAACTAGCCAGTGTAGCTCAAGGGGTAGAGCATCCGCCTTGTAAGCGGAAGGTTGCCCGTTCGACTCGGGCCACTGGCTTTGCGTGCCCGCCAAGGGCTAAGGCCCTGTGTGGGTCCCTAGCCGGGTGGGGCGTTGAGGAGGGGTAGCGAAGCGGCCAAACGCACCAGGCTGTAAACCTGGCGGCCTTCGGCCTTCGGGGGTTCGAATCCCTCCCCCTCCACTTGCGTGTGCCCGAAGCGTTCGGGTAAACTCTGATGTTGAGCCCGTGTAGCTCAGTCGGAAGAGCATCCCGCTGGTAATGGGAAGGTCGCCGGTTCGATTCCGGCCGCGGGCTCCCGAAGGCCCACAATTCAAGGAGGGTAAGGATGGCCACGAAAGAGCAGTTTGTACGAACGAAGCCACATATCAACGTGGGGACCATTGGGCACATCGACCACGGCAAGACGACCTTGACCTCGGCCATCACCAAGGTCTTGGCCTGGAAGGGTTTTGCCAAGTTCCGGAGCTACGAGGAGGTGGCTAAGGCCGACGCTAAGCTCTTCCGCCGCGACGAAACGAAAATCCTCACCGTGAACGTGGCCCACGTGGAGTACGAGACAGAAAAACGTCACTATGCCCACATCGACTGCCCTGGTCACCATGACTACATCAAGAACATGATCATCGGCGCAGCCCAGATGGACGGCGCGATCTTGGTGGTCTCTGCCGTGGATGGGCCGATGCCCCAAACCCGGGAGCATGTGCTTTTGGCCCGCCAGGTGAACGTACCGGCCATCGTGGTTTTCCTAAACAAGGTGGACCTCGTGGATGATCCGGAGCTCTTGGATCTCGTGGAGATGGAAATCCGCGACCTCCTCACCAAGTACGAGTTCCCCGGTGATGAGGTTCCCGTGATCCGTGGCTCGGCCCTCAAAGCTCTGCAGGCGAACTCCGCTGATGACCCCGCGGTTAAGCCGATCTTGGAGCTCCTCGATGCTCTGGATAACTATATCCCGCTGCCTAAGCGCGAGGAGGACAAGCCCTTCCTCATGCCCATCGAGGACATTTTCTCCATCAAAGGGCGCGGCACGGTGGTCACTGGTCGGGTGGAGCGGGGCCGGCTCAAGCCAGGCGATGAGGTGGAGATCGTCGGCCTCACGGACGAGATCAAGAAGACGGTGGCCACCTCCATCGAGATGTTCAACAAGGTTCTCGACGAGGCCATGGCCGGGGACAACGTGGGTGTGCTTCTGCGCGGGATTGAGAAGGAGGAAGTGGAGCGTGGCCAGGTGTTGGCGGCGCCTGGCTCCATCACCCCGCACACGGAGTTCCTGGCCCAGGTGTATGTCCTCTCCAAGGACGAAGGCGGTCGCCATACGCCGTTCTTCACCGGATATAAACCGCAGTTCTACTTCCGTACCACCGATGTCACTGGGGAAATCATCCTTCCGGAGGGTGTGGAGATGGTCATGCCCGGCGACAACGTGGATAATCTCCGGTGCAAACTCCTCAAGCACGTGGCGCTCGAGGAGGGGCAGCGGTTCGCGATTCGTGAGGGTGGGAAGACCGTGGGCGCCGGAGTGGTGACGAAGATCCTCAAGTAACATGGCAAAAAAAGAGAACGTTCTCATTGTGGCTTTGGCTTGCTCTCAGTGCGGGCGGTATAATTATCATACGCGCAAGAACCGCCAGAAATCCCGCCAGAAGCTAGCGTTTCGCAAGTATTGCAAGTGGTGCCGCAAGCACACGGAGCACAAGGAGGTATAGGGCCCGAGGTTTTTCCTCGGGTGCGGACAGGCCCGTAGCTCAAGTGGCAGAGCGGCGGACTCCAAATCCGCAGGTTGGGGGTTCGAGTCCTCCCGGGCCTGCCAAGGAGGAAGGATGTCGGTGGTGACAAGGGTGCGTGAGTATTTTGCGTCCGTACGCGCCGAGGTGACGCGGGTCAGTTGGCCCTCGCGCCGGGAGGTTTTGACTTTCACCGTGCTCGTCATCGTTCTCACCCTGGCCCTCGGGGTGTACCTCGGCGTGGTGGACTTGGTGCTCCAATACCTCCTGCGACTTCTTGTTACCAAGTGATCCGGCGATGCAGCGCAAACGGTGGTACGCAATCCAGACTCATACTGGCTCAGAGCTCCGCCTCAAGGAGGAGCTTGAGGAGCGGGTGCGAAAGCTTGGGTGGGAGAAATATTTCGAGCCGATAAAGGTCGGCGAGCGGGAAGAACTGTTCTTCGTGCCGGTCGAGGAGGTTGTCACCTCCCGCTCCATGCGGAGCCGCACCACTGACTACCGTGTGCCTTATGACTATGACCTCCTTGTGGCCAATAACACGCGGATCCAACGGGGAGAGTTGATCGCCCGTAAACCTCCGCGCCATATCCCAGAAGCTGCGGAGGTGTTGGCCATCGAGCCATATTGGCGAATTGTGGTGGAGACCCCAAACCACACGGAGAAGGCCTATCTCGTCCCACAGGGAAAGATTTTGCGCCGGGATGTGCGAGTGGGAAGTCGGGTGCGTCCAGGTCTGCCGATGACCCTAGATGCTGACGAGCGGTATTCCTTCGATCAGCAGGGGGAGATCGTGGCCCGCGAGCGGGTGAAAAAGGTCCTTCTCCGCTATGAGTCGGGCAAGGAGGAGGAGGTAATTGTGGCCG